>CAYVAM010000001.1:0-64890 GCA_964449275.1 uncultured Anaerolineales bacterium
AGTGTTCGATGAAACCGCCAAAGAGCATCGGGCTATAGGGCGTGGACGGCGCGTCCGTGTCGATCGTGACGACCACTTGCGCTTCTGGCGCGGGATTGGGCGGCAGGTTGGCGGCCGGCTGAGGCTTTTGCGCAACCGCCGCCCGCGACATGACGACCGGCAGAGCAACGGACATCAACACACCAGCAAGTATTCCCAAATCGGTTCTTTTCATGTGTGATATTCCTGTTTTATTGCTACAGCGCCACTTACCGCGATCCTGCGCGGCGGGCATTCCTGCCCGCCGGCGCTCATCGTAATCGGCCCCCAGGCGGCTTGCAAGGGGGAACGCCTTGCTGGGGATCGCGAAGCGGCCACGCCCGTGCCGCGAAATGCCCGCCGGAATAAGTCGTTGACAGATGCCCAGAAGGGCCGATAAAATTGCCGCTTCAACGAGGTGGCCCTGGCACGCTCCGTTCTGACGCGCCGCCAGGGCGTTGCTTTTTCGACGCAGTTCGAGCCGGCCGCGGCGCGCAGCATCCCGGCCGAGCCGGCCGCGGGAGCGGCCGGGGGCGTCCTCCGGCCGTGGCATATTCCATCGCGCGACGAGGCCACCGGGAGCTTCCGCTCCCGGCTCGAAGAGGCGGCTCGAAGAGGCGGCTCGAACGATGCATGAGGTATACCATGGCTAACGTCTACAAGAGCACGCTCAACCTGCCGAAGACGGCCTTCCCGATGAAGGCCAACCTCGTCCAGCGCGAGCCCGAAACCCGCCGGCGCTGGGCCAGGATGGACCTGTATGGGATGATCAGGGCCGCCGCCCATCCCAAGGGCCGGTACATCCTCCACGACGGGCCGCCGTACGCCAACGGCGACATCCATATCGGAACGGCCGTCAACAAGATCCTCAAAGACATCATCGTCAAGTACAAGACGATGCAGGGTTACGATGCCCCGTTCGTGCCGGGGTACGACTGTCACGGCCATCCGATCGAGCACGCCGTGCGCCGCGAACTCGGCCCGAAGGCCGGGGCGATGAGCCCCGTCGAGATCCGAAAGCGCTGCGAAGCCTACGCCCGCAAGTTCATCGGGCACCAGAGCGAGCAGTTCCAGATGCTCGGCGTCCTCGGACGGTGGGACCGGCCGTACCTGACGCTCGCGCCCGCGTACGAGCAGCGCCAGATGGAGACCCTCGCCCACCTGGTGGACCAGGGGCTCATCCATCGGGAACTTCGAGCCATCCACTGGTGCATGCACTGCGAGACCGCCCTCGCGGAGGCCGAACTGGAGTACGAAGACGACGAGGGGCCGAGCCTGTACGTCCTGTTCGTCCTCACCGAGGACGCGGCGGCGAAGTTGCCCGACCCGCTCACCGGGCAGCGCGTCCACCTCATGATCTGGACGACGACGCCGTGGACCCTCCCGGCCAATATGGCCGTGGCTGTGCACCCGGACTATCGGTACGCTTTGATTCGCTACGAGAAGGACGGCGATAAGCGCTCGGCGTTCGTCGCCGAGGACCTCGTGGACACAGTCACGCAGGGCGCGGGCTTGGAGAATGTCGAGACGCTCACAACATTCACCGGCGCGGAACTCCAGGGCCTGACCTACGAGCATCCGTTCATGGGCCCACCCTCCGGTGCCGAGTTCCGCCAGGTCTGGGCCGATCCGACCATGGTCACCCTCGAAGAGGGCACGGGCCTCGTGCACTCGGCCCCCGGCCACGGCCGCGAGGACAACCTCATGGGCCTGAGGGTCGGCATCCCGACCTACAGCCCCGTCACGGCCCAGGGCCGCATGGACGAGACCGTCCCGGACTGGATCCAGGGCAAGACCGTCTGGGAAGCCAACGATATCATCCTGGACCATCTCGCCGAGAGCGGGCACCTGGTCGCCTCCGGCATGACGGCCCACCGGTACCCGCACTGCTGGCGGTGCCGCGAGCCGGTCATCTTCCGGGCCACCGAGCAGTGGTTCGTTGCGCTCGACAAGGCGGACGAGGGCAAGAGCCTGCGGCACCGTGCGCTGGAGGCGGTGGGCGGCGTCCACTGGGTGCCGGCGTGGACGGAGTCGCGCATCCGCGCGATGATCGAGACGCGGCCCGACTGGTGCATCAGCCGCCAGAAGGTCTGGGACGTGCCGATCCCCGCCCTGTACTGCAAGGCGTGCGGCCAGGCGCTCCTGACGGGCGACATGATGCGGGCCGCCGCCAAGTTCTACGGCCGGCATGGCTCCGGCGCCTGGTACGAGGCCACGGTCGAGGATGTCTTCGGCCAGGCACCGACGTGCCCGAATTGCGACGCCACCGACTGGCGCATGGAGACCGACGTCTTCGACGTCTGGCTCGATTCGGGCGTATCCTGGGCCAGCGCGTGCGAGGTCGAAGGGTTCGACGTGCCGGTGGAACTGTACATCGAAGGCTCCGACCAGCACCGCGGGTGGTTCCAGTCGAGCCTTATCATGGGCGTGGTGGCGCGCGGACAGCCGCCGTTCCGCACGTGCATCACCCACGGGTTCGTCGTGGACGAGGAAGGCCGCAAGATGTCCAAGAGCCTCGGCAACACCGTCAGCGTGCTGGACGAGGTGAAGCGGCTGGGGGCGGACGTGGTGCGCCTGTGGACGTCGAGCGTCGATTACGCCGGCGACATCCGGGCCTCCGACACACTGATCTCGAGCCTCCAGGACGCCTACCGCAAGATCCGAAACACCGTCCGCTTCCTGCTGGGGAACCTGGCGGATTTCGACGCCGGCGCGCACGCCGTCCAACCCGGCGGCCTGGAGGAGATCGACCGGTGGCTGCTCGCGCGGCTGCAGCGGCTGGTGGCCGACGTGACCGCCGAGATGGAGGCGTTCCAGTTCCACCGCGTGTACCAGTTGGCCCACCTGTTCTGCGTGAACGACCTGAGCGCCTTCTACCTGGACGTGCAGAAAGACGTCCTGTACTGCGACGCGACCGGCTCGCCTCGCCGCCGCAGCGCCCAGACGGCCATGGCCCAGGTGGCCGAGGTGCTGGTGCGGCTGGTGGCGCCGATCCTGGTGCACACGGCGGAGGAGGCGTGGTCGCATCTGCCTGCCCCCGCCGAGGGCGATGCTACTCTGCGAAGCACGAGGCGCGAAGAGAGCGTCCACCTGGCCGCATGGCCGCAGGTCGATGCCAAAGTCCTCGACGAAGAACTCCTGGCCAAATGGGAATGGCTCCAGGACGTTCGGCGCAACGCCTACGCGGCGCTCGAGGTCTTCCGCCAGGAGGGCAAGTTCGACAAGCACACCGAGGCCCGGGTGGCGCTGGCCGTGGCCGACGCCTCGGAACTCGAGCGCCTCCGCGAAGTGGGCGCCGAGACGCTCGCCGACCTGCTCCTCGTCAGTGAACTCCTGCTCGTGGCGCCCGAAGAGGCCGAGACGCTCGAAGGTGAGAGGGCGATGGGCGACGCCGCCAACGGCAAGCGGTTACACTCGGCCACGTTGCTCGTCCAGGAGTACGCCCGCTGCGAGCGGTGCTGGAACTATCGGGCGAGCGTCGGTGAGGCCGAACCCGAAGACCTCTGCACCCGGTGCCGCCAGGTCCTCGCCGAACAGACACGTTAGCCGGCGGGCTTGCCCGCCGCGTGCTGCCGACCCTGCCGCGGAAGCGGCTCGACAAGACACGTTAGCCGGCGGGCTTGCCCGCCGCGTTCAAGGAGTTTCGCATGACCGGCGAACCACAACCCGTTTCGCGAACCCAGGAAACCATCGACCGCTTCAACCGGTACGTCATCGGCAACTACACGCGGCTGCCCATCGTGGCGGTCCGGGGCGAGGGGCCGTACCTCTGGGACGCCGACGGCAAGCGTTACCTGGACCTTTTCAGCGGCTGGGCCGTGACGGGCGTGGGCCACTGTCACCCGCGTCTGGTGGAGGCCATCCGCGAGCAGGCCGGCAAACTTATCTACATGCCGAACACATGGTACACCGAACCGCAGGGCCGCCTCGCCCAGTGGATCGCCGAGACGGGCTTCGGCGGCAAGTCGTTCTTCTGCAACTCCGGGACCGAGGCGAACGAGGCCGCCATCAAACTGGCACGCATCCATACGCCGCCGGGCAAGTACAAGATCATCACCTTCGAGAACGGTTTCCACGGCCGCACCTTCGCCTCCATCACGGCGACGGCCCAACCGAAATATCACCAGGGCTTCCAGCCGCTGGTCCCGGGCTTCGTGTACGCCCCGCTGAACGACATGGAGGCGGTCGAGAAACTCGCCGACGAGGAAACCTGCGCTATCCTCGTCGAGCCGATCCAGGGCGAGGGCGGTGTCAACCTCGCTCGCGCCGAATGGCTCAAGGCGCTGCGCGACCTGTGCGACCAGCGCGGCATGGTGCTGATCTTCGACGAGGTCCAGACCGGCGTCGGACGTTGCGGCACGTGGTGGGGCTACCAGGTGCCCGGTGTCGTGCCGGACATTATGACGATGGCCAAGCAGTTGGCGGGCGGGACGGCCATCGGCGCCATGTGCGCCCGCGAAGAGGTGGCCGCCAGCCTGGTCCCCGGCACGCACGCCGCCACGTTCGGCGGCAACCCGCTTGCCGCCGCCGCCGGCTGCGCCGTCTTCGAGATCATCCGCGACGAGAACCTCCTGGAGAACGCCAACCAGATGGGGACGTACCTGCGGCAGCAACTGCTGGAAATGAAGCAGGAGACGCCGCTCATTGCCGAGGTGCGCGGCGTCGGCCTCATGATAGGCGCGGACCTGACGCAGAACGGGGCGGACCTGGCGGCCAAGTGCCTCGACAAGGGCCTCCACATCAACTGCACGCACGAGACCGTGCTGCGGATCATGCCGCCCCTGATCATCACGCGCGAACAACTGGACGAGGGCCTCGCCATCCTGCGTGAGGCCCTGAGCGAATGGCAGGCGCAGGGCAACTAGCGCCGAGCCCGCAAGCGCCCTAACGCAGCGAGGTGACGCGATGAAGCAAACCGCCAAACGCCCCGCCGACCGCCTCCGGCCCGTCAAGATCACGCCCGACTTCATCCGCACGGCACACGGGTCGGCACTCATCGAGATCGGCCGCACACGCGTCCTCTGCACGGCCACCGTTGAACAGAAGGTCCCGCCGTGGCTCAGAAACGCCGGTAAGGGATGGGTCACCGGCGAGTACGGGATGCTGCCGGCGTCCACGGGTACGCGTAACCGGCGGCCGGGTCCCGGCCGGGTCAATTCGCGCGGGACCGAGATCAGCCGCCTCATCGGTCGCGCGCTCCGTGCCGGAATGGACCTCGAAGCGCTCGGCGAGAACACCATCATCGTCGATTGCGACGTTCTGGAGGCCGACGGCGGCACACGCACGGCGGCGGTCACCGGCGGTTGGGTCGCCCTGGCCCGCGCCATCGCCGGGGCACGCGAGAGCGGTCGCCTGCCGGACGGCCCCGACCCCGTCGCCGAACAGGTGGTCGCCGTCAGTTGCGGCATCGTCGGCGGACGGGCCATCCTGGACCTCGATTACGGCGAAGACCGCGAGGCGGACGTGGACATGAACGTCGTCATGACTCCGGACGGTCGCCTCATCGAGGTCCAGGTATCCGGCGAGGAAGCGACGTTTCGCCGCTCGGACCTGTCGCGGTTGCTTCGCCTCGCGCAGAGCGGCTGCGAAAGGCTGGCGAAGAACCAGGCCCGCGCGGTAAAAGAGAAGCGTTAGCCGCCACGCTTGCCGAAGATCCGCTGCGGCGGGCGCGGCGTGTTCGACTGCGGCTGCCAAAGGGAGGAGTTACATGAACAGCCCCCTCCGCCGCTCGCGACACGTTGCGGCACAGGCCCTGACCCTCGCCGCTGTGGCCGTCCTCGCCGCCGGTTGCAGGCTGAGCGAGCAACGTAAACTCACCGTCGTCTTGGTCGAATACAAGGGGCCCGAGGCCGTCGCCAGCGCCCAGCGACTCGTCAAGGAACTCTCGGCGCAAGGCTTGCCCGACGTCTTCACCGTTGAGGGCGCCGAGTACGCCAGCGTCTGCGTCGGCCGATACAACTCGTGGAAGGACGCCGACGCCGACGCCATGCTCAAACGCGTCCGCGTCATCCGCGACGCTCGGGGGCAGTATCCGTTCGCCGGCGTCCTGCTGGTGCCGGTGCCCGAACCGCTGCCGAAGAACCCCTGGCCGCTCGAGCAGGCCGACGGTCTGTTCACCCTCCACGTCGGCAGTTGGGAGGCCCCCGGCCGTATGGCCAGCGCCCAGCGGTACGCCGGCAGCCTGAGGTCGCGCGGGTACGAAGCATACGCCTACCACGGGCCGCGGCTCAGCATGGTCACCCTCGGCGCGTTCGGGATGCGAATCTTCGACGATCCCGGCAAGGTCGGCCGGCCGAAGGCCAAACCGAAGATCATCGACCCGAAGGTCCTGGGCCTCATCAAGAAGTTCCCGCGCATGCGTCTGGAAGGGCAGGAGACCCCGCCCGAAGCGCACGTGCAGACGCAACTGGTCAGGGTTCCGGGAAAGGAACCCGCAGGGTCCGCCGTCGCCCGGTCCAGGTCGCTCTATCGGCTCACGATTCTGTTCGTGGACACCAAGACGGGCCTGGCCCAGGGCCGCATGCGGGCGTCGGGCGTTGCGCAGGGCAAGGCTGAACTGCCGACGCTTGTCGGCGCACTCGTCAAGCAACTGATGGCCGGCCTCCCGCGGGACAAGGTCGCTCGTGTCGGCGTGGTCGGCGTTCTGGCAGCCGACCCGGCCTCCGCCAAGGACGGCGTGGACGCCACGGCACTGGAGGCCCTGAACGCCGCCCTGCGGGCCGCCGGCGCCGGCAGGATCCGCCTCTTCAGCCAGGAAGGTACGCGACAGATGCTCGACGCGGCGGGGCTGAAGTCCGAAGACATCCTTCGCGATCCCCGACCGGTCAAGGGATTCGAAGCGCTCGACTTGCTCGTCGTCGGCTCGGTCAAGGCGTTCTAAGCGGTCTTACGTAAGTCTTTTGCTGTGGCGAGAACGGCACCCGCTCGCTTACGCTCGCGGCTAGTTACACTCGCGCCCGACCAGCCACGTGAGAAAACCAGCCGCGCACGTAAGTAAGCGGCGCAACCCCTTGGGCTACGAGCCCAATCAGTTGTCCGCAGCCGCTCACAGGACCTGCCATGCCCCGCACGCTCGTCATAGCCACACAAAACCGGAAGAAACTTGAGGAGATTGCCGCCATCCTCCGGCCGCGTGGCGTCCGGATGAAGTCACTCGAGGACTTCGCCGGCGTCCAGCCGGTTCCCGAAACGGGCGAGACCTTTGAGGACAACGCGCGGGCCAAGGCGCTCGGCTACGCCCGGGCGACGGGCGAATGGGCGCTGGCCGACGATTCCGGCCTCGAGGTGGACGCCCTCGGCGGCCGCCCGGGCACCCGGTCCAGCCGATGGGGCGGCGAGGAGGGCAACGACCGACTGAACAACCAGACTCTCCTGCGGGCCTTGGCCGCCTACCCCAAAGAGACCTGGACCGCCCGCTACCGCTGCGTCGTGGCCCTGGCGACGCCCGACCGTGTCCTTGCCGTAACCGAAGGCGTTTGCGAGGGCCGCATCACCGACCCGCCGGCCGGGTCGAATGGTTTCGGGTACGATCCGCATTTTTATCTGCCCGAACTCGGCCGGACGATGGCCGAACTCGCCCCCGAGACGAAGAACCGCCTCAGCCACCGCGCTCGCGCGCTGGCCGCCATGAAAACGCGGCTCGAAAAACTGTTGTAAAGCCCCGCGGCACAACGTGCTACAAGCAATCGGGGATTGCGCTAACGCATCTTCAACCGCGACCTCCCCCCGCTTCTTGGGTTTAACGTCACGCCTCGACGCACTCGAAGGAATGCCTATGCGTAGCGACCTCGACGGGTCTCTGCTCCGGTTGGCGCTGGCGGCTGCGCTGCTGTCGGCTGCGGCGGGGCCGTGCGCGGCACGCGGAACGGGCGGGTTCCTGCGCGACTGGGCCGTCTGCGGCCCGATCAAAGGCACGAGGCTCGATGCGCCCGAACTGCCGGCGGACTTCGTCGGATACCCCGGCCTCTTTGCCACCGGCGCCGTGTGGCTGCCTGTCCAGGCCGAGCCGCAGGGACGCATCAACCTGCGGGCGCTCTATCCGGAGCCGCCATCCGGCACGGCTTTGCTCCACACCTTCTTCGAGATTCCCTCCGACGCCACGTACACCCTGCGGATCGGCAGCGATGACGCCGTCCGCGTCGACATCGACGGCCACACCGTTCACCGCCACGACATCAAGAGGTCGTGGTGCGCCGACGAGGACAAGGTCCGCGTGCGCCTTGCGTGCGGCTGGCACCGGATGCTGGTGCGTGTAGTCGATTACGGCGGCGCGTGGGCCGTGAGCGTTCGCGTGGCGGACGCGAAAGACCAGCCGCTCGACGTCCGACACCAGGCCGCGTGCCCGCGTGCCCTGGAGACCGAATACCGCCTGACGGAGCCGGTCGCGGCGGGCGAGCGAGCCGAGGCCGCCGGGTTCCTTGCCGATGAGGTCGCTCGCCTGATAGCCGATCTCGAGGCCGCGCTGCGACGCCTCGCCGAGACGCCCGAAGGGTACGTCACGTTCGCCGAGTACGAGGGCGCACGCAACCTCGGCCGCATGTTCCTCGAGGCCGTGGTATCGCTCTGGCGCGGGGCCGTCGCGGAGGACCTGGACGCGGAGGCGGTGCGTGCGGCCCAGCACATGGCGGTTGAGGCGGCGCGCGGCTTCTCGGAGGTCCTGGCCCAGGAGACCGACCGAGTGGCCCGTTCCCTCGTCCGCCGACACAAGGTGTGGGAGACGCTCGCCGGCGGGTCGCTCCCGCGCCGAGAACTGGCCGCTGCCGCACTCGAGGTCGCCGAACTGGTCTCGCGGAGCCGGCGGCTGGCAACACAGATCGAAGATGAACGCATCCGCAACGCCCGCTTCGAGAACGACATCCGAAACTGGCGCCAGCGCGACCTCGTCCTGCACGTCCTCGATTCGGAAGGCAGGCCGGTGGCGGGGGCGAACGTCGAGATCGTCCAGCAGCAACACGACTTCGGGTTCGGCTGCAACCTGTTCGCCTTCCGGCAGTGGGGCGACGCGAAGAAGAACGCCCTCTACGAGCGCCGGTTCCGGATGCTCTTCAACCTGGCGACCGTCCCGCTCTACTGGTCGGTGCTCGAGAAACGCCGCGGCCGGCCGGACACCCAGCGACTCGACGCGGCCGTGGCCTGGTGCCGCGAACACGGCATCGCCGTCAGGGGCCATCCGCTGCTGTGGCAGGAAGCCGTCCCGCGATGGGCCGCTGAGTTGACCGACGATGAGGCGCCGGCTGCGGTCAGGGACCACGTGCGGCGGACCGTCGAACGGTACCGTGAGACGATCGCGTGGTGGGACGTGGTCCATGCGCCGGTCGGGCGTCTGCGCGTCGGACGGAGCGAGGTCGAGACGGCCCAGGCGCTTCGGTGGGCGGCCGAAGCCGAGCCGCGCGGCCGGCTGCTCATCAGCGGCGACGATCCTCAAACGCTCGTTGAGGTTGCCAGGCAGGTCTGCGCCGGGGAGGTGCGGCTCGACGGCATCGGCATCACGGCCCACCAGCACGACGGCGTCTGGCCGCTGAGCCGCGTCCAACAGACGCTGAACCGATGTGCGGCCGCAGGCCGGCCGATCCACGTCTCGGCTGTCACCATCCTCGGAAGGCCCGAGATGGAAGCCGAGCAGGCCGAAGCCGTCCGCCACTTCTATACGGCCGCGTTTGCCCATCCGAAGGTGGCGAGCATCACGTGGTGGGACCTGTCGGACCGGTTCGCGTGGCGGAACGCCCCGGCGGGCCTGCTGCGGGCGGACCTGTCGCCGAAGCCTGCCTACAAGGCGCTCGACCGGCTCATCAACCACCTGTGGCGGACCGACGCCGCCGGCCGCACCGACACCCGTGGCAAGGTGAAGGTCCGCGCATTCTTCGGGACGCATCGGGTCACGGCCCAATGCGACGGCCGCAAGGCCGTCCTGGACGTTCACCTCGGCCGCGACGGGCCCGAGCAGGTCGAGATCGTCCTGCCGCCCGCAAGGTAGGCATATCCCCGCACCGCCGAGAATAACCCGGACCTCCCGGTGGGGGCTCGATAAATCCTACACGTCCTTTTCGGGCGCGACGAGGTCGTCGTAGGTGCCGCGGCGGCGGATGAGACGGGCCTGGGACCCATCGACGAGCACCTCGGCCGGACGCGGAAACGAGTTATACTCCGACGCCATCGACATCCCGTACGCCCCGGCGCAGAAGACGGCCAGGTAGTCGCCTCGCGCGGCCGGCGGCAGGTGGCGATCCTTGGCGAAGAAGTCGGCCGACTCGCAGATCGGACCGACCACGTCCACCGCCTCGGTACCCGGGAATACCTCATCGCGGGTCCGCTGCTCGGGCACGAAGTCCTCGCCGGGCTCCAGTGGCCAGATGTGATGGTACGATCCGTACAGAGCCGGCCGGATAAGATGGTGCATGCCGCTGTCGCACAAGAGGAACGTGCGGTCGCCGCCCGCCTTGACGTACTGGACCTGCGTGATAAGGATGCCGGCGTTGCCGGCGATGAAGCGTCCGGGCTCCATGATGATCTTGAGGTGGCGGCCTTTGAGGATCGGGACGATGGCGGCGGCAAAGGCCCGGGCCTCGAGCGCCTGGCCGCTCTCGTAATCGGCGCCGAACCCGCCGCCGAAGTCGAGGGTCGTGATCTCGTGACCGGCGGCGCGGAGGCGGTTAATCAAGACCACGATCTTCTCGAGCGCCTGGACGTACGGCTCGACCGTCGTAATCTGCGACCCGATGTGCGCCTGCACGCCCGTCAGGGCCACGTGCTCGCCGCCGCTTGAGGCAGCGAAATCGCCGAAGACCCGCTCGGCCCGTTCGAGGTCCACACCGAACTTGGTCTCCTTCTTGCCGGTGGCGATGTAGCGGTGCGTCTTGGGGTCCACGTCGGGGTTGACGCGAAGCGCCGCCCGTGCCGGCCGCCCCGTCTCTTGGGCCAGGCGTGCGAGGTTCTCCAGTTCGGCCTCGCTCTCGACGTTGAACAGGAGGATCCCGGAATCGAGGGCAAAGCGAATCTCGTCGTCGGTCTTGGCGACGCCGGCGTAGCAGCACGTGGCAGGGTCGCCGCCCGCCTCAAGAACCCGGTGTAGTTCCCCGCCCGAAACGATGTCGAAGCCGCTGCCCTCGTCCTTCAGGACCCGCAGAATATGGATGTTCGAGCAGACCTTGACCGAGTAGCAGATGAGCGGCTCGACGGCCGAGAACGCCGAGGCAAGTTTGCGGTAGTGCTGCCGCAGCGTGCCGGCGCTGTACAGGTAGAGCGGCGTGCCGAAGCGTCGAGCCAGGTCGGCTGCGGCGAGGTCCTCGCAATACAGCCGGCCCTCTCGATAGTCGAAACGGTCCATCGGGCGCCCCCTCCTGCGGCCATCCCCCAAGTGGAAGCGCATAGTTTAGAGAGGTCGATGCAGTGTGTCAAGCGGGCGGGCCGGACTGACGGTGGCGAGATTCTTCGTGCCCGGAGCGCGGGCGGTTGTAGCGCCGGGCTTTATGCCCGGTCCCGATGTATCGGGATTGGCAGCGGCGCCGGCCAGGATGCGCCGGGGATAAACCCCGGCGCTACGGCCAAACCGCAGGAAATCGTCCCATGCCGGAAAAAGTTGCCACACGCCCGTCCCGGGAGCCGGCAGAACTTGACTTTGGGCCAATTGTGTGTAAACTTATGGTGAGGGGATATACGCACTCGGTGCTGAGTCCGCCCGCCGGCGACCCGGCCCGTTTTTTGCTGCAAGAAGGGCACGACGGCAGGCGGGTCCTCCAGTTGGACCGGCCGAACGGAGATGGAACGCGGGACACCGTGCCGCAATGGTGACCCGAGCCGTACAGGGAGGCTGATATGCGATATCGTGACGTGGCGGCCGTTATCGCCGGGGTGCTGGTGGTGGCGAGTTCGGCGGCCGCACAGACGGACTACCTGTGGATGACCGACGGCGACGGCTCGTGGACCGATTCGGGGAACTGGGCCCCTCCGGGGTTCCCGGACGGTCCCGGCGACTGGGCGCTGTTTGACCTGCCCCTGACGAGCCCGGTGACGGTCGATGTCAACGCGCCGATCACGGTCGGCCGCATCGTCCTGGCGGACTGGAACTGGGACTTGCCGCGCTTTACGCTTGCGCCGGGCCCGGGCGGCGGGTCGCTCACGTTCGACGGCGGCGGCGCCGAGGCCTCGATCGTGGGATTCGGCCGCCACGAGATCGCCGCGCCCGTTATCCTCAACGATACGCTCTGGGTCGAGAACACGGACGAGGGAGAACTGGAACTTCTGCTTTCAGGGAGCGTCGCGGGCGGGCCCGGCCAGGACCTCATCCTGGACGGCATGCGGATGAACGTCGACCTCATGGCGCCGGCCAACCCGGTCCAGGGAGCGGTTATCGTCTACCCCACCGATCCCTACAGCGAAAGGGCCGCGCTCACCCTCACCCAGCAGGGAACGGTCCTGGGAGCCTCCCATTTCGAGGCCCACCTGGGCGCCATCATCGGACTGGACAACGCCGTCACCAACGTGAACAACCGCATGGACAGTCCCCTGCGGTTGTATGGCGGGGGGCTCGGGCTGCACGGGAATGCGGCGGCAACCACCGAGACGCTTCCGCACGTGGACCTGGTCATGGGCTCCTCCAGCCTCGGCGTGAACACCTTTGTCGGAGGGGATTCGGCGACGCTTCACGTCGAGACGCTGGACCGCGCCCCCGGAGCGACCATCGAGTTCTGGGGCTGGGAGTTGATGACCACGGCGTTCATTCTGATTGGCGAACCGGCCGGCCCGACGCTCGACTGGGGCGGCCTGGTCGGTGGATGGGCCGTCGTCAGCGACTGTTCCGACCGCGATTTCGCCACGTACGCCCAGGGCCAAGGCGTCATGCCCGTGCCGGTGTATGCAAACGACATCAACGCGGCTAACCCGCGGGACAATGTCCTGCTGGATGCGCCGGACATGCTTCTGTCGCCGAAGACGATCAACTCGGTCAAGATCGCCGGCGGACAGGCGCTCGACCTGGGCCAGAACCTGCTCAACATCGCAAGCGGTGGCGTGCTCTGCACACCGGACTCCGGCCTGCCGGCGGGCGGCCCCGTCGTCGAAGGCCAGGCCGCATCCTCTGGCGCCATCCGGAACGGACAGTTGACGGCCGGCGGCTCGTTGCCCGAGCAGCCCGAACTCATCGTCCACGTCTGGCAGGACCTGGAGATCGCCGCCGCCATCGTGGACAACGGCCTAGTCCCCGTGTCCCTGACCGTCTCGGGTTCTTCCCTTCCATGGTGGGAGTTTGCCCGGTCTTTTGACCCGGTCCTGACCCTTTCAGGCCTTAACGCCTATACCGGCCCGACCACCATCTGCTCGGCCCGGGTTGCAGTTGATGCCGACGAGCGCCTCGGCGACCCGGCCGGCCCTCTGGTCCTTGCCGGGGGCATGGTTCAGGCCACGTCAACGTTCACGATGAACCGAGACGTCGAGGTGTACGACGGGGCCGCCTTCGAGGTTGCCCGCGACCAAACCCTGACGCTGGCCGGCGAGGTCGGCGGAGAGGCCTCCGAACTTCACGTCCGAGCCATCGACGGCGAGGACCCCGTCTCCGAACAGGGCATCGACCCCGCTGCGCCCCGCGCGACGCTTGTCCTGGCCGCGCCCAACACGTTCAAATCCAACATCGTCGTGGGTGCGGGCGGCGACGACGGACCGGTGCCCGTCCTGGAAGTCAGCGAAGATGCGAACCTCGGCGACCCGGACCAGGACATCATGCTTCGCGGCGGCATCTTCCGCGCCGCCGGGTCATTCGCCGCCCACGCCGAGCGGGTGTTCGTTATCGACTGGGCCGGAGGCGCCTTCGACGTGGACGAGGGCGAGGTCTTCTCGCTCGATGCGCCGTGGCAACTGGAAGGCGATGGTTCCGGCATGAAGATCGGCCTCGGCAAGATGGTCGTCTCCGGATTCAATCCCCGCTACAACGGCCCGGACATGGAGGTCGCCGAGGGTGTCCTCGAACTCCGCGATCCTGCGGCCCTGAACGGGCAGCACATCACCGTGGCCGGTGGAGTGCTGAACCTGCGACACGACGCCGACGTTGAGTTCCCGGACAACGTGACCGTCCGGGATGAAGGTGGCATCAACGTTGATGGCTCGGCGGCGGCCGACCCCGTCCTCTCGATCGCCGGCCTCGAATTGGAGGACGACGCCGAGTTGACGGTTACGGGAGGACCCGGTTACAGCCTGGCGGTCGAAGGGGATACCACCTTGCTCGGGTGGTTCGGCGTCATCCGCACCCAGACGGCCGACCTCACGCTCAACGGGACGCTGCGAATGAGCGAATCCACCGCCATGCTGATGAAGGAAGGCCCGGCCACGCTCAACGTCAGCGGCCCGCAGGCGCCGGCAGCCCTCACGAACTTCTGGGCAACGGGAGGCACAACCAACATCGACACGGACGGTGGAGGCCAGGGGGCCCCTCCTGCCCGGAACCTCACGGTCGAAGTCCATGGCTCCGGCACAGTGGTCAACTTCCGGCATAGCCAGCATCTGGCCGGTCTCAGCCTCGCCGGCGGCGGGATGGCCAATCTGACCAGCGGAGGGACAAAGACCATCGTGGTCAACGCCCTCGCGATCGATCCGGACACGCACGGCGCACCCGCGGGTACCCTCGACCTGACGGACAACAACCTCATCTGCGATTACACGGACGGCACGAGCCCGTTTGACGCCATCGCCGGCTGGATCGCCTCCGGCTTCTGGGACGGGACGAATGGCTACTGGGACGGTCCCGGCATCACCTCGAGCGCGGCGGCCGCGCAGTCCCAGCGCCTGGCGGCCTTGGGCGTCATCGACAACAACGACCCCCAACTGGGCATCGGCGACCTGACGGACCTGGAGGGCGAGCCGGTGCCCGAAGATTCCGTCCTCGTCAAGTATACCTGGTGGGGGGACGCGAACCTGGACGGCATCATAAACTCCAACGACTACGACAAGATCGACACTGCGTGGCTGCTGTGGGAGAACGAAGGCCGGGAGCCTGAGGGCGGTTTCCGGTGGGCGGTGGGCGACTTCAACTACGACGGCACGATCAACTCGAACGACTACGACAAGATCGACAACGCCTGGATCCTGAGCGGCGGCGCCCCACTCGGCGGCGGTAGGCCCGCACCGACACCCGAACCCGCCACGCTCGCGCTGCTGGCCGTCGGCGCCCTGGCCATCGCGAGCAAGCGACGGTAGCACCCTCGGCTGCGACCTGTCGGCCGGGCTGTCAGAAAGACAAGGACCGGGAACCTTCGCGGTTGCCGGCCCTGACGTACAGGGCAGAAGGTCTACTTCGTTTCGTCGCCCGTCGGTTTGGGGTTGACGATCGACGCCAACCATTCGCCGTAACGGTTGATGAGGCTCTGTGTGTTAACCGTGTTCTCGACGACCTTGGGATTGCCGGCCAGGACGTAGGCCCCTCCGGGCGTTCCGGCGACCGGTTCCATCGTCACGCGGAAGCGGAAGTACATGTGCTGCTTCGAGTCTCTCATACGCAGCCGCACCTGCCCGGCGGTGCCCAGCCATACGCGGTTCTGCCCCCCCTGTCGCACCCAACGGTACGCCGGCACGCGATCGGCCCGGAGCCACCCGTACTGCGCGCGTTCGGGCAGTTCAAAGAAGAGGTACTCGAAATCGGGGTCGGCCTCTCCGATGGGCGCGGCCGTGCGGCGAAAGAGGATGATCTGGACCTTCCGCTGGCGGGCCAACTGGAACGTGGCCGAATCGTAGAGGACCTGTTCGTCGGGACCGCCGGTCGCGTATCGGATGCTGGCGCGCGGCTTTCCACAACCCGCCGCCACAATCGCCGCTACCGCAGACGCCGCAAGAAACACCGTTCGCAGACTCACCGTTCGCATGCGGACACTTCCTTCTGACGCCGACCTGTGTGGGGAAGTTTACCGCGCCCAGGTCGGTCGCGGCCACGCAAATCCGCCCAGCCGCGCGGGCGCCGGGCGCGACTGACGCAAAGACGTTCGCAGCAAATCAGGTCTTGCAACGACGCGGGGCTCCCGGCATAATGGCCGCCGATGGTCCACGACGGCGCCGGGTCGGGTTAGGTGGGGAGCCCTGATGAGCGTCTACATTAAGACGAAGCCGAGCGCCCCCGCCCAGGGTCCCTTTACCCGGACGCAACTCAAAGGCCTCGCCACGTCCGGGCAACTGAAGGCCCATTACCTGCTGTCGAAGGACATGAAGACGTGGTACCGGCTCCAGAACGTCCGAGGCCTCCTGGCTTCGCAGGGCGCTGCGGCCGGCACGGCGGCTGGACCGCCGGGCGCCGCAGCAGAAGCGACCGCGGCAGCCCCCGCCGCTGACTCGATACCCGTGGCAGAGCGGATGCCGCCCGCAGCAGGTCCGCCCGCAGCCGAGCCGGCCGGAGCGAAGCCCGACCTGATGGCAACCCTGCGAGCCAGGCCGCTGCTGCTTGCCCTGATGGCAGGCCTGGCCGGCGCCCTGCTCGTCGCGCTGATCGTCATCGTGTGCCTTCTGTTCGCCGGCGGCGGGGACGGCGGACCACCGCCCGCGCCGGCCGTCACGCCGCCGGCCGGGCAGCCGACCACGCCGACACCTCCTGCGACTACGGCTTCGCCGCCCCAGCCGACCACCCCGGCGCCCGCGCCGCCCGCGCCGCCCCCACAGCCGCCGACGCCAACGCCCTCTGCGGTTACACCTCCCGCTACGCAGCCGCCGCCGCCCGCGCCTCCCGCGCCCACGCCGCCGCCAACGCCTCCGGCGCCTGTGACGCCGCCTGCGACCACGCCGGCGACGCCTTCCGGACCTGTGGTTGTCCCGCCCCCTCGCGACGCCCCGACCCCGCCGCCGCCCAGGCCCAACACCAAGGCCGAGCCGGCGACGAAGCCGCAGGCGCTGGCGATCCTCACCGTGATGTACGGCGGGCAACAAGTGCAGGCGATGGGGTCGCGCCTGTCGTTCACCCTGACGAACCGGACGGGGCTCGAGATCAAGTCGGCCAAAGGCCAAATCCGGCTGTACGACCCGTCCGGGGGCTACCTGGCCGGTCTGCCGGCCGAGATCGACGGGCCGATCAAGCGGGGCGGAACCGTGGTCAAAGAGGGCGTGTGGATGGAAGTGGGCGGCATGATCCTCGGAATGCTCAACACCTCGTCGAAGCAGATGAAGTTCAAGTTTGCCGCCGAGGAGATCACCTACACGAACGGCCGGACGGTGTCGTTCAAGTAGGCCGCGCCACTGCCTCTTCTGTCGCACGAGCCTATCCGACCGTGACGCCTGCATAGCGCGGCACAGAACACGGCCGGGCAAGACCGGCCGTGGCACATCTGTTGGGAAGGTTTCCCTACCCCTTCAAGCGCGAGCGCAGGTTGTCGAGGACGTTCATGAAGTTGATATAGGAATCGTACGGCGACTCGTAGGGGTTGAAGTACTTGTGGACGTCGCCGTCGGCGAACCACTTGGTGCACATGTAGTAGAAGTGGTCGGAGGTCTGGAGCCGCCGCCAGTCGTCGAGCAGTTCGGCGTTGCCCGCCGCCTTGACCTCGTCTTCCATGCGGTACAGTTCGTGCAGGGCGTTGGACTGCATGGCGTTGCCGAGCCAGGCCGACAGATCCCTTTCGGCATCGGCCCATGAGACCATGTGGGGGATGTCGAGTTCGGCCACGGGCTCGTATGCGGCAGCGGCGGCCGAGAGCGTCATGAAGTTGTTCTTGCCGCCGGCCAGGATGTGCTCGGGCAGGTGTTCCATGAACTCGAAGATACCCGAGTCGGCCCACTGATGCTCGCCGAACGTCTCGTAGTCCATGAACAGGTTCACGACGTACCCGTTGCCGTTGACCTGGTCCACCCACTGGGCAAACGTCTCGGCGCGCAGCGGCCACTCGGGCCAGGACCGGTCGGAGAAACGGAACGCGATGTCGTCCGAGAGGCGATAGTTCTTCAGGAGCAGCCTGATGCCGTCGGTGCCGACGGGCCGGTACACGAAGGTCGGCGAGCGGTAGCCGAGGATGTGGTCGGCGCCCTCGGCCGTGATGCCGGTGAAACCGAGTCCCTCGACGAAATGCGCCAAGTCGTTGTTGTAGATGAGTTCCGTGTTGCGGAACACCTTGGGGCGAACGCCGAACGCCTCGGCCATTCGGGCCGAGTGGGCCGTCACCTGCTCGCGGAACTCCTCCCGGCTGTACAGAAACGCCAGGCTGTGGTAGAAGGTCTCGGCCAGAAGTTCCACCTGCCCGGTATCCACCAGCGCTCGGAACGAATCGACCACCTCCGGCGCCCACCGCTCGAACTGCTCCAGCGCCACCCCCGTGATGGAGTAGGAGACCGCGAAATCCTTGCCGTACCGGCGCACGAGGTCCAGCATCAGCCGGTTGGTCGGCAGGTAGCAGCGAGAGGCGACCTTGCGGCAAAGTTCGGCGTTCTTGTAGTCGTCGAAGTAGTCCGTGCCGGAGTCGAACACGCTGTACCGACGCAGCCGGAACGGCTGGTGGACCTGGAAGTAGAAACAGACGCTTGCCATTCAAACGGCCTTCACGGAAGTTCAGAGTTCAAGGTTCAAGGTTCAAGGTTCAAAGTTCAAAACCAAGAGGCGACGGCAAGGGCCTGAAACCGCGGACGGCAGCGATGCTACGGCCTCACGTGTACTTGCTCCCGCGCAATGGCGATCGCCGCAAGTGCTTCATCAACCCCGAGAGCATGCGACCAACTTCCAAGGCCTTGTCGTACACCAGGCGGTGTTCCGACGCGTCAATGTACCCTTGATCCAGCGCCACGCAGCAGTGGGAGCGGACCTCGCCGGAGGATCCTTTAGAGATGGCAAGGAACTGGAGAAACTCCTTGTTCCCCCCGCGCTCGAACCCCTCGGCGATATTGGCCATGGCCGAAACAGCCGCACTGCGCAACTGGTTTCGCAACGACCAGTCTTGGCCAAAAGCCGGCTTGGCCGTAATGCGGTACGCCAGCGCCACCAACTCCCTCGCTTTCTGCCAGACCTCGAGGTCCTCAAATCGCTCGATCTTCCCCACGCCCCCACCCACCACAAAAGGTCCAAAACTCCAACGCGAGCCTCAGGCGGTCGTTCACTTTGAACTTTGAACTTTGAACCTTGAACTTTGAACCTTGAACTTTGAACCTTGAACTACTTCCCGCCTTCCGTCGCATCCCGATAGACTTCCATACACGCCTGCCCGGCGTCGGTCCAGGCGAATTTGCGGACCTCGAACGCCCCGTGTTCGCGGAGCGTTTTCTGGAGCGGCGGGTGCCGCAGCACCGCCACGATCTTGTTCGCCATCTCATGGATATCCCAGAAATCAACCTTCAACGCGTGCGTCAGAACCTCGCTCACGCCGCTCTGTTTCGAGATCAGCACCGGCACGTCGTGCTGGAGCGCCTCAAGCGGCGCCAGGCCGAACGGCTCGCTCACGCTCGGCATCACATACAGGTCGGCCATCTCGAAGACGCGGTCCAGGTCGGCGCCACGGAGGAACCCGGTGAACGTCACGCGGTGGCCGATGCCCATGGCGGCGGCCAGTTCGATCATCCGCCGGATCATGTCGCCGGAGCCGGCCATGACGAACTTGACGTTGTCCATAACCTCCAGCACCTTCTTGGCCGCCGCCAGAAAATACTCCGGGCCCTTCTGCATCGTGATGCGGCCGAGGAACAGAACGATCTTGTCGCCTCGCTCGATGCGGTTGACGCTCGTCCGGACCGGCTCGCCGTTGATGGTGATGGCGTTGTAAATGACGCGGCACTTCGACTTTGGCACGCCGTAGTGCCCGGTCACGATGCCGCGCGTCAGGCGGCTGACGCAGATAACGCTCCGTGCCCCGTGCAGGCCGGCGCGTTCCACGTCGTAGACCCGCTGGTTCACGTGCAGGCCGCTTCGGTCGAACTCCGTGGAGTGGACGTGCACGACGAGCGGCTTGCCCGTGAGCGCCGCCACGCTCAGGCCGGCCGGGTACGTCATCCAATCGTGCGCGTGGATGACATCGAACTCGTGCCGCCGCGCTACCTCCGCCACCAGGCGTGCGTACCGGTTGATCTCGCCGAAGAGGTCTCCCGCGTACATGTCCGGCCCGTTCGTGAGACCGAGACTGGTCGGCCCATGGGGATCGAGGGCGGCCGCGAAGGCCTCCCCGGCGCTGGCCTGGCCGGCGTGCGTCTCGCGCCGCCGCTCTTCCCGGTATCGCGCTTCGGTCTGGTACGGGTCGAGGGCTGCGGCCACGGGGATGAGGCGGACGTGTTCCAGTCCCTCGACGGTCCAGTAAGCGGTCCGGCCCGGGTTATCGACCGCCGAGAGAACGTGGACGCGGTCGACCCGCCCGTCGGCCCCGCCGCGAGGGAGCACGAACAGGATATCCGTACCCAGATCGCTGAGGGCCTTGGTCAGGCCATAGCAGGCGGTCCCCAGACCGCCGCTTATGAAAGGCGGGAACTCCCACCCCAACATCAGGATTCGCATCTCGCCAGCCGCCTATGCCCCTCTCGCGCCCCGCCTCCGGCGAAGCGCGCCCGCAGTACAACCCCTCCGCTTTGCGTCCCTTGCACAAACCGCCACCCTGCCGGTTCACCAACTCCTATTCTATCATTCTATCCCCGGCCCGCAAGCCTGTCAAACGATAAGACACAATGGCCTCTGTCGCCCCGACCGACCCCCGGCCCGTCATGGCAAGTTTTTCTGGCGAGCGAAGGCGGTTGTAGCGCCGGGCTTTATGCCCGGCGGCCGTTGGCGGCGGCGCCGGCCAGGATGCGCCGGGGATAAACCCCGGCGCTACGGCCAAGGTTGTAGCGCCGGGCTTTATGCCCGGTCCCGATGTATCGGGATTGGCGGCGGCGCCGGCCACGATGCGCCGGGGATAAACCCCGGCGCTACGGCCAAGCCGCAGGAAATCGTCGCATGCCAGAAATCGTTGCCACCCCCCCCCCTGCCCGTCGCGGCAGAATCACCTTGAACCGTCGCCGCACCTGTGGCAGGATGGCCGGAGTAACCTGACGCGGGCCGTGCATAGCCCGATTCATCGCGAACGCTGACAGGAGGCAAGAGATGAGACGCCGCCAGTTCCTTCGAACGGTGGGCCTCGGCGCCGCGGCACTCGCGGTGCCGTTGCGTCGGGTTGCCGCCGCAACGCCGGCCGCGACGCCGGGCATGTCGGGCGCCAAGCCCAACATCATTCTCATCATGTCCGACGACATGGGGTTCTCGGACATCGGGTGCTACGGCAGCGAAATCCATACGCCGAACCTCGACTCGCTCGCCGCCGACGGCGTCCGTTTCACCCAGTTCTACAACACCGCCCGGTGCTGCCCCACGCGGGCCAGCCTGCTGACCGGCCTGTATCCTCACCAGGCCGGCATCGGCCACATGATGGGCGACCGCCACCTGCCGGGCTATCACGGCGACCTGGGCAAAAACTGCGTCACCATCGCCGAGGCGGTCAAACCCGCCGGCTATGCCGCCTACATGGCCGGCAAGTGGCACGTCACGCCGCACACCAAACCCGACGGGCCGAAGTACAACTGGCCGCTCCAGCGCGGCTTCGACCGCTTCTTCGGCACCATCCACGGCGCGGGCTCCTTCTACGACCCCAACACGCTGACGCGCGACAATACGCAGATCGCGCCGGACACCAAGGACTTCTACTACACAGACGCCATCAGCGACAATACCGCCAAGTTCATCCTCGACCACAAGCGCGATAAGGACGGCAAGCCGTTCTTCATGTACGTTGCCTATACCGCCGCCCATTGGCCCATGCACGCCAAGCCACGCGACATCGCCAAGTACAAGGGCCGCTACGACAAGGGCTGGCACGTCCTTCGCAAGCAGCGCTACGAGCGGATGCAGAAGATGGGCCTCCTGAAGAAACAGTGGGACATGTCGCCCCACGACAGCAAGCCGTGGGACGAGGTCTCCGACGAGGACAAGAAGTGGCACGTCCGCCGCATGGAAGTCTACGCCGCCATGGTCGATTCGATGGACGCTGGGATCGGCCGCATCATCGACGCCCTGAAGAAAACCGGCGCCTTCGAGAACACCCTCATCCTGTTCCTCGAGGACAACGGCGGCTGCGCCGAGGAGTACGGCAGCCGCGGGGCCGTCCGGCCCGACCCGTCGAAGCCGGTCAAACTGAAACCGATGGGGCCGGACGAACTCCAGAGACGGATGCAGCCCGCCGTCACGCGCGACGGCCGCCCCGTCCGCACCGGTCACGGCGTCATGCCCGGCCCCGCCGACACGTACATCGCCTATGGCAAAGAGTGGGCCAACGTCTCGAACACGCCGTTCCGCATGTACAAGCACTGGGTGCACGAGGGCGGCATCTCGACGCCGCTCATCGCGCACTGGCCGGCGGCGATTCGCCGAAAGGGCGACCTCGAACGCCAGCCGGGGCATCTCATCGACCTGATGACCACCTGCGTGGACGTGGCCGGCGCCGAGTACCCCGCCGAGGCGGGCGGCATCAAAATCACGCCCATGGAAGGCCGCAGCCTCGTCCCCGCCTTCGCGGGCAAAACCATCCAGCGCGACGCCATCTACTGGGAGCACGAGGGCAACCGGGCCGTCCGCATCGGCAAGTGGAAACTCGTCGCACGCGGCGCCACCGGCCCGTGGGAACTCTATCGGATGGACGCCGACCGCAGCGAACTGAGCGACCTGGCGTCCGAGCAGCCCGACCGCGTCCGACAGATGGCCGCCCAGTGGGAGACGTTCGCCAAAAAGGCTCACATGATCCCCTGGCCCTATAAAGGCAAGTACGCAGGCAAGTAACGTGGTTAGCCGGCGGGCTTTGCGCGGCGGGTCAGGAGACCCGCCGCGCATAATGGGCAGCGCGTCGTCATCGAACTCGGCAAGTAACCTGGTTAGCCGGCGGGCTTGCCCGCCGCGCATCTGTTACGAAAGCGAGCATCGCGTGAAGCGCCGCCAGTTCCTCAAAGCAGCCGGCCTTGGCGCGGCCACGCTGGTCGCGGCCTGTGCGCGGGCCACCCGGGCCGAGACGCCCGCACGCCGGCCCAACTTCATCATCTTTCTCACCGACGACCAGGGGTACAACGACGTCGGATGTTTCGGCTCCCCCCAGATTCGCACGCCGCACTTCGACCGCATGGCCGCCGAGGGGATGAAGTTCACGAGTTTCTACGCCCAGGCGGTGTGCGGCCCGTCGCGCGCCGCCATCATGACCGGCTGCTACCCCATCCGCGTGGCGGAACCGGGCAACCGGAAGAACCAGCACACGATCCTGCACCCGCGCGAAATCACCATCGCCGAGGTCCTGAAAGGCGCCGGCTACGCCACGGCCTGCATCGGCAAGTGGCACCTTGCCGGAAGCGGTGGCGGCCGCGGACGCGGACCGTTCCCGCCGGAACTCATGCCCACGGCCCAGGGCTTCGACAGTTTCTTCGGGACGCCGCTCCACAACGGCTTTACGCGGGAACCCGACCCCAAGAGATTCGTCACCGAACTGATGCGCGGCAGCGCGGTCATCGAGTCCCCCGCCAACATGGACCTCCTGACGAAACGCTACACCGAGGAGGCGATCCGGTTCATCCGAACGAACCAGGACCGGCCGTTCTTCCTGTACCTGGCACACAACATGCCGCACGTCCCGCTGGGCGCGTCGAAGGCGTTCCGCGGCCGCTCGCCGCGCGGCCTGTACGGCGACGTCATCGAGGAACTGGACGCCGGCGCCGGCCGCGTCATCGAGACGCTCAAGGAACTCGGCCTCGACGAGCACACGCTCATCGTCTTCACCTCCGACAACGGCCCGTGGATCGAGAAACACATCGGCAATTACGCCGGCAGTGCCGACCCGCTTCGAGGCTCGAAGATGATGACCTGGGACGGCGGCCTGCGCGTCCCCTGCATCATGCGATGGCCCGGCAAGGTCCCCGCCGGCAAAGTCAGCGGCCAAATCGTCACCACGATGGACCTCCTGCCGACATTCGCCCGCCTGGCCGGCGCCGACCTGCCCGACGACCGCACCATCGACGGGGTGGACCTCCGGCCCCTCATCACCGGCCGACCCGGCGCGGCGAGCCCCCGCGAAGCGTTCTACTACTACTGCTTCACGCACCTCCAGGGCGTCCGGAGCGGCAAGTGGAAACTCGTTCTCTCGCGCCCCGCGCGGCCGCCGTGGACCGGGTGGTCCGCACGGATGGTCGACGCCGTCCCACAGACGCAACTCTACGACCTGGAGGCCGACGTCGAAGAGAAGCATGACGTGGCCGACCGCCACCCCGAGATCGTCGCCCGGTTGACGGCCCTTGTCGAGAAGGCCCGCGACGACCTCGGCGACTACGACCGCGTCGGCAAGGGCGCCCGCTTCTTCGACGGTCCGCCCCCGGCATCGGCCGACCGGCGCGACGGACGGCGCGGGGCTCCCCGCGTCAAGGTCGTCTACGACCATCCCCCGCCCGTCGGCAACCTGCGATGGGACTTCGAGAGCGGCGACCTACAGGGCTGGAAGGTTGTCGAGGGCGCCTTCGAGGCCCTCGTAAGCGACCGCCCACGGTTTCATCACCTGAACGGCGCCGCCAAGCACAACAAACAGGGCCGGTACTTCCTGACCACGCTCGAACGCGCCGCCGGCGGAAAGGGGAAGGACGCACAGACCGGCGTTGTCGAATCGCCCGTCTTCACGCTCCGCGGGTCGAAGATGTCGTTCCTGGTGGGTGGCGGCCGCCACGCCGACACGTACGTTGCCCTCTGCGACGCCGCCGGCGGCAAGGAACTCATCAAGGCCCGCGGCGCCAACAGCGAGGCCATGCTGCGGGTCACCTGGGACGTCGCCCCCTACAGGGGCCGCAAACTCTTTCTTCGCATCGTGGACGCAAACACCGGCGGTTGGGGACACGTGACCTTCGACGACTTCTCCACCGAGGGGACAATCGACGCAAAGGCGACGGCCGGGCCAAGGGTGCGGCAAGGCACGCCTTGTTCTACGGGCGAAACGCGCCTTTGCACCGTACGGACCGCGCCAAAGGCGGATATAGTGTTGTAGTATTATCGGACTCAGTATTTGCACAACGGGGCAACCGGCCCGGGAGGCCCACCGCGCCGGCCTGAGATATGAAATCTGCGATCCGCAGCCCGAGGTGTCCTACGGCGTCGTCTTTCGCACCTCTTCCTTGATCCGCTGGATGTGACCGCGGCCGAGGGCCTTGACCTCGCACCCCAGTTCAAAGTACCGGCGGATGGCCGCGTCCGACAGGATGCCGAAGCAATCGACGACGGCCAGGGGCCCGCCGGCCCACGCGACCACGTCGTCCGGCGCCAGGTCCAGGTACGGAGCGTGCCGGACGGCCAGGACGACGGCCTCGGCGCCTTCGATGGCGGTCTTCAGGTCCTTCTCGACCCGCAGGTTCACGAGGTCTTCCTGGTTCCGGAAGAAGCGTGCCAGCGAGCGGCCCGGCGCCGGATAGGTGTCCTGCTTCTCCAGTTCGTACCAGTGGTCCACGTACGGGTCGTGGACGTGCATCTCGGCGCCCATTTCGGTCAGTTTGCGTACGACGAGTTCGGAGCCGGAGTAGCGTGTGTCGCCGACGTCCTCGCGGTAACTGGCGCCCAGGAGGAGGACGCGGGCGCCGGCGATGTATCGGCCCATGTTCCGCAGGCCGTCGCGCACCAGTTCCGCCGCATGCAGGGCACGCGTATCGTTGACGTCGATGGCCGTGGGGGTGATCTTGAACACGCGGTCCTGGTCCTCGAATCCCAGGACGTGCTTGTACGCCCAGTACCCCAGGCCGCCGTCCTTCGGCAGGCAGTACCCGCCGATGCCCGGGCCGGGAAAGATGATGTTCGAGTGCGTCGGCCGCACCTTGATCGCCTTGTACACCTTGATGAGGTCCACGCCGTTGCGTTCGGCGAAGAGGCTCCACTCATGGAGGAACGCGAGGATCGTCGCGCGGTATGAGTTCTCGACGATCTTCGTGGTCTCCGACTCGATGGGCCGGTCCATGACGGTCAGCGGGAACTCGTCGGTGTTGAGGACTTCGTCGAGGAACTTGACGACCCTCTGGCGGGCCTCGGGGGTGCACCCCGAGCAGACGCGCCAGAAGTCGCGGATGCTCTTGACGTACTCGCGGCCGGGCATCACGCGCTCGAAGGAGTGGGCCAGGACGGGTTCCGATTCGATCCCCCGCGCCCGGAAGGCCTTGCGCATGATCGGCATCGCCACGAACTCGGTCGTCCCCGGCGCGACGGTCGTCTCGATCAGGACCAGGCAGTGCGGAGAGACGTTCTCGCCGATGACCCGCATGGTGGTCTCCAGCGCCGCCATGTCGGTCTCGCCGGAGCGCATGTTCCCCAGGTCGTTCTTCAAGTAGTCGCACTGAACGTCCACGACGACGCAGTCGGCCAACCGGAGGCAGTCGCTTGCGAACGTGGCGGTCAGGGTCTTTTTTTCGAGGACGCACCGGGCGATCATCGGCTCGACTTCCGGGTCCTCCGCCTTGACGGGCGAGACCCCGCGGTTCAGCACCGGGATCTTCCAGTAACTGCGCACGCTTGGCCGCTGGCATCCGATGACGAACTTGGACGGCTTGCCGGTCGTCTTATCGACCGTGTCGGCGATGATGGCCGCCATGACGGCGCCGACGAACCCCACGCCCATGACGACGACGATCTCCTTGTCTTCGGCCCGGGCCGCCGCGACGAGCCGTTCGAGACGCTCCATCTCGGGAGCGTACTCGTCCGGACCCGGAATGGCGAACGTCTCTCCGTCGGGACTGACGGCATGGTCCGGCATGGTCTGTCTCCTGGGATTGAAATCTTCCGGTCTTGCGTCGCCCTCTACGCCTCGTGCATTCTATCGGCCGCCGGCGACGCCCGCCATGAGTTGGCTTGCCAGCGTTTGCCGCCGGACGGGACCGGCGCGGGACGCGCCGCGTGGACATCAGCGCCGCGCGCGGCTATGATGATGGCGAGTGGCCAAACCGTTTTCGAGGGGAACCGCCGTGCGCACACGAACCGCCGTCATCGTTGTGACAGTGCTTCTGCTCGCAACCGGCGCCGCCCTTGCCGCCGGGAAGCACACGGCGCTCACCATCCACTGCGAGATCGGCAGTTGGATCATCTACGACTACGTCCTGCTGACGACCGACCCCAAGCCGCCGAAACTGACGAGCGAGAGCGATACGCTCCTCGAAGAAGCCCTCGCCGGACCGATGGCCGGCGCCGGCGACATCATCTTCGCGGAACGGCCCGCCGGTCCCGACCCACACTGGTACGCCAACATCAGTTACTACGCCGAGGACGCCAGTCGCAAGACCTACGTTCCCGGCGGCCGCCTCTGCCGCATGAATCTCAGGACCGGCAAGGTCAAGGTTCTCTTGGAGGACATGCAGGGCAACGTTCGCGACCCGCACGTCCACTACGGCGGCAAGAAGATCCTGTTCTCCTACCGCAAGGGCGGCGGTGACCACTACCACCTGTACGAGATCGGCGCCGACGGCGCCGGCCTCCGGCAACTCACCCGCGGCGACTACGACGATTACGAGGCCATCTACCTGCCGGACGACGACATTATGTTCGTCTCCACACGCTGCAAGCGCTGGGTCAACTGTTGGCTCACGCAGGTCGGCGTCCTGTACCGCTGCGGGCCCAACGGCGAGAACATCCGCATGGTCTCCTCGAACAACGAGCACGACAACACCCCCTGGCCGCTGCACGACGGCACCATCCTTTACACGCGGTGGGAATACGTGGACCGCAGCCAGGTACATTACCATCACCTGTGGATCATCAACCCCGACGGCACCGGCCAGATGGCCTATTACGGCAACATGCACGGCGGCATCGTGATGATCGACTCGAAGCCGATTCCAGGGACAGGGATGGTCGTCTCGATCTTCTCGCCAGGCCACGGACGCCGCGAGCACGACGGGCCGGTGACGATCCTCGATCCGCGCGGCGGGCCGGACGCCCGTCCCCTGGCCCGGACGATCAGCCGGGGCTCGAACTTCCGCGACCCGTATCCGTTCTCGGAGGACTGTTTCCTCGTGGCGCGCGGCCACGAACTTCTCCTGATGAACGGTCGCGGCGCCACGACAACGCTCTTCACGCTGCCGGAAGCCGACCGCAAGGCGCGCCTCCAGTTGCACGAACCGCGTCCGCTTCGCGCGCGGCCGCGCGAGCCCGTCATCCCGCCGCGCATCGAGCCGGAAGAGCAGACCGGCCGCCTGATGCTCGTCGATGTACGCCACGGCCGCAACATGGCCGGCGTCAAGCCCGGCGAGATCACACGGCTGCTCATCCTCGAAACGCTGCCGAAACCGATCAACTTCACGGGCGGCATGGAGCCCATGAGTTATGGCGGCACGTTCACACTGGAGCGAGTCCTGGGCACGGTGCCGGTCGAGCCGGACGGGTCGGCGTACTTTGAGGCGCCGGCGCTTCGGAGCCTGATCTTCGTGGCCCTCGACTCCGGCAACCTGGCCGTCAAGCGGATGCAGAGTTTCGTCACGCTCCAGCCCGGTGAGACGACCGGCTGTGTCGGCTGCCACGAGAACCGGACCGACCGGCCGGTGCAACTCGCGCGCCGTGCGGCGTTTCGCCGGACGCCGAGCAAAATCCGGCCCGTCACCGGCGTGCCCGACGTGCTCGACTTCCCGCGCGACATCCAGCCGATCCTCGACCGGCACTGCGTGAAGTGCCACGGCTACGAGAAGACCCAGGCCGGCGGGCCGCGCTCGGGCGGCGTCATCCTGACCGCCGACCGCGGGCCGATGTTCTCGCACAGTTACTTCACCCTCTCGGCCCGGCGCCAGATGGCCGACGGACGCAACCTCCCCAAGAGCAACTACCCGCCGCGCGGCCTCGGCAGCGCCGCCGCGCCACTGATGAAGAGGGTCCTCACCGGGAAAATCGGCGCCAAATCCTCGGACCGCGAAAAGACGATCCTGCGACTCTGGATCGACACCGGCGCGCCGTACCCCGGCACGTACGCGGCCCTGGGAACCGGCATGATAGGCGGCTACGCGCGGAACCACCTCGACCGGTCCGATACGAAATGGCCGAGCATGGTGGCGCTGGCCGAGGTCGAGAAGCGCCGCTGCGGCTCCTGTCACACCAAGCGCCTCAGACTGCCCGCCTCGCCGTCCGACAACATGGCCATGCCGCCGTGGGCCGTCCGATACGGTGACCCGCGGCTCAGGTTCTCCCGGCACATCCTCTACAACCTGACGCGGCCGGAGAAGTCGTTGCTGCTGCTCGCGCCGCTGGCCAAGGACGCCGGCGGGTTCGGCACCTGCAAGAACGGGAAGGAGACGGCACGCGTTTTCGCCGACACGAGCGACGCCGACTATCAGAAACTTCTGGCCGCCGTCCGAGACACCGCCAAGCGCCTGAGCGAGATCAAGCGGTTCGACATGGCAGGCTTCCAGCCCCGGCCGGCCTATCTGCGCGAAATGAAACGCTACGGCCTGCTCCCGAAAGACCAGGCCGACGGCGTGCCGGTGGACTACTACGCCCTCGAGCAGAAATACTGGCGCTCGTTCTGGCACGAGCCGGCCGCACAATAGCGCCGTCTCGGCCGTCGCCGTGCCGGCGACGGGGTCCGAACGTTGCGCGGTGGGCAGTCTTGCCCACCGCGCGGCAGGCAGGACTACCCGCCGCGCGAGGGGGGCGCCTGCATCATCCGCCCAGTACCCACACGAGACGTGGTGAATTGGACGTGAAAAGTGCCGCGAGCGGCAGATTGTTACGGATGTGGACACCGGCCCTACGGCGCCTGGCAGCATGTGGCCGCAACGCGCCGCATAAGCGGACGTTTGGGGACGCCCCGGCCCCAAACGTTCCGCTTGATGCGGATGTTAGCACCTCTACTGCCGGTTGAACTCTCGCAACTCCCATTGTGCCACGGAAATCTGCCCCCCCGAAGCTTCTTCTGCGGCTCTGACGAGCATCCTGTACTCTTCTATGTCATCCATGTCCGTCCAGTTGATCTTTTGGGCACAACGGAGCTTCTTTATGATCGTCCTGTCAAAGGGACAATGCGGTGGTTCGGGAAACCCACCCCAGCACCAGAGATACTTGAGGTAGAGATTGAGAATCTTCTGCGCAACGCCCAAGCGAAGCCTCCCGTTGGCCAGTAGATCGCCGTAGTGGTCTGACGCCCATGCTGCGAGCTCGGCGATTTCCTGAGTGTGCTCGGCGGAACTGACATCGCCTTGAGCGTACTTCGACCGAACGAGTTCCCGTACTCTTCGCTTGATCGCTTCGCGGAACTTGCCCTTTGAGGCATCGGACGCTTTGGCGTTGTATACAGATGCCCGCTGGAACGCTCCCCCGAAAGTGAGAATCCAGATTTCGTTCTCAAGGTAGGCGTGCTTCGCAGACTCGATGTCCATTCAGATCTTATCTCCCGTGCTAACGACTTGGCGATTAGCGGCGGCGCAAAGCGCCGTCCTGCTGCATCGCCTTGTTAGCGAGCCCCCTCTGATTCTCTGCCGCTTCTTCAACGGCTTGTTTGAGCCTGGAGAAGTTAACCGGTTCCCCGGACAGCTTCCTCAGTGATGGCAGTGTGATCGAGTGCTGACTTCGTTTTCGGTTGTCGAGTGCCGTTGTTGGTAAGACAAAAAACTCCCATTGAGCTACGTTCAATGGATCGAGAGTGTTCTGATCGGTGTGTGCGAGTAGCGCGAAGACATACACGTCCGCCTGTCGTCGGGTATCCTCGCCCTGCCGGTTAGTGTCCCTGTCCCAAGTGCGGGTCTTCGGCACGCGAAAGGAGATTCGCGAGAGTCGGTCTTGATGCCAGCTCTGAATGTAGGCCGCGGACTTAACCTCAACGCGTGTGCCATCGGATGCCTTCAGGTCGTATGCGGCCCACTCCTCGCGGACGCTGTCTCCGGCAACGCCGAGGGCTTGGGCAACAAGGTACTCCGCGAGCACCCCCCGAGTCGCATTGCTCACGACATCTGAAGAACTCCATTGCCAGAAGCTCAGCAAGTCGAAGAGCAACCTCCGGCCCTCAACGTGAAACGGCTCGTGTCCCTCGCGCCGTTTCAGCTCGATCGGTCCAAGTTCGTTCATCCGGTTCACCGTTGGTGTCCTGCGACTGGCTAACAGTGAGTATACAGACTGCATAAGATCTCGCCACGCCTCACAACGTGTCCGGCGGGCTCTTGACGCCATGCCCGCCACGGTTGAGCACATAGGTCTGGACCTTCGGTCACGCCCCGATCGGACGTTCCCACGTTGTCAGGCGCTTGCCGTAGTGCTGACACTCCCGCCGACGCACGATCCGGCCACCTGATGCCCAGCGTGTATAGATTACCAGGAAGTCTCTGCATCCGCAAGCGCCGGATTCCACGCCCTTCTGGTCGGGTGTGACCACGGAAGATGGCAGGTCTGCTGAGGCCCATTTTATGGGCCTTTGCCCGCCGCAGGCGGGTGTAGCCCCGGCCCTCTGGGCCGGGGCCGTCAAGCGGCCTGCGTTTCCTCTTCTTGTCTTCTCTCCCGCGGTGGCCCGCCTGAGGCGGGCCACCGCGGGAGAGAAGAAGATGGTCTCTCGCCCCGAAAAGCCGGGGCCAAAGGCCCCGGCCTATACGCCGCTTCGCGGCGGCAAGGCGGCTGGAAGCCGCCTCAAACCAGTAACGGCAAACCGCTGCCAGAAAAATGGTCACGTCCTTCTGCTCCTTCTCCTTGGCCTGCGGCTTGCGACCCTCCGGCCGAAGAGCGAGAGGCAGCGGGGGTTGCCCATCGGCACAACCATCCGGTACAATACGCCCCGGGAGGTGACCTATGCGCACTGTAGGGCTGGTCTGCAGCGTCGTTCTTGCTGCCGCGTCACCGATGGCCGCCGAGTGGACCGCCGGCGCCGACGGTGCGCCGGAAAAGGTCCCGTACGTGCGGCCGAAGGCCGAGTGGGACCGCTTCCTCATCCTCGTCTGGCAATACAAGACCAGCGCCCCGGAGGACCTGGCGCTGTACCGCGAAGGGGGCTTTCGCGGCTTTCACATCGACCGCGGCGCCGGGCGGGCGGACCGCGTCAAGTTCGCCGCTCGCGAGAAGATGCCGTACTACAACGACCACGCCGCCGACAAAGGGTACCTCCATCTGACGGACCGCACCGGCGTGCGCAGCGTCATGCGTAAGCGTAACCTTATCCCCCGGCCGCACAGCCTGGCCGACCCCAAGACGATGGACCTGATGAAGGGGCACTTGGCGCGCAACGTCACGGTCACGAAGGAGGGCCCGGTCGTCGCGTACGCCTTCGACGATGAGGTCAGCCTGGGCTGCTTCAACTCGCCGGCCGAGGTGGACGCTTCACCCCTATCCGTCGCGGCTTACCGCAAGTGGCTCGCCAAGACCTACGGCGGCATCGAGAAACTCAACGCCACGTGGGGCACGGCGCAGCGGGACTTCGCCGAAGCGAAACCCGTCTCGTTCGAGGACGTCCGCCGCGCCCACACCAGGCCTCCCTTCGCCAAGTGGAACCTGGCGCGCTGGATGGATTGGCGAACCTACATGGATACACAGTTCGCCGACTGTCTGGCGGAACTCGCGCGGTACACGGGCTCGCTCGACCCGGCCACGCCGGCGGGCTTCGTGGGCGGCCAGCAGCCGTCCGTCTACGGCGGGTACGATTACGCCAAGATCGCGCGGGCCGTCCAGTTCATCGAGGCGTACGACATCGGCGGCACGTGCGAGATCCTGCGGTCGCTATGGCGGTGGCCCGAGCGGCGGCCGTACGTCCAGACGTGGTTCTCGAAGGGCGACGCGCGGCTCGATGCGTGGTTCCTGTGGTACTACCTCGTGCACGGCAACCGCGGCGTCATCGCCTGGCCGGACCGCGGCGGGTCGTGGTTCCACTGGAAGGGCGGCGGCCTGGCGCCGTTCATCAAAGACAACATCGAGACCATCCGCGAAGTGCAGAGCGATGTCTCGCGGCCTATCCTCGACCCCGACGCCCGTTTCGACGCCGACCCCATCGCCGTCTTCTACTCGCACCCCAGCATCCAGGCATCGTGGGCGATGGACGCCGTCACCCACGGCGGCACGTGGCCGAACCGCTCGAGCAGCCTCGACAACTCGTCCCAGACCCTCGGCCGCAACCGCGTCGCATGGTTCAAGATACTCGAGGATTGCGGATACCAGTACAACGTGGTCGCGGGCGAGGATGTGGCGGCGGGGGCGCTTGTGAAGGACAAGTACCGCGTCCTCATCCTGAACCGGGCCGTGTGCCTGTCGGACGGTGAGGCGGCCGCCATCCGGCGGTTCGTCGAGGCCGGCGGCGCCGTCATCGCCGACCACCTGACGGGCATCCTGACGGAGCACGGCGTCGGACGGCCCAAGGGCGCGCTCGACGACCTCTTCGGCATCACGCGCGACGAGTCGAAAGGCTACCTCGACGGCAAGTCCATCACCGAGGTCGACGGCGAGAAGTACGGCAAGCCGCTGCTTCAGCGGTTGACGTACAGCGGCGCTCTGCGGCAGGAGGGGATTGTGGTCTATGAGCGCGGCACACAGACCGACGGGAAGGAGGACGCCAAGGCGAGCGCGCGCGTCAAGGGCGCCGACGTCCTCATCAGAAAACAAACCGGCCGCGGGCGGACCGTCTATCTGAACCTGACGCCGGTGGCGTACAACGATCTCGGCTCGCGCCTGGGCGCCTTCGGCGATGCGTGGCGGGAGATCGTCTCGGGGCTGCTCGCCGAGGCCGGCCTTGCCCCTCGCGCCCGTGTCCTGGCGGGCGGCAAACCCGTGCCGATGGCCGAGACGCTCTTCTGGCGCAAGGGCAACCGCGTGGTCATCGCCCTCGTCAAGAACCCGCCGCGCGAGGCCGCCGTCTCCCACGCCGGCCGCATCGACGGCGCCTTCGGGCGGGAAGGGCCGGTGGAGATTGCGCTGTCGCGGCCGGTCACGGCCGTCCGCAACATCCGCAGCGGCGAGATGCTGCCCGACGGCCAGGCGCTCAAGGCCTCCTGGAAACCGTGGGAAGCGCTGCTCTTCGAGGTGACCTGGCCCCAGCCGTAGGGGCGAGGCATGCACGTATTTAGCGCCGGGTGGCATGGCCACGCCCGCCACGGCGGGTAAACTTGCGTGGCCATGAGCATCAATGCGCGAAAGGTCCACCATGGCCACGCAAGCGTGGCCATGCCACCCCCGATAAACGGGCTGTGTCGCCAAAGACGTGTCGAGGCATGCCTCGCCCGGACGTTTTCTTGGGCAAGAGACAGGGCGCGCCCCTCCGACGCGCCCCGGTCGGTTCGACATAATAGACCGGCCCCGGCACCCCCCATGAGGCACCGGGGCGGCCCAAACACTGCGGGTGTCCTACGACTTTCGTATCTCGCGCCGCCGCGCGACGTACGTCAGAAGCGACCCGACGAGCAGCATGCCGAGCGTGGCGGGTTCCGGGATATGCGGCGAATCTACGCCCTTGACGCGAATCACGTCGTTGCCGCAGCCCCACGTAATCTTGGTGGTCAGTTCGGTCGGCTCACCGAATCCCAGAACGCTCGTGTCGAACGTGTACTGGATGAGGAACGTGCCGTCCTCCTTCCCGCCGTAATCGAACGAATCGGTGTCGATGGTCGCGGCGCCGATGAGTTGGCCGGCGTCGATCGATCCGCTCACGGCCCAGGGCTCGGCGATCTTCGGGACGGTCGCGTCCGGCCCGTAGTCGTTCTCGACGACCGCCGTGTGGCCGTAGTAACTGCGGGGCAGGTCCTGGAGTCCCTCAAGGTCGGCGTCGCCGTTGATGCGATAGATGTTGCCGGCCGGCAAGCCCTGGCCGCCGCTGTGGGTGACGATGGCGAACTGCCGGCCGCCCGCGTGGATCATCAGGTCGCCCAGGCGCCACGTGCTGCCGACGGCATCGACCGACGGGCCGTTGCTGGCAACCAACAGGATCTGTGTCCGGCTCTGCGTGGCGCGGGCATACATCTCTTCGAGGTCGAACCTCTCGCCCGTCGCCCCGCCGGGGCTGGGCTGGTGGCCCACGCCGCCCGGATAGTTGATGGGCGAGTAGTCGTTCTCGATGGTCAGCCAGAGGGTGCCGTCGAACGTGTCGGACAGGTTGGGCCGGCTGAAGGGCGTGATGCCCCAGTCCGGGACGTTGCCGAGCCCGTCCACGAGACCGCCGAACGCCGCGCTCGCCAGTAACAGATGAACCACGGCCGCAACAAAGAGATTCCTCCGCATATAGTCCTCCTTGGCAAAACACTTCCGCTTTTGGTCCACGTGAACGGCTTTGCCGCGTAGGGGAAAGGGTCGCCGCCGGGTGCGCCATTGCGGCGCCACCGATAACGTATGCGTAAAGGGCGTTGGGTCAAACGGCCCCGCGCAGCGGCAGCCGAGGGCGGGCCGTCTGACGGGTGTCCGGGATACCGCGGCGGGGGCAGAGAACGGCGATTTCCGGGCCAGGAACGGCGATTTCCAGCGCTTCGCCGATGGCGGCGGAGGGCTTCCCCGCAGGAGGCTAGCGGGCCGAAAAACCCCTCGGATTCCTGCGCACCGCGGCCGGAAAACGCGCGAAAAACTGCGCTCTTCCGAACGAGCCGAGCGGCCGTCGTGATGCCCCGCTCGTCATCTTGGTGCGGCTGTTCGCCGAGCGGTTAAACGCAATTGGGCCACGCGCGGGACGCAGAAACGGACCGCCGTGGTCGGGGAAGGTTTGACGACGCTCGCCTGCGGCGATAGGGTATCCGCAGGTCGAGAACCCCGGGGCGGAGGCACGCACGTGGCGGGCAAGCGAGTGACGCCACATCCAAGAACCAAGCGCGACATTCGCCAATTAGCCGCACGCGTATGCAAGCGGCTGTCACCCCTGTGATAGAAAAGGCAGGTGCCCGATGAAAGCGTCTTTCTCGCTTGTGTTGCTAGGAGTTCTGTGCGTCATGGCCCACGCCAAATCCAACCATCCGCACCAGAGCGAAGAGGCGGCGCGGAAACAACTGGCGGCCTTCGCCAAGACGTATCACACGCGCCAGCAGTGGGAAGCCCGCGCCAAACGCAACCGCCAGGGAATCCTGAAAGGCGCGAACCTCGTGCCGCTGCCCGAACGCTGTCCCCTCAAGCCCATCATCCGCGGCCGCCAAGAACGCAAGGGGTATGCCGTCGAGAACGTGGCCATCGAGAGCCTGCCCGGGTTCTTCTGCACGGGGAACCTGTACCGGCCGGCGAAGAAACTCAAATCGTACGCCGCCGTCCTGTGCCCACACGGTCACGCACGCGATGGGCGGAAGGGCGTCAAGGACTCGCTGGCTCGCGGCGGCCGGTTCCGGCCGGACCAGCAGGCCCGCTGCGCCACGCTCGCACGCATGGGGGCCGTCGTCTTCTCGTACGATATGGTCGGGTGGGGAGAATCGACACAGGTCACCCACTCCGACCCGAACGTCCTGACGCTGCAACTGTGGAACAGCATGCGGGTCCTCGATTTCCTCCTCTCGCTCGACGGAGTGGACCCGGAGCGCATCGGATGCACGGGCTGCTCCGGCGGCGGGACGCAGACGTTCATGCTCACGGCCGTCGACGACCGCGTGAAGGTCAGTGTGCCGGTCGTCATGGTCAGCGCGCACTTCTTCGGCGGATGCCAGTGCGAGAGCGGCCTGCCCATCCATAAGAGCGAGACGCACGAGACGAACAACTGCGAGATGGCCGCCATGGCCGCCCCGCGGCCGATGCTCGTGGTCTCCGACGGCAAGGACTGGACCAAGAACCTGCCCGGCGTCGAGTTCCCCTACATCTGGAACGTGTACCGCCTGTTCGGCAAACAGACGCTCGTCGAGAACGCCCACCTGCCGCACGAGGGTCACGGCTACGAGTACCCGAAGCGGCTGCCGATGTACTCTTTTCTGGCGCGGCACCTGAAACTGGACCTGAAGGCGGTCGAACTTCCCGGCGGCGGCGTGGACGAGTCGGATACGGTTGTGGAGGATCGCGACTCGCTCTGCGTCTTCACCGACGAGCACCCGCGCCCGAAAGACGCGCTCACCGGCACCGAAGCCGTCGCCAAATCGCTCGCCGACGCGAAGAAGGCGGCGGGGAAGTAGATGTTCCGCACACCCATCATGGAAGTCGAACGGGACGCTCGATCAGCATCGGGCCGTCTTCTGTTTCCATGACCCGCGGCTCTCTACTGCAACTTGCCCTGGTGAAGAGCAGGACGAGGACTACGCAGACGGTGGCGGCGATGCCGGCGGTGACCATGCTCCATCGGATGGCCCGTTTCAGCATAACGGCCGATTTGGCCTGCGCCAGCCGCCGGCACGCGATGATAAGGATCACCATCGAGGCGACGTAAACGAACGGCGCGGTCAGTGTGGCCGACAAAAACAGGAGGATGAACAGCCGCTTGGCCCACCGAAACAGCCCTTCGCCAGGGTCCGACGTTTCGGCGGTTTCTTCCGGGGGCTCATCTTCCTCCTGCTTCTCTTCCATCTTCCGGCGCTCTGCAAGGACAGCCCAGGCATCCTCAAGCCGCCCGTTCGGCACCAAGATGCGAATGCCTCGTGGATGCATGGCGAACTGCATGTGCCAGTACCACCCGGCCGTCGCGCCGCCTTCTACCCAGGCGGGGATGCCAGCGCCGCGGAGGACGCTGGCGATAACTTCTGCCCGCTCCAGTCCGTAGGCTGTGGCCGCGATGGCCAGACCACCATCTTGATAGGCCTCGGGATCGGTCGGCAGGCCCAGTTGCTTGGCCCGCTCCTCAACGCGTCGGCTGTAATCCCCGTCGGTACGCCTTTGGCCGAAGGCTCCGACGGCGCGGACACCAAGCCAAAGTCCGGCGACCGAGACGGAGAGACCTATTGCCGCGACGCCCACGCGCGCAAACGCCGCCCCCGGCGCCCCTACAGCCGTAACAAGCACCCAAATGCCCACGCTCGTCAAGACCGCCGCCGCGATGCCCAGCCCCATTCGGAGCGGAATGCCCGGCCGAGATGCGCCTTCGGCAGTTGCAGTGGTCTTGCAACCGTTGGCCGGTTGCTCGGTCTGACCGTCCGTTCCCGCCCGTTCGATGTCGTCCGGCATGAGCCCGTCCCCCCATGCGTGAAGGGCTGTGCCGGCACCATGGTACCCGGATGTGTCCGGCGTGGCCACGGCATTCGACCGCCGGTGGTTTAGGCCTGATGGAGGAGGGCGTGTTGTGACCGGCGCGTTTCGGGCGGCCGTTTCCGGGGCCGCGCCGCACCCGCCAGACCGAAGACGTGGAGCAGAGACATCTCGCCTTTGTACAGGGTCACCCACCCGCAGCGCACCAGGACGATGCCGAGCCCGACGCCCGAGAGCAGCCCGGCCACGTGGGCGCCGTAACCGATGCGGCCCGCGCCGGTCACCAGGCCGTGCACGTCGAAGGCGAACCACAGGCCGATCAGAAAGAGCGAAGGAACGTACAAGACGCACCCGAAGACGTACGCGATGGTGGTGAGCAGCCTGACCCGGCTCAGGGGAAACAGAACCACAAAGAGGCCGATGACACCGTTGACGGCAGAACTGGCGCCGACGGACCGATGCCCCGCTTCGGGCATGGCGATCAGGCCGGCCACGATCCCCAGGCCGGCGTAGAGCAGCGGGTACCACAAGTTGCCGACCCGCGAGCACACCGCGTTGCCGAAGACCCACAAGAACAGCATGTTGCCGGCCAGGTGCCAGAAGTCGGCGTGCATCCAGATGCGGCCGATAAGGCCCGACAACGACCCGTGCGTATAGATGAACGGGTGGTACTCGTACTCGAACGCCGGTCCGGTCCACAAGTACACGATGACCGTCAGGGCGATGAGAAACGAGTTCGCGTACGGCAGCGTCCGCATCCGCACGTCGGTTGTCAGCGGAAGCATCATGGTTCATCCCTCCCACTCGACATCCACGCCTCGCTTTCCACCAGTGATACGCTGCGGGGGAGAGGGTTATTCGCGGATTGCGCCTGGTCTGCCGGCAGGTGCGGAAACGGTACGCCGCTAGTGTTCTGTCCCACGTGAAACGGTGGGTGCCACTGGCGGCTTGTCCGCCAGTGCCTTCCTGCTGCTCGCCACACACTGGCTGACAAGCAGCCAGTGGCACCCTGCAAATCAGCAGAGACGCGAGCCCTAGCCGTCGCCGATCCGCATAAGTTCATCCGCCGGCGCCGGAAAGGGGTACGCAGCGAAATCTCTTGACCGCCCATCGGCCGGTGCGCATCATTCCCGTCGCGGCCCTGCGGAAGGACCGACCGAAGTGTACGACGTCCACGAAGTCCGCCGGAAGCGCGGCTGCCGCAATCCGGCGAGCCGAGACCAGCCGTGGGTGCTGCGGTGGGCCGACCCGCCGGGTTCCAAGGACCTGCGGCAGCGGACGGTCGGCCTGGGAACCGGCCAGGAGCATCAAGGAACTGCTGCGGTGAAACGCGCCGGGCACGACCGGTTCTGCGGCGCAGAAGTGGCGCAGCCTACAGACCGGACGGCCGAAACGCGCGTAAGTCTTGCGGCCTCAACCACTTCGGGCCCATAGCTCAGCGGCAGAGCAGGGGACTCATAATCCCTTGGTCGCAGGTTCGAATCCTGCTGGGCCCACCATTGTCAGGTAGTGACAAGTCTTGCCAAGTGGCGACACACGCGCGACTTGCGCCCCTTTCGCCCCTCGCGTTACCGAACACCCCGTCTTGCCAGGTGATGACAGGTTCTGGCGTACCGGGGTACCTGCGCGCTGCAAATGCGCTGAAAGAATCCGGCCGGTTTGGCCGTGAGCGGCGGTTGTTCGGTCCCCAAACGCGCCAGCCGCGTGATGTACGTGTGCCGCAGGGCGTGGAAGTCGGCCACGCCGTCCGACGTGTCGCGGTAGGGAATGCCGGCCGCCCGGGGAATCCCCCCGGCCCGGCCTGCTGGTCTCCCGACAAAAACGTCTTGCGTCAAGACTCCCGTGGACAATCGGCGCGGTTTCGTGCAGAATATGGCCGGTGCGGTTCCTGCAACGGGCGGCGTGGCGGGGGAACGCCCCTCGCCGGCCGAGGCGACTATCGCGACCGCACGCGGAACACGGACACAAAGTCAGCGACGGCTCTCGATCCAGGAGGAGACGAGCGATGAAGACCGCAGGCGCCAAACACTTCAGCCGGAGACAGTTCTTGCGGGGGGCTGTGGCAGCGGCAGGCGGGGTCCTGGCGGCGCCGTATGTCATTCCGGGCGCCGCCCTGGGCAACAGCGGCGCCGTGGCTCCCAGCGAACAGATTACGCTGGGCGGCATCGGCATCGGCAACAGGGGTTCGTATGACCTGGGATGCTTCCTGCGGGAACCGGACGTGCGGTTCCTGGCCGTCTGCGACGTGAAAGACGCCCGCCGCAAGGCCGTCAAGAAAATGGCCGACTCGAAATACGGCAACGAGGACTGCGCCATGTATCGCGATTTCCGCGAACTGCTGGCCCGGCCCGACATCGATGCCGTGCTCATCGCCACGGGGCCGAACTGGCACGCGACGGCCGCGATTACGGCGGCCAAGGCCGGAAAGGACGTGTATTGCGAGAAGCCCTGCACGAAGAACATCGTGCAGAGCCTGATGCTGGCCGAGACCTTCCGCCGCACGGGGCGCGTGTTCCAGGGCGGCATGCAGCGGCGGAACCTGCCCCACGTCGCGCTGGCGGTCGAGTTGGCCCGCACCGGGAAACTCGGCAAACTCCATACCGTCCACGCCCATCCGGGCGGCATGGGAACCGGAAGCAGCGGCTGGCTGCCGGCCCAACCCGAACCGCCCAAGGAAGAGGTGGACTGGGACCTCTACCTCGGGCCTGCGGCCTGGCGGCCGTTCAACCGGCGGCTGCTGAACGGGTTCAACTTCGAGAAAGGCGGCGGACTGGTAGGCGGCGGCGTGCTGGAATGGGGGTCCCATTGCGTGGACCTCTGCCAGTGGGCCAACGATGCCGACGAGACGGCGCCGGTCGAATACGAGCCCCCGGTCGGCGGCCAGGCGGTTGCCCACTACGCCAACGGCGTGAAACTGGTGCTACGCGGAGGAGGCTGGCTCGGGCTCGGTTCATGCCCGGTCCGGTTCGAGGGAGACACCGGCTGGGTCGAGACGGGCGATAACGGCGACATGGTCGCCAGTTCGCCCGCGTTGCTGGCCGCAAGGGGCGCCAAGGTCGGCGGTTACCCGGCGAACAACCACATCCGCGACTTCCTCAACTGTGTGAAGACACGGGGGCTGCCCCGGGCCAACCACGACGTGACCTGTCACACCCACATTGCCTGCCATGCCGCAGGCATCGCCATATTCCTGAAGCGCAAGGTCACGCTTGATCCCAAGACGTACAGGTTCGTCGGTGACGAGGAAGCGAACCGGTTGCGGTCGGAGGCGCTGCGCGAACCGTGGCGGCTCTAGGATCGGGTATCCCGGAAGAAACCACCTGCCTGCGAGGAGAATGACGATGTTCAGGATTCGGTCTTTCGCATTGTGTGCCGCTTTCGCCGCGTCGGTCCTCTGCGCGATGGCTGCCGGCCGCGCCTCGGCCGCCGCCGACAAGAATGCCGCCGACCAGAGGCAGCGCAAACTCATCGGCGTGCTCCAGTCCGACGGGCCGCCCCAGGACAAGGCCATCACCTGCAAACAACTGGCCATCTATGGGAACGAGGAAGCCGTCCCGGCGCTGGCGGCGCTCCTGCCGGACAAGGAACTTGCGTCGTGGGCGCGAATCGCCTTAGAGGCCATTCCCGGTCCGGCCGCCGATGAGGCGCTGCGCGAGGCGATGGGCAAGGTAAAGGGCAGGCTGCTCGTCGGCGTGATCAACTCGATCGGCGTGCGGCGCGACGCCAAGGCCGTCGGCGGGCTCGTCGAGAGGCTCAAGGACGCCGACGAGGACGTGGCGTCGGCTGCGGCCGCGGCCTTGGGCCGCATCGGCGGCCCTGCTGCTGCCAAGGCCCTGGAGCCGTTGCTGGCCACCGCGCCGGCCGCGGTCCGCTCGACGGTGGCGGAGGGCTGCATCCTGTGCGCGGAACGGTTCCTCGCCGGCGGCAATCGCAACGAAGCCGTGAGGTTGTACGACACCGTCCGCAAGGCGGACGTGCCCAAGCAGAGAGTGCTCGAGGCGACCCGCGGGACCATTCTCGCCCGCCGGGCCGCCGGCGTGCCGCTGCTGGTCGAACAACTCAGGTCGACCGACAAGGCGTTTTTCGGCATCGGGCTTCGCACGGCCCGCGAACTGCCCGGCCCCGAAGCGACCGAGGCCCTGGCGGCCGAACTGGCGGGCGCGGCGTCGGACCGGCAGGCCCTGATGCTCCTCGCCCTGGCCGACCGCGGCGACGCCAAGGCGCTGCCCGCCGTGCTCAAGGCAGTAAAGAGCGGCGCGGTTCACGTGCGGACGGCGGCCATGAGGGCGCTCGAACGCTTCGCCGACGCCTCGTGCGTGCCGGTGCTCCTGGATGCCGCGCTCGATGAGAATGCCCAACTGGCTCAAACGGCCAAGGCGACGCTGGCAAGGCTGCCCGGCCGGGACGTGGACGCGGACCTTGCGGCCCGCCTGCCGAAAGAGACGGGCAGGAAACGCCAGGTCCTCATCGAAGTTGCAGGGCAGCGACGCATCGAGGCGGCCCTTCCCGCCATGGTGCGGTGCGCCGAAGACCCCGATACGGGGGTCCGCCGCGCCGCCGTTGACGCCATCGGCACCATCGGCGGCGCCAAGCAGGCCGCCGACCTCGTGAGGGTCCTTCAGAAGACCGCCGACCCCAAGGAGCAGGCGGGCATCGAGAAGGCGCTCATGGCGATCGGCGGCCGCGCGGGCACGGCGTGCGGCCAGTACCTGATGCCCCTTGCCAGGAGCGGCGCGCCCGCCCTTCGCGTGATCGGGCTGCATGCCCTGGGCTGCGCGGGCGGGCCCGATGCCCTGGCCGCCGTCACGTCAGCGATCGACGACACCGATGAGACCGTCCAGGATGAAGCGGTGCGCACCTTGTCGACCTGGCCCAGCCGGTGGCCGGAGGACGACGGCGTGGCCGAACCGCTTCTGGCCCTGGCCAAGTCCGCCAGGAAAGCGCCGCACCGGGTCCTGGCGCTCCGCGGTTACCTCCAGTGCATCCAGGCAACCCGGAAACTCAAGGACGACGAGAGGCTGGCCAAGGTCCGCGAGATCCTGCCGCTGATCACGCGGCCCGAGGACAAGAAACTCATGCTGGCCAGCCTGGCCAAGTTCCCTCACCCCGGCGCCCTGAAGATCGTGGAACCGCTGCTCAAGGAAGAGGCCGTCCGTGCCGAGGCCGAACTGGCCATGCTCAAGATCGCCCAGGGAATCGCCGGATCGAACCGCCAGGAGGCCCGGGCCGCCGCCGACATGCTCAGGACGCAGGCCAAGAACCCCGCCGTCCGCAAGCGGGCCGCACAGGTCATCCGGCAGATGGAGAAGTTCGAGGACTACGTGACGGCCTGGCAGGTCAGCGGCCCGTACATCAAGGGCAGCGCGTTCGACACCGCCTATCCGCCGGAGAAGGATCCCGCCAAGGCCCAGTGGAAGGTTCTGCCGCCCGGCGGGGCCAAGCAGCCCTGGATGATGGACCTCTCGGCCGCCCTTGGCGGCGAGAGCCGCGCGTGCTACGTCCGTACCTATGTCCACTGCGACACCGAGCGGCGTGCCCGCCTCGAGTTCGGCGTCGATGACGGCAGCAAGGTCTGGCTCAATGGGAAACTGGTGCACGCCGACGGGGCAGGCGGGGCCGCCATCCCCGGCGAGCACAAGGTGCCTGTCGCCCTGCGAAAAGGCTGGAACGCCCTGATGCTGAAGATCAGCCAGGACACCGGCCCGTGGGAGTTCTGCGTCCGCATCCGCGGCGCCGACGGCGGAAAACTCGACGGCCTCAAGGTGCAGCCGCTGCCTCCCGCCGACTGACCCGCCGGCGCCGCCGGGCGGCCCACGGAAACCGCCGCCTGGGCCCGCGTCGCCCTCAGCGATCTGCCGCGAAAGGGTGAGACGGCGGAGTTTCGGGCCGATGACTTTCCATTCCTCATCGCCGGCGCGGATCTGGGCCTTGGCTTCGGCCAGATGAAGATGCGCCGCGAGTTCCCCGGCCTCCGACTGCTGCTGCCTGTATCGGCGGACGATGCTGGAGGACCTTCGCCTGCCGGACGGCGAACTGTACGATGAGGATTTCTTCGCCTACGCCGACGAGGCCGACGTGGGCTGGCGGGCCCGGCGGCTGGGATGGAAAAGCCTGTACGAGCCCTCGGCCTTGGTGTACCATCATCAGGTGGCCCCCTCGGGCAGCGTGAGTCCGCTGCTGGTCCGGCTGGTGGAGCGGAACCGCATCTGGGTGGCCGTCAAGAACTTCCCGACTTGGCTCCTCGCCTGCGGGGTGGCGTGGTTGGTGTGGCGGACATTCCGGCAGGTGTGGGGTGGCCTGACGCGCCGGGGCCGGGCCGGTTGGGCGTCGGGCGGCTCCGGGAGGTCTTCCGCCGGTTCGGCATCGCCGCACGCGACATCGCTCTGCGGGACTAAGCAGGAGCAAGGAAATCTTTCCGAACAGCGGTAGCGCCGGGGTTTATCCCCGGCGCGGAACCGCCGTCGGCCTGACTATCCGGCCGCCGGGCATGAAGCCCGGCGCTACGGACTTGGGTGCACGCCAAGTCAGCCGCCGAATTCGGATTGACTTCATCGCTCCTGCTTAGCCATGCCGGCCATTTGGCCGCCGTGCTTGCGCAGCGCGTTTCTAAGGATATATACATGACCATCCCCGTCTTTCGGCCGAGTTACGGCGAGGGCGAGTTCGAGGCGGTCCGCGAGGTCCTGGCCTCCGGCTGGGTGGGTCTGGGTCCGAAGACCGCCGAGTTTGAGAAACGCTTCGCCGAGTATCTGGGCGTGCCCGACGCCGTCGCCTTGAACAGCGGGACGGCGGCCCTGCACTTGGCAATGATCCTGGCCGACGTCCGGGACCATGAGGTCATCACCACGCCGGTGACCTTCGTCTCGACCAACCACGCCATCCTGTACTGCGGCGGCGAGCCGGTCTTCGCCGATGTCGAACCGGACACCGCCAACATCGACCCGGAGAGCGTCTCGCGCCTCGTGACCGACCGCACCCGGGCCGTCGTCTGCATGCACTACGGCGGCCGGCCGTGCAAGATGGATGCCCTGACGGCAATTGCCCGCGAGCACGACCTGGTGCTGATCGAGGACGCCGCCCACGGCTGCGGTGGGCAATGGCATGGGCAGAAACTCGGCACCATCGGCGACTATGGGTGCTTCAGTTTCCACGCCGTCAAGAACCTTGCCACCGGCGAGGGCGGCATGATCGTGACCGGCAATCCCGAAGAGGTGGTCCGACTCCGCCGCCTACGATGGCTCGGCATCACCAAAGATACCTGGAGCCGCGAGACCTTCACCCAGTACTCCTGGTACTACACGGTCGAGGAGGTCGGCTACAAGTACCACATGCACGATATCTCGGCAGCGATCGGGTTGGTGCAACTGGCTCGGCTGCCGGACCTGAACGCACGCCGCGCCCAACTGGCCAAGCGGTACGACGAGGCGCTGGCGGGGCTGGACTGGATCCGGCGCCCCGTTGTCGAGCCCGACACGAAGCCCGCCTGGCACAACTACGCCATCCAGACCGACCACCGCGACGCCCTGAACCTGTACCTGGCTGAGCGCGGTATCTCGACCGGCGTCCACTACATCCCCAGCAACCACTACGAGATGTACAAGGCGTGCCGGGGCGAGACGCCTGTGGCCGAGGCCCTCTGGAAGCGGCTGCTCACCCTGCCGCTGTACCCGGACCTGACGGATGAGGACTTCGAGCGGGTTGTCGCCGCGATCGGCGACTTCGGCCGGGAACAGGGTCTTTAGTCCCTGAGACCCGAGCCGCGACCGTAAGGTGTGGCGCATCCCTGCAAGCGCTGTCATGCTGACCGAAGCGAAGCATCTCGCCTGCATCCTGTGCGGTCGGCCCGGCGAACCGCGGTTCGAGAAGGCCGATAAGTTCCCTCCGCGCGAGCGGTTCCAGGTGGTCCGCTGCCCGGCGTGCGGGCTTCAATGGGTCAGCCCCCGGCCGGAATCGGAGGATCTGGCCCGCTACTACCCTGAGACGTACAGTTGGAAGCCCCCGGCTGAGGCGGAAACCGAGTCCGCCGTCCACCGCCTGGAACGCGGGTACCGGTTTCACCTGCTGCGGTTTGAGTTGCGGCAACTCCTCCGCCATGCGAACCTCTCGCCCGGCAACGCGGTGCTGGACGTCGGCTGCTCGTCCGGCGATCGGCTCCTGGTCATGCGGGGGGCGGGCCTGGAGCCGGCGGGTGTGGAACTCGGGCCGGCCGCCGATTACGCCCGCGAGCGGCTGGGCCTGGACGTCCGACGGGGCACCCTGCCGGAGGCCGGCTTCGAGGCGGGCCGATTCCACGCCGTCACGCTCTACAACGTGCTGGAGCACCTGCCGGACCCGCGGGCCGTGCTGGCCGAGGCCCGCCGCCTCCTGGTTCCCGGCGGTCGGCTGGTCATCCAGGTGCCCAATGCGCGGAGCCTTCAGGCCCGGCTCCTCGGCCGGCGGTGGGCGGCGGTGGACGTGCCGAGGGATCTGTTCTACTGGACGCCCGCCCTTCTGGGCCGGCTTCTGGAGACGGAGGGTTTTCAGGTGACGCGGGTGGTCCATCGGACGAGCCTGCTGCACCCGCCGACCGCGGCGGTGAGCCTGGTTCCGTGGGCAGACCCGCAGCGGTTCTGGGCGGCGGAGGCGGGCGGCAGCGCCGCCGGCGGCCTCGCGCGCCGGCTCGTGTGGGCCGCCGTCACGGTGGCGGTGATGGGGCCGGCGTGGGTGGAGTCCGCCCTCGGCGCCTCGGCCATTCCCACCGCCTTTGCGCGGAAAGGATGACCTGCCGGGGCGGCGAGTCGGCTCGCGCGCGGCCGTCCGGAGCGCAGACGTTCTTACTGTCAGAATGTCCGCACGGAAGGAAATCGGGACATGAGCGAGTGGCAGATTCTCAATGCCACGGACGGTTGTGTGGAGGCGGTCTCGCGTCTGCGGGGCGCCACCATTTTCTACTCGACGCGTTGGGCGCGGGTGCTGGCCCGGGGATTCGGCTGCCCCGTCCGGGTGGTGGCGTTGGTGGAGCCTGGTGGACGGTTTTCAGCGGCCCTGCCGGCCTGTTTGCTGAAGATGGGCCCCATTCGCATGCTGTACGGTGTGTTCCCGAAGGGGAACTTCGTCGGCGACGCCGGGGCGGTTGCGGAACACATCAATGGGCTCGAGGAGATCTTCCGCCGGGAGGGCCTGCACGCGGTCCGGGTCATCGCCTGCGAGGATGCCCTCATCCGGGGTCTGCCCGGGGCCTCGCGGGCGCGGCAGATGCGGCACGTGCTGAGGATCGACGGCCGGTCGGCCGAGCAGATTTGGCGCGATTACCCCAAGAAGATCCGCCGGGACGTCCGCGTGCCGATGAAGGCCGGCTACGTGACCCGGCCGATGCGGCGGGAGGAGTTTCCGACGTTCCACAGGATGATGGGCGAGGTGTTTGTCCGCAACGCCGCCGCCACCGGGCCCCCGCCCGAGTTTTATGAGGCCGTCTGGGACGAGATGGTCGGCGACGGAACGGCCGAGTTCATCGTGGCCGACAAGGACGGCGACGCGCACGCCGCGGTCGTTGCCATCCACGACGGGCCGACCACCTACTACTTTGCCGGGTGCAGTTGGACCGGTTCGATGCGCGATGGGGTGAACGACCTGACGGTCCACGCGATGATTGCCTCGGCTGCCCGCCGGGGGGCTGAGCGGGTCGATATGCTCTCCAGTGATGCACGCCACGTCGGCCTGATTCGGTTCAAGGCCAAGTGGGGGGCCGACCAGTGGCCGTTCGACATCCTGGAATGGTGGTTCGCGCCGCTCCGCCATCTTCTCTGGAAGACCGGCATGGCGGTGGCGGGCACGCGCGCCGGAGCGGCCCTGATCCGCCGGCTTCGCGGACAGAGGTAGATATGCCGTTGCCGGCCCGCGTTTCGCGCGGTGGGTCTCCGCGCCCACCGCGTGCAAAAGGGCATTTGTCGGGCTGCGCGGCGGGTACGGAGACCCGCCGCGCACGACGTAGCATTGCAGCATTAGGTGCGCCGTTGCCGGCCGACACCCCCGTCCTGCGCGTCAGCGCTTCCGGAGCCGCCAGAACGTGTGGCTCCGCAGCGGACGGGGCGTCAGGCGGACCGCCCAGCGATGCAGCCACTCCAGCAGCCGCGTCATCCGGGGGCCGGTCGGCCACCGCCAGCGGCGAAGCAGAAACGTGGCGATGGCAGGGAGCGGCATCGTGTGGTCGTAGGCAAGACGGGCGATCGCCAGACCCGGTACCGAGGCGACGACCCGGCGGACGGCCCGCGGGCTGGTGTTCAGTATGCCCCGCTCCGGCGGGCGGACCCAGGCGAACATCCGCTGGTACGGGTTCCAGGGGTTCGGCTCGATGATGGCGACCTCGCCCCCCGTCTCCAGGACGCGGGCCATCTCGCACAGGGCAGGGCGGATCGCGTCCCGGCCCAGATGGTGCAGCACTCCCATGCAGCAGACGCGGTCGAATGCCCCGTCGGCGAACGGCAGGCGGGTGACATCGGCCACGGCCAGTCGGCGGCCGGGCCGCTTCCGGCCCTCGCGGACCAGGGCCTCCGAGAGGTCGATGCCGACGTAGTCGGCCGCGCCGGCCCGGAGGGCGGCCTCGCCCACGCCGCAGCCCACGTCGAGGATTCGGCTTCCCCCGTGAAACATGCAGCGGTAGCGGCGTTCGGCAAGCCGGGCCACATAGCCCTGACCGAATCGCCAGCGCACCAGGGCGGCGTCGCGGTCGGAGAACCGGCTGAACCGTTCCTCGGAGGAACAGGTGGTCTGGTCGACAGCGTCGGCGTCCATAGGAACCCGGCGTCTTTCAGAATGCCCCTCGGGCGATCATCCCCGCTGCGAAAATGGCGACAATGAGGCCTGCTACCAGCGCCGCCCGCCCTGCGACGGGGCTGTGCAACTTGAACCGGATCAGCAGGAGTTTGGCGACCCACGCCGGCACCAGCGCGCCGACAAACGCCACGGAGATGCCCGTCAGGTAGTAGGCCTGGTAGAGCGGAATCGCCAGTCCGCACAGCAGGGCAAACTTGCTCCATTCGATGCCCGTGACCCAGCGGGCCAGCCCGGAGCCGTTAAGCAGCGGGTCCAGCGCACACCGCTGGGCCTCGAAGGCCATCCCGAACGCCAAGATCGACAGCGGGAGCACCAGGTGCTGGTACTCGGGCCCGAAAATGCCCAGAAGGTGTTCGGGCAGCACCATGAACAACCCCAGGATGGCCGCGGCGGCCAGTCCGGTTCCCGTCAGTGCCCGGCGGACGAGTCCGGCCAGCACGCCGGCGTCGCGGCTGCCGTGGGCGTCGCTGACGGCCGGCAGCAGGGCGACCGCCACCGGCCAAAGCAACACCTCATATCCGCGGGTCAGACTCCACAGCGGCACGTAATACCCGACGCTGCGATAGCCCTGCCCGTGCGGGTCCATCCACCAGATGATGCAGATGGCCAGGTACTGGAGGATGAACGCCGCCGCCAGGGGCGTAAACAGGGCGGCTCCGACGCGCAGCCGCCGAAGCGGGCGGTACCCGGTCAGGCTCACCCTCGCGCCGCACCGGCGAAGGACGACCATCAGCAGGCCCAGGGCGAAGACCGCGGCCGAGCCGTACCAGAGGGTCCACCCGTGGACGATTTGCTCCCAAGGTCCGGCCAGAAGGGCAACGGCTGCGCAGATGCCCAGCCGCGGCAGATGGGTGACTGCGTTCTGGAGCAGGGAGTACTGCATCCGCTGAAAGCCGGCGAACACGCCGATCGTCTGCTGCATGAGGGTAGCGGCGACGACCCAGACCGCCACCAGGCGAACAAGCGGGGCCAAGCGGAGCATCTCGTCGGCGCGCCCGGCGGCCCCCACGGCCCGGGCAAGCCGCGGGAGGACCTCGGGAATCAGCAGCACGAAGGCCCCCAGCACCGCCCCGCCGACCGCCGACTGGAGCAGACCGGCCCCGACCGCCTGGCCGGGCTTCGGTCCGCCCATCGCCGCCAGGCGACGCGAGATGAGCAGCGTGGAGGCCTGGCCCGCACCGAGGTCCGCCAGGAGCGACCCGATGCCGGAAATCAGCAGCAGCACCCCCAGTTGGCCGACCACATCGACCGAATAACGCCACGCTACGATGACCGTACTGGCGAACGAGACGACGTTCACCAGGCCGGAGTCCACGAGCAGGAGGACGACGTTGCGGGAGAGGCGTCCGGTGATGCTTTGAAGCCTGGCCATGGGAGCCTTTCCCGGAACGGCCGCGGGCGGCGACCGTCGATGCGGGGGCCTCACTCGGCGTCGACCCGGAAGAGCATCAGGGCAACCGCCTTGCCCTGGTAGTCGACCTGGGTGATCGTCGCGCCGACCTCGCGGAACAGGACCGGATAGTCGTGGGCGAACGTGTAGTCGTTGATGCTGAACGATTTGCCGCGGAGGTCGGGGGTCCGCACCTGCTCCTCGATGCACCAGAGCGTTCGGCCGGTTACGCGGACCAGTTCGCGGATGCCGTCGCGAACGTCGTCCGGCGGCACGTGCATCAGCACGCCGTGCGTCACGACGGTCTTGAACGCCGCGTCGGCCAGCGGCAGCCGGGTCACGTCGCCGCAGACCAGGGGGACGTCCAGGGCGAACTCCCCGTGGACCTTGCGGAGCAGTTCCAGGCTGATGTCCAGGCCGTAGAGTCGGCACGGAAGGTCCGATTCGTCGTGGAGCATCTTCAGGTTGCGACCGAACCCGCAGCCGACCTCGAACACCTCAGTGGGATGGACCTCGCGGAGCCGCTCCAGCAGCCAGCGATTCGATTCGTGGAGTTCACGCTGATACGGTTGCCGGGCAAACCGGTCGGACCACTCGTTCCAGAACCGCTTCGGATCGTAGCCGTTGCGGAGAAATCGCAGCGTGCCGTTTCTTAGATTCACCAGCCACCGCGCCAGGCGAAAGCGTGTCAGGAAGATTTTCAATCGGTTAATCACGCGCGATATTGTCCACGAAGGCCGCTACGGTGTCAACAAGCCTCTGCTTCAGGCGGTGGGTCTGGTAGCGGTGCCCGTCGCGTCGCTTGGTGATGGCTCTCTGGAGGGCCGGTTCGAGGTCCTGGATGTCGAGCACCGTTTCGCGCATGGCCGACTCGCCGCGGATGGCCTCGCAGATCTCACACTGGTGGTCGTTGTAGCACTCGCCGTGCCGCTTCTGCCGGGGCGCGAGCACCAGCGGAATGCCCAGGCGCCGGGCGGTCAGGATCGGCCCCGCCGAGCCGTGCGCCACCGCCACGTCCGACTTGCGGAACCGGTCCTGGAAATGGGCGAACGGGGCGAACTCGAACCATTCGGCGGCGTTCGCCGGCCGGCAGGTCGAGTACCCGATTTGCATCGTCACCTCGTGCTCGGGATGCCGGCCGGCCCAGGCGTCCATGGCCCGGACCAGGCGGTCCATCGGGTAGGGCAGGCTGCCCACGGTTACGAGGATCTTCACAGGACTCGCCCCTCGTGGCGTGCCTTGGGTCCGAACATCCGGACCTGGTGCGGCCACTGGACCAGGAACAGGTCGCTCCACCGGTAGAGCCAGTGCGCGGTCACGGTGCACTTGTGGATGCGGGTGACGGTCTCGATGTAGATGTTGCGGGTTCGCCATAAGATCTTGCCCATGATGAACGGGCCGATGGCGATCTCGCTGCCGGTCGAGAACAGGATGTCCGGTCGCTCCCGCAGGAAGATCCGGACGAATTCCAGCAGGTTGACGATGAGCGAGAGGTAGAGCAACAGGCCCCGGGCGCCGAACAGGCTCACCAGGTGCACGCGGGAGACCAGCGGGTGGGTGAACGTGGCCATCTCGCCCCGGTGCCGGTATACGACGACGACCAGGTCGGTGTCGGCAAAGGCGTCGAAGCATTCGATCGCCTCTTCGAGGTGGCCTCCGCCGGAGACGATACACAGGGTTTTCCGTCGGCGGTTGCGGTTGGTCATCTCGCGTTTTGTATCCGCTCGAGGGTCATGTGGAAAGAATCGTGTCGCCACGCCCGCGGTCCGAGTCGTCCGACGGCCCGGCAGACGGCCCAGGCCGCACGGAACAGCCAAGGCGAGGTCTCGCCCTTGGCCGCGGGCAGCCGCGTTACGTAACTGTAGAGGCCAACCGAGCCGGCGACCGGCCGCAGGCCGACCCGCCGGCCGAGGGCGGCGATCCGCCCCGGCCAGAGCGCCATCTCGTTGTCCGTGAACGTCCGCTCAATGACGTCCAGGCGGGCCACCCGCTTAATCACCTGGGCCCCGCCGAACGCCAGTACGTGATACGGGTACAGCAGGCTCAACTCGCCGATGAACACCCGGCCGCCGGGCGCCAGCACCCGGGCCGCCTCCGCCAGGACGCGTTCCAGCCCGCGAAAGAAGAAATGGTGCAGCACGTTGAACAGCAGCACCGTCCGGACCGCCCCGTCGCCGACGGCAAGTCGCGAGGCGTCCGAGGCAACAAACCGGACGTCCAGGTTCCGGGCCTTGGCTTCGGCCCGGCCGCTCTCGAGCATGGCCAGACTCACGTCGATCCCCACGCCGGGCCGGCTGTGGGCCTCGGCCAGGTTCAGCAGATGGAGACCGTCGCAGCAGCCGATCTCCAGCACCGGCTCGTCGGGCGGCAGGAACCTGAGCCAGTCCAGCAGCCCCATTTTGCCGTAGATGGCCAGGTACTCCGCCGGCGGGAGGCGGGTCCGCCGACGGTCCGCCGCCATGCGGTCGAAGGTGGCGGCGTCCGCCTTCCAGCCGGCCGCCTTCGCTGGTGTCCGGGTCCGCCGCTTCTCAGGCAAGGTTCGCGTACTCCGTACGGTAGAGCCCGTAGAGTTTCCAGAAGTACCGAACCTCCGGCCACCCCTTGATTTTCCGCAGGGGCCGAATGGGGTTCAGGAACTTCGTCACCCGCGAGCGGTAGAACCGTCGGTAGGCCTCGTGCATCTTGTCGGCCAGTTGTTCGCGTGTGAAGTGCTCGGTGTCGCACATGGCCTCGCTCTGGTGGCCCTGGAACTGGCGCCGCAGGTGTTCGCCCAGGTCCGGCAGCAGGCCGCGGGCGCGGTAGATGTCGAACAGCGGTGTCCCAGGGAAGGGCGTGGCCACGAAGAACGCCGCAAAGTCCAGGTCGCTGTCCACGGCGTAGCGGATGGTCTGTTCCACCTGGTCGGGCGTCTCGAACGGGAAGCCGATGATGAATGACGAATGGGTCCACATGCCGGCACGGTTGCACGCGCGGACGATCTCATTTGCCCGGTCCAGTTTGACCTGCGTCTTGCCGATGAATCGCAGCGTCTCGAGGCACCCGGTCTCGATACCGAAGGTCACCTTGTAACAGCCGCTGGCGGCCATCTTCTTGATTAACTCGTCGCTGAGCGTCCAGATGGCCACGCCGTTCGGCGTGCACCAGTGCAGGTCGAGCCGGCGGCGGAGGATCTCGTCGCAGATGACGATCATCCGTTTCGGGTTCAGCGTCAGGTTGTCGTCCTGGAAGGCCACCTCCCGTACGCCGTACGTCTTGACGAGCATCTCCAACTCCTCGACCACGCTCTCGGCGCTGCGGGCACGATAGCCGTTGCGCCAAATCGAGTGGATCGAGCAGAAGACGCACCGGCACGGGCAGCCTCGGCTCGTGACGACGTTGGCCCGTGGCGGGGCCATCGCCACCCGGTTCCGGTACTCCTCGGCCAGGTAGTGCGGCATGTCGACCAAATCGCGGGCGAGCGGCGGCAGGCTGTCCAAGTCCGGGATAAACGGACGCGGCGGGTTCCGGACCACACGGCCGTCGCGGCGGACGGCGGTGCCCGCCACGTCGTCAAGCGGCTGTCCGCGGAGCCGACGGTCCACGATCTCCTGAAGCGTCGCCTCGCCCTCGCCGATCACCGCCAGGTCGATGTTTGGGTCTTCGAGCACCCAGTCGGGAAGGGCGGAGACGTGGCTGCCGCCCACCACCACGGGCACGTCGGGCCAGATGCCCTTGACCACGGCTGCCGCATCGTGCACGCCCCGGGAGTGCATCGTGAACATGCTGGTCAGACCGACGACATCGGGTCTGGGCAGACTCTCCAGCGCCGACCGCAACTCGGCATCACTCATGCCCGCCTTGAAGAATCCGTCGCCGCAATCCACGTAGTCGGCCCGCAGGGTGTCGAGGATGTGGACCTCGTGTCCCCTCTCGCGCACATAGGCCGCCAGCGCCATCAGGCCGAGCGGTTCGTCCACCTGGACGTGCGCGGGACCGCCGTAACGGGTGTAGGGAGGATTGACCAGCAGGACGAACGCCATGATTTCGGTTGTCCCCTAGAGCGTCTCGATCAGGTCGGCCAGGTTCGGGTCGTAACGCTTCGGGACGGCGATGCGATACGCCTTCGTCGGGGCGATCAGTTCCCGCAGCGCCTGGCCCAGACCTCGGTCCCACCCGTGGCCGTAGGTCGATTCCGGCACGACGTAACGGTACGCCTCCAGGAACCGGCCGATGCGAAAGCCGTGGCCGACGTAGGCCGTCCGCTCCATGCGGCAGTTCAGTTCCAGGGCCTCTGCGGCCGGGCCGAGTTTGAGAGGCGCCGGCTCAGGGGCGGCTTGCCCTTCCACAGCCTGGAGCAGGACGACCCGACCGAGCGACGCCTCCGCCACGAACGCCACGCTCACGTCCCGCCGGTGATACAGGTACCGGAGAAGACGGAGTTTATCCCACAGCGACAGGTCCTCGTCTTCCATGTTTTGGAGTTGGAACTGGAACCACCGCGGGCTCGTCGGCATCGCCAGGACCACCGTACCGCGCGGGGGCTGGTTCCGCAAGAGGACGAAGTCGTCGCTCATCGGCTGCCAGCCCCGGCGGCACAACTCGGCCACGAGGGCCGTCTTGTTCACCCCGCCGCGCCCGGCGATGACGACGGACCGGCCGTCGCGCTCCACCGCCCCGGCATGGACCAGCCACAGACCCCGGGCCGCCAACTCGCACTCCAGCACCGGCCAGAGGACGTACAGGTGCATGACGAGGTCCGGGAACAACCGCCACGGTATGCGCCGGCGGTTCGCCTTGCCGTGGGCGAAGCGGATCCGCAGCGGCTTGCCGGCCGGGCGGTCCAGCCCGTCAATCTCCGCCCGCCACGACAGGCCCTTGTCCGACTCCTCCAGGTACAGGTAGCCCGGCCGGACCCAGTACCGGCGGTCCAGGGCCAGGCAGCCTTCGCGCCGCGGCTCGAACGGGCTGATACGCATCTCGATATCCGCCTGCCGGCCGTCGTCGCGAATCTCGAACCAGTGCAGTTTGGCGTTGATGTCGGGCACGGCGGCGCGGCAGAGGCCTTCGACGCGTACGGCCAGCCCGCGAATGTCGTAGAGGGCGTTCACGGCGCCGCCTCCCCCGCCAGGTCGGCCTCGGCCCGAGCGCGGATCATCTCGAAGACGTCCGGCGTATAGCGGCCGGGTACGGTGACGCGGCGGCAGAGGCAATCGGCCAGACGGCGCCGCAGCGCCTCGCGCGCCTCGTCCCACAGGTTTGCCAGGTGGCTGCCCGGGTTGCCGTAGCGATAGGCGAGCAACATCGCCCGCAGTTCATCGGCCTCGAACAGCGTGTTGATGAGGACGGACTCGGCGAACGGCTCGACGGGCTGCGGGTCGGAGATCGCCGCCTCCGGTCCCTGCATCAGCAGGTACACCGCTCCGAGGGGGGCGGCGTCCACGATCTGCTCGCCGAAGACGTCCACCGGGTCGATCCGCGAGAAGAGATTGATGTGCCCGAGCGTCGCCACCGACAGGCACCGCTTCAGGACAATCTCCGACCGCTTCCGCCGGCTGAACCGGATGCCCAGCAGCCGCTGCACGTCGTAGGTGAACCGCAGGTTGAACGGCACGACGAAACTGCGGACGCCGCAGTCGGTCAGGATGGCCGAATCGTCGCCCATGAACCCCCATCCGCGGCGGGCAAAGTTGACCGCCGTAATCGTCTTGCCGGTGCCACCCCGGGCCGGGAGCAGCAGCGCTCGGCCGCCGAACGTCACCGCCGGGGCGTGCAGCAACAGGTGCCCCCGGCGGGCGAGGCTCAGCCGGACGAGCGAGTAAATCGTCTCGCCGGGAAACACCATCCGGGCGGGCGTGTTGGAGGCGATGCGCACCCGGAGCCGGTCGCCGTCGAGCCCCTCGATCTCGGTCCGCCAGCGGCCCACTTTCAGGCGGGAGTCGTAGAGCACGCGGCCCGGGGCGACCCACCACCGGCCGTCCACCGACAGCGTGCCGGCGAGATGCGGCTCGAACGGCCCGACCGCCACGTCGATGTCTACGTCCTCGGCGGTCGGCTCGACGCGGTAGTGGGCGAACGTGGAGTCGAGGAAACTGTCGGCCCAGGTTCGGCGGTGCCGGCGGATGCGCAGCGTGACGAGGTCGTGGAAGTTATACTGGTCGACGATCACCCTCAGGGCTCTCTCGGAAAGGTTTCAGGTGCCGACCGGCTGGGCGCGCCGGCCGTCCTCGGCGGAGGCCAAGGTTTCGGCTCGGCGGCGCAGATCGGTCAAGAGGGCCTGGTTGTTCGAGTAATCTTTGGGCTGGATATGAAGCAGGGCCCGAGCCAGGGCCCGGTTGCTGAGAATCCGAAGGAGTTGCCTCGGCCGAAGGTAAAACCGCAGGACCGCCTTCTTCTGCCAGCGCTCCAGGTCCCGTACGCTCAAGGTCGGCGTCCGCAGCACCGGGTGTTTCTGCTTGAACATTGCCGGATTGTTGCAGAGTTGCGACGGGTCGAAGTTCGTGATGAGCCCCTCGGCCACCGCCTTCTCGAACAGTTCCGTGCCGGGGAACGGCGTCGTGATGGTGAAGATCGCGAAGTCGGTGTTCAGGGCGCAGGCATAGTCGATGGTCTGGCGGATCGTCTCGGCGCTGTCGCAGTAGTTGCCGATCATGAAGAAAGCGAGCGTCCGGATGCCGGCGTTCTGCACGATGTCGAATGCCTCGCGGGCGCGGTCCAGGTTAAGGTTCTTCCTCAGGACCTGCTGGATGTCGGGGCTGCCGCTCTCGACGCCCAGCCCCAGGTGCCAGCATCCGGCCTCGTGCATGGCCTTTGCGAGGTCGGCGTCGACCGAGTTGGCGTGCGAGAGGGCCATCCACGTCAGGTCCAGGTTCTCCTGGTGGATCCGCTCGCAGAACTCGTAGACGCGCTGCTTGTTGGCCGTCATGTTGTCTTCGCGGAACAGGATCTCGCGGGCCCCGTAGTCGCGCATCAGGACCTTGACCTCTTCGATCATCCGGTCGGAGGAGTTGAACCGGTACCGTTTGCCGAAGATCTCGTGTGCGCAGAAGATGCACCAGAACGGGCAGCCGCGGCTTGTGATCATCACATGCACGGGCTTGCGCTTGTACACGCGTCCGTAGTTGCGGTAGAGCGACATCGGCAGCAGGTGCCGGGCCGGCATGGGGCCGTCGTCCAGGTTGGCGATCAACTCGTAGTCGGGCAGATGGACCTGCTCGCCGTCGGTCTTGTAACTCAGACCGTTGGTGCCGAACCCGTCTCGCCGGCCGCCCAGGTAAGCCTGGCAGAACTCGCTGAAACTGAACTCCGCCTCGCCGCGGAGAACGTAATCGACCTGAGGCTGGGCGAGCACGCCCTCGGGGTCGAGTGTCGGGTGCGGGCCGCCCAGGACCACCGCCGTCTGAGGCCGGGCCGCTTTGATGAGGGCGGCGAAATCCTCCGCGGCCTGGATCTCCGGCGTCGTGGCCGAAAGGCCCACGATCTGCGGGTCGATCCCGTCGATCCGCCGGAGCGCCCCGTCGACGTCCAGGCGCTCCATGCCGGCGTCCACCACCGAGACCCGGATGCCGTCCCGCTCCAGTTGGCCCCCCAGGTACAGCGGGCCCAGCGGCGGGGTGTTGCTCCGAATCCCCGGCGGGATGATCAGCAGGACGTCGGCCTCGGACATCGTCGTGTTCCCCAGTGGCGGCTGGAGGGCAGGATTCCCGACCCCCGAAAGATAAGCCTGCCGCCCCGTCAAGTCAAGCGAAAGGGCTGCCGCTGCCGGCCCCACTTCGCCACACGCGGGCACGGCGACGGGCGGGCGGCGGTTGCATCCGCCCCGGTAGCCCCGTATACTCTGCCGGTCGCGTTTCAGGTTCCGTCCCAAAAGATGAGGCACGCCGAATCCGACAATCAGAAACTGAGGGGTAAGGCCCGGCTTTTCGACCGTTGGATGCCGCAGGGCGTCGAGACGCTGCTGGACGTTGGCTGTGCCTACAGCCCCATGCTGCACCTGCTGGGCCGAAAAGCCCGGCTGGCCTGCGGCGTGGAATACGACTTCGAGAAACTCCGGCAGGCCGGCCGACGGTTTCCCGAGAATTGCTACATCCGCGCTTCCGGGGAGACCCTGCCGCTCGAGAGCGAGTCGATGGACGTGGTCACCTTCTTCGAAGTGCTGGAACACGTGGGGCGCGAGCGGCGGTTCCTGGAAGAGGTACACCGCGTGCTGCGCCCCGCCGGCCGCATTATCCTGAGCGTGCCCAACAAGGGCTTGGCTGAACCGCTCGACATGGATAACCTGGTTTTTGCCCCGGCCTTGAAGGTCGCCAAACGCCTGGGCCTGTTTCGCCGCGTCAGCGATTACCACCTCAGGCACCACCGCCATTACAACGTTCAGGATTTGGAAAGGCTCTTCGACGGTCTGTTCCGGATCGACGCGGTCTACTACGGGGGACTGGTGGCCAACCAGATCGGGTTCCTGATCTACAAGTCCGGCACGGTTGGTCTGCGGCTGCTGGGTCTCGCCGAGGACGCGCCGCTGATGAAGCGCATGGAGGCCTGGATGAACACGGTGACCGACTGGGATTTCGACCATACCTACGGCCCGCGGTCCGACAAATTGGCCGTCCGCGCTCACCGGATCGGGTGAAGGAGCCGATGCGTTTATGCCTCAGGCCTCTGCGCAACCGTCTCGAAGGTCGACCCGGAGCGGGCGTCTGTTGCCGGTCCGCGCGAGTCTGCGCGAGCACCCGGCTGCCTGCGCCTGGCTGGTCGCCCTGCTGATCGGATTGGCCGTCTTCGCCGTCGGCGCCGTCACCGACCCGTCGTTGGGCGACGAGAATTACCATTTCCGCAAAGCGGCCCACTTTGCCCGGGCGGGCCGGCGCCTTACGCACGATCCCGACTATGGCCCCACCGTGCCGCCGGGCATCCCGTACTATGACGGGCCGCTGTGGCACGGCCTGTTGGCCGCCGTCTGGCGCGTGACCGGACCGAGCGTCCTGGTTGCCCAAGCATACCAGGCCCTGTGGGTGGTGCTGTTTGTGGGGCTGGCGTGGACGGCGGGCCGGCATCTGGGCGGCCCGGCGGCGGCGTGGTGGACAGCGCTGATAGCGGGGACGCTGCCCGTGACGCTGTTCTTTGGCGTCGTCCTCTACGTGGAGGCGGCCATGCTGGCGCTGTTGGCCGGGTGCGCCGCACTGCTGATTCGCCGCCGCGCGCTGCTCGCGGGCATCGCCTTCGGGGCGGCGTTTCTGGCGCGCCCCGCAGTGGCGGTGGCCTACCCGGCCTTTCTGGTGGGGTGCCTGCTTCTGGAAGAGCCGGCGTGGTCGAAGCGGCTGCTGAAGGCGTTTCTCGGCAGCCTCGGCGCCGCCCTGCTCATCACGCCGGACCTCGTGTGGCGCAAGATGAACCTGGGCACCATCGGCGTGGTTTACCTGACCCGCTCAGGCGGCGACCCCCACATTCCCGAAGCCATCCGCCGGATGCTGCTTGAGAAAGGGCCTGAGACGTTCTACTGGGCGGCGAGCGTTCTCAAGCCGGCGGACGTTCTCATGCACCTTGGCCTGGTGGTGCTGGTCGGGGCGGTGCTCTCGCTCGTTCTGATCCGCCGGCTGGGTCGGCCCGCCCAGGCGCTGTGGGCCGTGGCCGTCGCATTTCTCGTGCCCCAAGTGGCCATCATGGCCGTCAACCGGTTTCCGGACGTTCGGTACCTGATGCCCGTGTTCCCCGTGTTCGTGCTGCTGGCGGGGTGGGCTGTGTCGGCGGCGCTGGGGCGAAGCGGGAGACCTGTCCTGGCCGGGCTGATTATCCTGGTAGCCGTGGCCCAGGCCGGCAGCGTGGTCGCGTTCGTGTATTATCGCCGGCAGGTGGCCCCGGAGGCGATGGAGGCCATGCGAACGCTGGGTCGGCTCGACGTGCGCCACCCGCCGGGCTTTGTGGTATGCCCGGAGGCTTCGGTGACTACCTACAGCGGGCGGCCGATTCTTTGGGCGGCCATCAACCCGGGCGCCTTCTTCTTCCGCTGGTCTCCCGAGAAGCAGTGGACGCTGCTGGACTACTACGGTGTCGAGTTCATCGCCGTGCCGCAACACCGCGTCTACGACGACACGAAGACGAAGCACACGGGCGGTTTCCCGCGGAGTTACGTCCAGCGGCTGCCGGAACTGCCGTATGTCGCCGATGGCCCGGTGGTCAATCGGGGCGGGTTGACCGTTTACCGGGTCCGCCCCCGAGGGTCGGTGCCGGGTGGGGCTTCGTGTCCGTCCGGCTGAGGCGCGGCGTCGCCTCGGTGGGCGGCCTGGGCCGGCCGTTCCGGTGTTTCGGGTTCCTCCGGCATCCGCCACGCTCGTGGCATTCGCTCGGGATGCACCTGGTAGACGAGGAACTTCCCCTCCGCGTCGCCGTCGTAGTCGGGCGGGTAGACCGGTTCCAGGTACGGCCGGCGGTCCAGCGTGGCGATCCAGTCGCGCGGATACTCCATGACGGGGCGGGTAGGGACGGCGGGCGGCCCCCGGCGCGTCGGGTGGACGGCGATGTAGTCGATGCCGAGCACGCTCAGTATCGTGGCCTGGGCCGGCTCCGTGGTGGTGAAAAAGAACCGTGGCAGCACCGCCGCCCAGAAGATAGGCCGGCCGGTCAGCGTCGTCAGGTTCTCTTCCAGGTACAGGAAGCGGGCATCCGGTTCGGTGTGTCGGCGAATCCATCGGTAGGCGGCAACGGTCTGCTCGGGCAACTGCCGATTGGCATGGACAACAGCCGGCGCGGCGGCCAGTTGAACCGCGCACAGGACCACCAGCGCGCTTGCGCCGATGCGGGCGGGCCGGCGCCATCGGTCGGTCCGCGAGAAGGGGCGGAGCGCCACCAGCGCCCCGGCCAGCAGTAAGCCGGCCGGAAGCGTCACCGGTTCCAGGTACCGCACGTCGTAGGCCCTGCGAAGCATAACGACGTACGCCGCCAGGTAGAAGAGCAGCGGCAGACCGCAGACCACAATGCTCCGGGGAAGGTGGGAACCCGAGATTGCCGGTTCGTTGCCGGAGGCTTTGCTGGGCCGACGCTTCAGGAGCCGGCGAACGCGGCCGACCGGCGCACCGACCGTCACCGCGACGGCCCAGCCGAGAGCCACCAGGCCCCCGACGCCGAACATCTTGAGATCATGCGTCGGGTTGAAGATGCTGAGCGGCACGGCAGTCCGTTCGGGCACGGGCATCCGGTTGGAGGCTAGCAACAACCAGTCGGGGTAGAACGGGGTCGTGCTCACGTAGTGCCGTAACTTGATCGGTTGGCCGAAATGGACGCTCTGCCAGATCAGGTCCGGGGCCACGGCCACCAGCGTGACCGCGATCGCCAGCCCCACCCGGCCCAGGCGACGTTTCCAACTGTTCCCCATAACGAGCAGCGCCGCGACAAGGGTCGGCGGAATCAGAACCGAGGCGGTGGTCTGCTTTGTCAGGTACATGCCCGCCAAGGCCAGCCCCATCAGCACCGCCCGCCGACGCAACAGAAAATAGAAAGCGGCGGCGGCGAAGGCCAGCACCGGCACCTCCAGGTAAAACGTCATGGCAAAGAGCAGGTTCATCGGGACCGTCAGCACCAGGACCCAGGCCCACACCCCCCCGCGATGGCCGTACAGTTCCCGCCCGCACAGGTACGTGAAGATGCCGAGGGCGAAGAGAAACGCCCCGTGATAGACCTGGGCCGCCCACAGGGCCGGCGTGCCGAGGACCTTCCACACCAGGGCCAGGCCCATGTGCCAGAGCGCCGCCCCCCAGTAGAGCACTGCGGCGAGCCCCTCGGGCGGATACGCCGGATCGTGCGTCACGCGGAAGTCCGGCCATTGTGCCTCGAAACAGTTGATGGCATGGCGAAAGTGCCTGGCCTCGTCGCCGAGGATCGGTTCCGTGCCGTACGTCCACGCCCCTGCGTATCCGCAGACCAGCAGCGTCGCGAGCGAGACGGCCAGCAGCCGCCGACGGTTCGACGCCGGCTCTCCGTCCGGCAGCAGGTTCGCGGGATGGTTCGAGTGCGGACGGGTCATCGTTGTCCCTCAGGCGTCACCCTGTTCGAGAGCGCATTTGCCGTGGCCGCCGTCTCGCGAGTCGGCTCTGTCGGACGCCGAGGGGCCTGCCTCGCCGCGGTAGCGGATGACCTGGGCAGGAACCCCCGCTGCCACGGCCTGGTCGGGTACGTCGTGGCGAACAAGGGCGGCAGCGCCGATGACGGCCCGGTTGCCGATCGTCACCCCCTTCAGCACCGTCACGCCGGCGCCGAGCCAGACGTCCTGGCCGACGTGGATCGGCTCGGCCTCGACCGGCTGTGTGGCGACCGGGGTGTTGGGGTCGGCATAGCCGTGGTTGAAGTCCACCAGGTTGGCGTGCGGGGCGATGATTGTGTCGGCCCCGATGCAGATGTCGGCGTTGCTGGTGATTACGCCGTACTCACCGATGTAAACGTTGTCGCCGAGTTCAATGCGGCCGCTCTCGGCGGTCGAAAGCACCACCCCGCGCATCAGCCTCACGCCGTTGCCGATCACAATGGGCCGGTGTCGGGCGCACGCCAGGCAGACGCCCGGCTGGATCGTGCATCGGTGTCCGAGGCGTCCGCCGCGCAGCCGCAGCACCAGCCGCCAGAACGTGACCCGGCAGAAGTTGATCAGTCGGATTGCAGTGCCGAACACGACTCCGGGCCTCCGCTTTCAGGCGATGCTGCCGCAGGTTGCAGTCCGGGACGTTTACCGCTGGCGGATCACCACGGCCGGAACGCCCCCGGCGACGACTCCCGGAGGCAACCGGCCCGAGACAACCGCCCCGGCGCCCACGACCGTGCCGCGGCCGACGTGCGAACCCGGCAGGAGTACCGCCCGGTACCCGATCCACACGTCGTCCTCGACGGTAATCTCGGCCGTCCGGATGCCTTGGGAGATAATCGTGGCTCTCGGATCGTCGAAGACATGGCCGCCCGTCACCGCGCCGGCGCCGCGGGTGAACAGGACGTTGCGTCCGAGGCGAATCGTGCTGCCATGATGGCACAGCAGTTCCGCGCCGCTGTAAACGATTGAGCCGTCGCCCACGATGATTCGCCCGTTGCCGCCCAGCGTATCGAGCGTGGCCCGGCCGATGAAACACCGCCGGCCCAGGGTCACGTTCCAGTCGATCCGGGCCAGCGGATGGATCAGCGACCGCGTCACAAGAGCCCGGACCAGGTTTACCAGTGGACGCCACAGGATGCACGTGGCCAACCCGCGCATGAGCGTCTCGCGAAGCACATGGCCGCCCACCCGTGCAAACTGCCCGTCGGTTGTCTCGTGCATCGGGACCTCGAACTCGCCCGATGAAGCACCGGCCACGGACGCACGACGCCGGTTTGGCCATTTAACATAGGCTGTCGGTGCAGGCATGTCAAGGATGGATGGGTCCAGTGTCGCTGTGGCGTGACAGGCGAAAAACTTGAGCCTTGACGGAAGGCGGCCGGTGTTATATTCTAGCACCGGAATATGGTTCGCGGCGGGACTGTGCGTGTCGTATGCGGAGAGGTCTTATGGGCTCTCGAAAGGCGGACGAATGGGCCAAGAAGTTGAGGGTCCTGTCGCATCCGACCCGGCTGATGATCCTCGAGGAACTTCTGAAAGGCGTCAAGTGCGTCAACGATATGACCGAGTTGCTCGAACTACCTCAACCGAACGTCTCGCAGCATTTGATGGCCCTCCGGGAGGCTGGTCTCGCTGAGTGTCGGCGGCATGGGCTGTTTCGCTGTTACTACCTGCCGAAGCCGGCTCTGGTCCGCGGCCTGTTCGATGTTCTTGGAAAGGATTACCGCACAGGGGTTCCCTCCCGGGATAAGATCGTGGCGGCTTCGGGGCAGGCCCAGCGAAAGACGCACGCTCGGCGGAAGGTGAGGAAGCGAGGGGTTTGAGCCCCGCCTCCGGCGGTTCGACCGTTATGGATTTGGCGGAAAGAAGCGAAATGGTGAACGTGGCGGGTAAGACCATGAGACGTCCCGGGGTCGAGGTATTCGAGCAAGGGGCCTCGCGGTACGACGCCTGGTTCGAAACGGCTCGCGGGCGGGCGATTTTCGCAGCCGAAGTCCGATGTCTCCGACACCTCAGCGCCGACCTTCCCCGGCCCTGGCTCGAGGTGGGGGTGGGCACGGGGCGGTTTGCCGCGGCCCTGGGGATGGATGTGGGCGTGGATCCGGCAATGGCGCCGTCACAATATGCCCGAGCCAGGGGGATAGCGGCAGCGGCGGCGCTGGGGCAGGCGTTGCCCTTTGCCGACGGTCAGTTCGGAGCCGTCTTTGTGATTGTGACTATCTGCTTTGCGGATGATCCATCCGGGTTACTGGCGGAGGCGCGGCGGGTCGTGAAAGGGGATGGCGGAGTCGTCCTGGGCATTGTGCCGGCAGGCAGTGCGTGGGCGAGGCTGTACGCGTCGAAGGGGATGTCGGGCCACCCGTTCTATTCGCAGGCCACGTTCTTCTCGCTGGGCGATCTGGTTTCCCTCGCCCGGTCGGCGGGGCTTTCTTCTCAGCGGTCGGCTTCGACGCTCTTTCAACCCCCCAGCCGCCAGGCGTTTGACGTCGAAGACCCGAGGGATGAGGCTTGCGAGGAAGCGGGGTTTGTGTCGGTCCTGTTGCGGCCATAAAAGCAGGCCAGTACGATAGCCAGTCTGTGAGGCTCCTGATGCCTACAAACTCTTCGTTCGCCGACACGAGCATCGTGGCGTGCGGGACGCTGCGCCCGGAGATCCGGAAACTGGCC
>CAYVAM010000002.1:0-62231 GCA_964449275.1 uncultured Anaerolineales bacterium
CTAGCCGCGAGCGTAAGCGAGCGGGTGCCGTTCTCGCCACAGCAAAAGACTTACGCAAGACCGCTTAGTGTTTTGCGAGGTGGGCAAGAATGCCCACCGCGCAGAGGCTCAGATAGCGTTGTAGGATTAACCCTCCTGGTCGAACTCGCCGAGGTCCAGGGGATACGTCCCGTGCTCGCGGACGAGGTTGACGAGGTAATCATAGGTGGCCGGCGCGACGTTGTCGGGCACGCTATGGTCGGACTGGAGGATGAATCCGCCGCCCTTGGCCGCATTGAGTTTCGTGAGGACCTCGCGGCGGACGGCGTCGCGGTCGCCCGTGGCGAGGACGCGGACGTCGATGTTGCCGTTGAACGCCCAGCGGTCGCCGTAGCGGCGTTTCAGTTCGACCACGTCGAGGCCGGCCTTGGCCTCCAGCGGGTTGTAGGCGTCCACGCCCGCCTCGATCATGTCCTCGAAGATCGCGCTCGCGTTGCCGCAACCGTGATAGATGGTTACCAGTCCCGCGTCGTGAGCGGCATCGCAGAGCGCCTTTAGTTGCGGCTTATAGACGCGGCGCCAGTAATCGGGGGAGAATAACATGCCGCCGTCGTAAGCGACGTCGCCCCAGATGTAGAGTCCGGAGAGTTTGCCGCCGGCCGCCTCGATCTGTCCCTTGACGATGCCAACGAGGAATTCGCCCAACCGCTCGATGAACGCGGCGAGGCGATCGGGGTCCTCGGCGATCTTGTAGTACACGTTTTCCGGGCCGATGACGCGCCACAGTTGCTCCTGGATTTCGCAGACGCTGCCGAAGACGCAGAGATGATCGGCGCAGGCGCTGACCCGGTCGACGAACGAGGGATAGCCGAGGTTCAGCGTGTCGGTGACGGCGTTGATCTGGTCGTCGATGGCCTCGTGGTAGCGGCGGGGATCGCGCGGGTCGTCGAACTCCAGGGCGTCCATGTCATCGTAGGAGGTGGTCTCGAAATCGAGGTAGTTGGGCATGGGGTAATCGGCCCGCCGCTCGACGGTGGCGCCGAAGCCGGTCCGGACCACCTTGCGCTGGGGCGTGTCCTGGAGGACCTCGATGCCGGTGATGTGCGGGTCCATGTTCGGGTTTATCACGATCATGTCCAGGTCCCAGTGGACGTACGGGTCGAAGTCGTCGGCGACGTCCATCTCGCGCTTCGCGCGGCGGAGGAAGTTGGTCCAGAAGAACTCGCCGACGGGCACGCGGTCGGCCTCGCGGTGCTGAATCGCTGCCAGGACGCGTTCGGTCTTGGCCTTCGCATCACCACTCATGAGGAAGACTCCTCATCGTCACTGCGGCTCCAGTGTGACAAGGTCGGCCTTGCGTCCGGGCGGCGTGACCGTGAGGCTGCGGATTTTGCCGTCGCGGAAATCGCACTCGACGGTGGTCTTGGCCGGCGCGTGCAGTCTGAACTCGACGTTCCAGTCTTTCGGCCACGCCGGCAGCAGGTACATCTTGCTGCCGTCGGTCTGGAGAAGCATCGCCTGAAGGGCCTTCATCAACACGCCGCCGTGATCCTGGTCGGGGACCCAGTCGTAGTTGGGTCCCCAGAAGGCGGGGAATCGGGACCCGGCGTGCTTCTTGGCGGCGCGACCGACAAGGTTCGTCCGTGCCTCGTCGGCCAGGCCGAGGTAGGCCATGAAGATATCGTCCTGCCGCCAGCCGGAGTTGCCCTTGTCCCATCGGTGGTTGAGGGCCTCGATGCCGAGTTCGACGCCGGGCCGGCCGAGGGCGACGCGACGGAAGGGGAACACGGCGTAGAGTTCCGGATTCTCGCTGTTCCGCTTGCTGGCGAATCGCTCGGCGGGTGCCAGCATGCGTTTGCCGTCGACCTCGCGGGTCGGCAGGTCGGGCAGTTTCTTCCGCAAGGCCGTCCAGAAGGTGCGCTGCGCGGCGGTCGTCAGCCGCGCGGGAAGCGAGAGCAGGCGGTCGGTCACGGCGTGGAGTCCCGCCACCTCCGGCATGGGGTTCGTGCAGTCCCACCACGTCTCGCACGCCTGCGACGGATGCATGACGAGTTTGCCGCGCTCGTCCACCTTGTAGTGCTCGTCGAAGAAGGTCAGGATTTCGTGGGCCGTGGGCAGGAGCGTGCCGGCGAGGAACGCTTCATCGAGGGTGTGGTCGTAATAGTCGAGCATCATGCAGACCAGTTCGGGGCCGGACACCCACTCCCACTTGTGCCAGCCGCTGGCCTGGAGGCGGTCTTTACGCTTCTCGAACGGCGTCCAGCCGTAGGTCTGGCTGAACATGTCGCCCCAGAAGTAGATGCACTCGGGGATGTAGGCGCCCGCGTGGCCGAGGTACAGACGGGTGCGGTACCGGAACAGCGGCATCAGGTCGCGGCCGTACATCGCAAAGAGCGGCTGCATCAGGTCGAAGTCGCCCGAGGCGCACATGCTGACGTAGGGCAGCCGCGTGTTCTGCCACCAGTAGCCGGGCCCCCACCGGCGGTAATCGGCGTCGCCGGGCCTGCCGGGATGGGGCACCGTGAAGATGGTGCCGTTGAACTTGATCGGGTACGCGCCGCGGCCGGCACAGGCGCTCACGAACCGCTGGAGGGCGTACGCGCGGCTGACGAGGTAGGCGTCGTCCGCCGCTTCGACGGTCTGCTGTGCGACCGGCGTGCCGTCGAGGTAAAGCGTGGTCTTGCCCGTGGCCGGATCGACGGTAGCGGCCACGTGTGTCCATCGGCCGGCGGGCAAGGCGTCGGGCTTCTGCACGATGGCGGTCCCAGCGATGAAACGCAGGCTGTTGCCGGGCCAGGTATCCAGGAGGAACCCGTCGCTTCCGCCGGGCGTGACGTTGTCCACGATGCGCCCGCCGCCGGACCCCATCTTCTCGGGCTTGATCCACGCCTCGATGGTCAGCCCTTTGTCGAAGGTCCACCCTTTCGAGCCGTCGAGCGTGGTGTGCGGTTTCGGCACGCCGCCGAAGAGCAGGCCGTCCCGATCCTGGACAGGCTGCGAGCGCTCGAGTTTGGCCAGCCGCTGGACGGCAGCGTCGGACAACGCTTTGCCGTACAGACTCAGGCGGCCGATTTCGCCGGCGAAGCGGTTCCCGCCACCCTGGTCGGTGCCGATGCGCACGGGGTGCGTGTTGGCCGGAACGAGACGAAGCGTCTGCGGCGGCCCGGACGAGGTTACGCGGATCCAACTGCGGTCCCAGAAGTCGCGCCACCAGCGCTCGTGCGCTTCGCGCCGCCGGGCAAAGGGAATCTTCTGTGTCGCCGCGACGGCCTCATCCACCGCGCCGAGCCAACCTTCGGGCGAGGACGGGTGCCGGGTCAGGACGTGGATGCTGAAACGGTGGCTCCTGGCGGCGGGCGACCGCAGGTGCAGGTCGTCGAGGCGCCGGCCGCCCTCGGCCTGGATCACGGCGCCGAAGGTGCGGCCGAGCAGCGGGTCGGCACGCTCGAAACCCTTCAGCCCCTGGATGGCGCCCGTCATGGCCGGGCCGACGGACTTGACGTTGCGGTGGTACCAACCGATGCGGCCGGCCTGGTTGGCGAGGACCGTGTCCGGCTCGACGACGGTCGGCCGTTTTTGCGGATCACGGTTGAGCACGTCGCTGCACTCGACGCTGGGCAGTTCCTCCTGCTTCGTCCGCCACAGTTCGATCGCCGCCGTGGCCGCGGCCGGCTGGGGCGCCTCGATGGCGACGTGAATCACGGGATGGTTGGCATCGACCCACAATTGCAGTTTCACCGCCCGGCCTTCACCGTAGCGGACGGTCATCGTGGCGTCTTTCAGGCTGAGCGTCTGCCGGAATCCCGGCGACGAGGTCTGCCGGCGCGGGTCGAGGGTGATGCGCACGCGGCCGACCTTGAGCAGGCGCCCGTTGTCGCCCCAACTGTCGGTTCGGGAGATGTAGAACAGAAGGTCGCCGCTCGGCTCGACCCAGGCATTCAGGCCGATACGGCCGTTGCCCAGGGGCATGGAACCGGATGAATCCTTGCTCGGCGTTCGCCACACGACGTTGTAGGCGTCCATCCGGTGTGCCGTCTCGGCCGCGCCGACGGTTGCCGCAGGGCAGATGCACATAGCCGCTGCAACGGCCAGGCCAGGGAGAGCGCGGCAAAGGGTGGCCAGGCAGGTCTTGTCCAGTTGCTGCGCGGCGGGTCTCCGTACCCGCCGCGTTTTGTCCGTCTTTGCGCGGTGGGTGGGGACACCCACCGCGCAGAACTCGGTCGGTGCGGAGACCCGCCGCGCAACACTCATGTCACACTGGTCAGACATGTTCGCCATCGTCGTTCTACTCCTTCTCTGTGGGGCCGCTCAGAACTGGCCCTTGAACTGGTGGGCGCTGGCCTTCGTGATGGGCGGGCAGGGGATGAGGTACGATTTCCTGAGCGTCTCGCCGTTGAGGTGGCGGACGGCCAGGCGTATGGCGCTGCGTCCTTCCTCCTCGGGCTGCTGAAAACTCGTGCCCGTGAGCCGGCCTTCCCGGATGGCCTCGATGGCCTCCTGGCTGCCGCCCATGCCGACGACGGCGACGTGGCTGCGGCCGGCTTGGATGCAGGCGTCGGCTGCGGCGATGGCGAAGTTGTCGCCGTGTGCGTAGATGCCCTTCAGGTCGGGGAACTTGCCGAGCCAGACCTGCGTCTCCTTGATGGCCTTTCCGCGGTCGCCTTCGTGAGGCGCGCGGCCGAGGAGTGTGACGTCCGGATACTTTGTGAGCACGTCCCGGAGCGCCTTGGACCGCGCGAGTTGCGGGCCGGTGCCGAGGTGCTGGTGGAGTTCGACGATGCCGCCCACCCCTCCGATGGCGTCCATGAGGATCTCGGCCGACGTAACGGCCCCGGCGTAGGTGTCGGTGCCCGTGTAGCAGAGGTAGTCGCATCCTTCGGCGACCTCGCGGTTAACGATGATGACGGGGATATTGGCCTCGTTCAGCGCCCGCACGCCGGCGACGAGCGGCTCTTTCTTCATGGGCACCACGCACGCCAGGTCCACCTGTTTGGCGATGAGTTCCTGGATCTGCTGAATCTGGAGGACCGGGTCCTCCTTGGCGTTCATGATGACGACCTCGGCGCCGAGTTTCCTGCCCTCGTCGACGGATCCGAGCCGCATGTTCTGCCAGTAAGGATGGTCGAGGGTCAGGCAGAATCCGATCTTGAACGCCGCGGCCGCACCCGGCCCGCCGGCCTCGGTAGGGTCATCGCCCGAACAGCCCATCGTCAGTGCCAGCGCCAGTGCCGCGACCGCCGCTAAGGACGAGCGGTACCTGTTTAGCGTGGTGTCATTCCGAGCGAGCGAAGCGAGTCGAGGAATCTCGCCGTTATCCGTGTCCGGACGACGAGATTTCTCCGCTCGGCCTCGCTGCGCGAGGCCTCGGTCGAAATGACATCGCTTCGAGAGCACGCTAAACAGGTACGACGAACGACTTGCCATGTCACGTTCTCCTTGCTTTTCTGCCGGCCCCCCGGGCCAGTACGTCCACGGCGACGACCACGAGAATGATAAGCCCTCTGACGATGTTCCGGTACTCTTCTTGAACCCCGAACTGGGGCAGGAGGTTCTCGATGACCGACAGCAGGAGCAGCCCGATCAGGGTGAAGAGCAGCCCCCCGCTCCCCCCGCCGAGCGGCGTGCCACCCACGATGACACTGGCAATCACCACCAGTTCGAGTCCGCGGTAACTCGCCGCCTGGGCCGTGTTCGACATGCCGGTGTAGATGACGGCCGCCACGGCACACGTCAGGCCGCAGATGGCGTACGTGGCGGCCTTGACGAGCGAGGTGTTGATCCCCGCCAGCCAGGAGGCGTTCTCATTTCCTCCCACGGCGTAAACGTAGTGGCCGAACCGTGTGAAACGGAGCACGTACAGGCAGATGAGAAAAACGCCGGCAAAAACCAGTATCGGCACCGTAACCTGGTACGTCTCGCTCCCGAACAAGGGGACCTTGCCCCAATACAGTTGGCTGAACGTGTTCTTCAGCCCGAGCGGGACGCTCTCGGTCTGCCCGCCGTGCGTCAGAATCAGGGCAATGCCGCGAAACACCAGCATCGTGCTCAGCGTCGCCACAAACGGGTTGACCCCGATGTAGGAGATGGTGGCGCCGTTGAGGGCCCCGAGGAGGGCCCCGGCCGCAGCCGTCACAAGGACGGCAATCACAATGGACACCCACACGGGCTGGCCCGTCAGCGCCTGGAGGGCGAGGACGGCTACCACGCTGCACACCGTGGTCGTGGACCCGACCGACAGGTCGAAGCCGCCCGCCACCATCACGAACGTCATGCCGCACGCCATGATCCCCAGGTACGCCGCATTGGTCAGCAGGTTGTAGACCAGGTTCTGCCACGTCAGGAAGGTCTCGGTCTGACTGGCCGAGACGGCGCAGAGGACGAGCAGCAGCGCGAGGACGGTGCCCGCCTGGATGAGTTGAAACGACGGTTTCCAGCGGCGTCCGGCGGGCGTCGGCGGTTGAGGATTCGCGGTCATTCGTCACCTTCTCCGATGCATGCCGCAAACAGGGCGTCCACGTCGGTCCCGGGGCCGGGCATCTCGCGCACGATCCGCCCGTCGCGGACGAGCAGAACGCGGTCCGCAAGATTGACGATCTCGAAGAACTCCGAGGAGATCAGGATAATCCCTTTGCCGGCGGCGGCCAGGTCCATTATGAGGCGGTAGATCTGGGCCTTCGTGCCGATGTCGATGCCCTGGGTCGGTTCGTCCAGGATAAGGACCTTCGGGTCGCGCGAGAGCCAGCGTCCGAGTACGACCTTCTGCTGGTTGCCTCCGCTCAGGGTCTGGATCAATCGGGCCGGGTCGGCCGGCCGGATGCCCATGCGGTCGATCATTCGACGGGCGTTGTTTCGGATGCGGCGCGGGCGCAGCAAGCCGACGGCGCCGGACAGACGGTCGAGAACGCTGATGCCGATGTTCAGGCCGACCGAGGAGCCCGTGATGGTTCCGTCGCGTTTGCGGTCTTCCTGGATCATCCCGATGCCGCGCGCCATGCACCGCTTGGGCGAGCGCCGGGGTATCGGCCGGCCCAGGAACTCGCATCGTCCGGCGGCCCGGTCGGCTCCGAAGACGGCCCGCGCGATTTCGGTCCGGCCGGAGCCCACGAGGCCGGCGATGCCAAGGATCTCGCCCTCGCGCAGATCGAACGAGATGTCGTGGAACGCCCCCGGACGCGCCAGTCCCCGCACCTTCAGAATCACCTCGCCGGGCGTGTTGCGCTTCGGGGGGAACATCTCGGTCAGTTTGCGGCCGAGCATCATCTGACTGAGCGCCGATGCCTTGCAGTCGGCGATACCGCGGGTGCCGACGACCTTGCCGTCGCGAAGGACGGTGACGCGGTCGGCGATCTGCGGCAGTTCGGCGAGTCGGTGCGAGATGTAGATGATGCCGATGCCGCGGGCCTTCAGGCGGCGGATGACCTCGAAGAGCCGGCCGACGTCGTCTCCGCCGAGCGATGCGGTCGGCTCGTCGAACACCAGCAGCCGCACGTCCTTTCGGATGGCATGGGCGATCTCAACCAGGCACTGCCGCGCGTGACTCAGCCCCGCCACACGCGCATCCGGGCGCAGGTCGAACTCCAGTTCGGTGAGCACGGCTTGAGCCTGTGCGGCCAGGGCGCGCCTGTCGAGCGTACCGGGCAGGCGGCCGGCCGGCTCGTGACCGAGCATGATGTTCTCGGCCACCGTCAGGTTTCCGAGAACGCTCAGTTCCTGGTAGATGACACCGATGCCCAGGCCAAGTGCCTGGCGGGGGTTGGTCAGGCGGACCTGTCGTCCGAAGACGGCGAGGTGTCCGCGGTAATCCGCAAAGCGGCCGGCCAGGACGTTCATCAGGGTGGACTTGCCGGCGCCGTTCTCGCCGACAAGAGCGTGTATCTCGCCGGCGCAGAGGTCGAAATCGACGTGGTCCAGCGCGCGGACCGCCCCGAAGTCTTTCTCGATGCCTTCCATCCGCAGGATGGTGTCGCCGGATTTCATCTCAGAGAATCGCACTCCTGCCGTCATCCATCGTAGATGCCGAACTCGCGGATCGCGTCGAACATGGCAACGACGTTCTCGACGGGCGTCTCTTCGAGGATCGCGTCGTGGCTGGCCCCCGCCACGAACCCCCCGCCGGGCTTCATAATGGCGAGCACCTCGCGCGTCGCGTCTCGAACGGAGTCGGGCGTGCCTTCGATCAGCACGTGATGGGAATCGATGCAGCCGTTGAAGAGGACACGGTCGCCGAAGTCGCGCTTCAAGCCGCCCAGGTCCATACCGTGGCAACTGGGCTGGATGGCGTGCAGCCCGTCCAGGCCCACCTCGATCATCGCCGGGATGAGTGGCGCGAAGCCGCCGCAGCAGTGCAGCATGACCTTCAGGTCGTACGCGTGGCCCAGGTCGGTCAGCCGCGCAAGGTGCGGCAGGACGTATCGTCTGAACAGGTTCTCTCCGAGCAGCGGCCCGGTCTGGCTTCCGAAATCGTTTCCGATGAAGAAGATGTCGATTTGCCCGGCAACGGCGTCGAAGATCTGTTGGCTCACGGCCGCGTAGTAATCGACGACGTGGCCGAACAGGGTGTCCACCAGAAGCGGCTCATCGTACATTTTCAGGTACAGTTCTTCCATGCCGACGAGTTCGAGGGCGTCGTGCCAGAACGGCGCCCAGTCGCCGCCGAGAATGGCGTACTCGCCGCCCCAGACCTGGGCGTCGGCCCGGACGCCGGAGACGTCCATCCACGACGGGTCGGGCCAGGCGTAGTCGTGGATCTCATCGAGTGTCGCGCCGGCCAGCGGATGGTTCATCGCCATGCCGTACCCCACGCCGCTGCGTTCGATGCCGAAAGGTGTCCGCGAATGCACGCCGGGAGACAGTTGGAACTCCGGGCCGACGTACCGCGGCCAGACGCGGCGGAAATCGTCGCCGAACCGGACGCGCAGACCCTCGTCATCCAACCCGAGTTCGCCCTTGGCCCTGGCCCAGAACTCGACCGACGAGCCGCACCACGCCGGCACACGGTCGGGCTCGACGTGCTCGAAGGCCGCAAGCACCCTTTCCCGGGAGGTCATTCCCTGCCATCCTCCTTGGGTGCGGACAGTCGAGAATCCCGGATGGACGGTCCGTCGGTCGTCTTCGCCAGGTTCAGCCGCACGTGTCGGGCGGTCACGGTGGTCGCGCCGGCCGCCGGGCCGTCGAGTTGGAGTTTCACGATGGTGTCGAGTTTATCGCGGCTCCCCGGCGGGACCGAGACGGTGATGCCCTTGTCGGTCTGCGTTACCGTGGCGCTGCCGCCCGTCAGCACGCTGTGCGAGACGATGCGGCGGCCGATGGCCGGCAGGACGATTCTCTCGCTCGGCCACCGCAGGACGTGCAGGTAGATGGCGCTGCCCTTGTGCGTGCTCGCCCCCCACGCGCCCGGGCGGAACGGGCCGCCTCGCGTCCCGTAGATGCTCCGGCCGCAGTTGGCGAGCCAGGCGCCGATCTCATTGAACCGCTCGACTTGGCGCGGCTCGATGCGGCCGTCGGGCATGGGGCCCGTGTTCAGGGCCAGGTTGCCGTCTCCGCCGACACATCTGACGAGGATGTCGATGCACTGCTTGAGCGACTTGATGCGGTCGTCCGGTTTCCAGGCCCACTGGGTGCCGAGGGTGATGCAACTCTCCCACGCGCGACGGGTCTGGAATCTGCCGACGCGTTGTTCCGGTGTATCGAAATCCCCCGGCAGACCGCAGCGGTTGTTGATGATGAGGTGCGGCTGGATGCTTCGTGCCATCTTGAAGAGGTTCTCGGCGTCCCAAAGTTTGGCGGCCTCCGGACCGGGACGGCGCAGGTTGTCGAACCAGAGTCCGTCGATGCGGCCGTACCCCGTCAGCAGTTCGCGGACCTGGCCGTGCAGGTACTTGATGTAGCGGTCGTGGCTGTCGGTCAGGAAGTCCGGGTGGTGCCAGTCGGGCTGCGAGTAATAGATCATGAGTTTGAGGCCGGCCTCGTGGCAGGCGTCGGCCATCTCTTTCAACACGTCCACTTTCCACGCCGACTGCGGCCCGGTGCTCTTGTAGTCGGTCAATGCGGAGTCGAACAGGCAGAATCCGTCGTGGTGTTTGACGAGAAAGATGATGTACCCGGCGCCGGCGTCCTGGGCCACCCGGACCCACTGGCGGGCGTTGAACTTGTCCGGTTTCCATTTCTTGTAGAGGCCATCGTAGACCTCGACCGGCGTTGGCCCTTTGCCGCCCTTCATCCCCGGCCGCCGGCCCCAGGACGGCTCGCCGCGCGACCAGCCGATCTCCTTGCCGGTCAGGCTCACCGGCCCCCAGCAGATGAACAGGCCGAAGCGCATGTCCTGCCACGTCCGGACGACCTGCGGTTTGGCGGTGAGCATGTCCCACGGTTTCCGGCCGTCTGCGGCGGCGGTGATGCCCCAAAAGGCCGGCACCGCCAGCAACATGCCGCACCATGCCCGGATGTCAGTCATGCGTCTGTCCCTCGCCTTACCGGGACGTGAACAACTGAAACTCCGAGATCGTCGGTCCGTCGGTGGTCTCCAGGAGGTTCAGTCGCACGTGCCGAGCGCGGACCGGCGGGAATGCTTTCGTGTAGCGGCGGCCGAGCCCGGCGCCCCCCAGAACGGTCTTCCACGCATCGCCGTCCCTGTACTGCAATTCGAACTTGCGGACACGCCGGCCCCACTCGACGCACTCGTCGATCATCGTGCGGCCGATGGTGACGGTCTCTCCGAGGTCCACCTCCAGCCAGGCCTCGTGGGTGCCGGTGTCGGTGGCCCAACGGGTGTCGGGGTCGTCGTCCAGGGCCTTGTCCGGGCTGTATTCGGCCATCTTGCGGTACACGTTCGACGCCCCGGCCTTCTTGCCCGTGGCGACGGACCCGGAGCGGAGGGCGCCGACCTTGATACCGGCCGCCGGACCGTCGAGGCGGAGAACGACGAGGGTGTCGAGTTCCTGCCGGTGGGCCTCCGGGACGGAGACCACGATGGCCTCGGCCGTCTGCCTGACCTCGGCCACGCCGCCCGTCATGACGGAGTGGCTGACGATCTTCTTCGGGATGGGCGGGAGCGTGACCGAGTCGCCCTGCCAGCGGAGAACGTGCAGGTAGATCGTGTCGCCCTTGTACGTGCTCGCCCCCCACGCGCCCGGGCGAAACGGGCCGCCCCGCGTGCCGTAGATGCTCTGGCCGTACTTGCCGAGCCAGGCGCCCATCTCCTTGAGTCGAGCGACCTGGCGCGGCTCGATCTCGCCGGTGGGCATGGGGCCCACGTTGAAGAGCAGGTTGCCGTCGCCGCCGGCGCAGCGGATGAGCGCATCGAGACACTGCTTGAGCGATTTCATCGTATCGTTAGGTTTCCAGGCCCACTGGCGGCAGATGGTCATGCAGGTTTCCCAGGGGCGGTCGATCTGGAACTTGCCGACGCGCTGCTCCGGCGTGTCGAAGTCGCCCGGTAGCCCCGAACGGTTGTTGATGAGGACATGGGGCTGAAGGCGCCGGATCGTCTTGAACAGGTTCTGTGAGTCCCAGTCCGCCGCCTTCCCGCCGAGACCGTCGAACCAGATGACGTCCACCTTGCCGTAGTTCGTGCACAGTTCGCGCAGTTGGCCGTGGAGGAACTCGATGTAGCGGGCGTGGTCCGCCGTCCGGTAGTGCGGGTGATGCCAGTCGGGAGGCGAGTAGTAGAACCCCAGCCGCAAGCCGCCTTCGTGGCAGGCTTTCGCCAGTTCCGCCACCACGTCGCGCCGGAAAGGCGAGTTCGTGATCTTGTAATCCGTCAGTTCGGTGCCGAACATCGAGAACCCGTCGTGGTGCTTGCTCGTAAACACGAGGTACTTCATGCCGGCGGCCTTGGCGATGCCGATCCACTCGGCGGCATTGAACTTCGTCGGGTTGAACTGGCGGTAGAGGTTATCGTACACCTCGGCCGGAATCGGGCCGCGACCCTTTCTGCCGCGCCGCTCGCCGCCACGGGACCAGCCGATCTCGGTCCCCTTCAAACTGACGGGCCCCCAGTGGATGAACAGGCCGAACCGAGCCTCCTGCCACCACTGCAGGTCCTGGGGACTCGCCTTCAGAAAATCCTCCGTCTCCCGAGCGGTTGCCCCCAGGGATTCGGACATGAGGGGCAAAGCCAGCCCTGCGGCCAGGAAGACACCGAGCGCCGCTGTTCGTGCTGCGTCCATCGCATTTCTCCTTTCGAACGCTAGTCCATGTGGAACACCTCTTCGATGGTGTGCCAGTGCTCGCCTTCTTTGCGCGTGGGAACGGGCGCCTGGAGCGGGTCCGTGTGCTTCCACCAGCGTTTGGTGTCGGGGTCGGCCGCCATCCGGGCCATGTCGGCCTTGAAATCGTCGCCGACGTACTCGAAGTAACTGAAGAGGTAAAACTCGCCCGGTTTCACCTCGGCCAGGTAGATCGAGTAGTTCCGGACGTTCACGTCCTGGAGTTTCGCCAGCACCTCCGGCCAGACGGCGGCGTGCAGACGCTTGTACTCCGGGATGCTCTCCGGCTTGATACCGATGACCGACCCGTATCGCCGGCCCATCGCCTTGCCCGGCGCGCAGCCTGCCACAGCCAGACACAGCAACAGGACCGCGAGCCAGGCGATGAGTCTCTTCCGCGCGCTCATGGGGCAGCCCTCCAGTTTGCCTGTTATGCCACACCGCTTCGTGCACCGGCTAGCATAGACTCGGACGCAGACTCTGTAAACCGCCATTTCCCCCACACCCCGGCAAAGCGATAAGGTCCGGTTCGTGCCCGGAACCCGTGCGGGATCAAAGGAGAACGGGGCAGCGGCTACGTTGACCCGCCGCGCGGAGATCTTTGGTTCTGCGCGGTGGGCAATCCTGCCCACCGCGGGCGTTGGCCCCAACACGTCACGCAAACGCGGCGGGCAGGATTGCCCGCCGCGCATCCGCGGCACCCGCCGCGCATCCGCAGTACACGCAAAGCCGTTGCAGGGCCCGCGTCGGACGGCGTAGAATGCGGCGGCGTCCTCTCGCCACGCCTCCTTATGGAGACCATCGATGGCCAAAGGCGGACTGCTGAGGCGAATCGGGCCGGCTTTTATCGTGGGCGCCTGCATCATCGGGCCCGGCAGCGTCACCCTCATGTCCACCACGGGGGCCAACTACGGGTACGCCCTGCTGTGGCTGTCGCTCACCTCGGGCGCCCTGATGGCGGGGTTTCTGGCGCTGTTCATGCGGTTCGGCATCTATTCACAGGAGACGTTTCTGGGTCTTGCGGCCAAGAAGTTCGGCCGCTGGTTTGCCGTCCTGTGCGGCATCACGCTCTTTTCGGTGGACGCGACGTTCCAGTTCGGCAACGCCCTGGGCGTGACGGCCGGCATGCAGGCGCTGTGGGGCGGCGTGAGCCCGTACGTGTGGCCGGTGGCGTTCACGGCGGCGGCCATCGCGTTCCTGCTCGCCTTTCAGCACATCTACCGATACATTGAAAAGATGATGCGCTTCTTCCTGGTCGTGATGTTCCTGGCGTTCCTGGCGAACCTGGTGTGGGCGGGGCCGAACCTGCTCGCCGCCATCAAAGGGGCGGTCGTCCCGACGCTGCCCGAAGACGTGAACTGGGTGACCGTCGGCGGCCTGGTCGGCACCACGTTCGTCATCGTGGCGGCGTTCTTCCAGTCGTACCTCGTCAAGGCGAAGGGCTGGCACGAGGGCGACCTGGCGAGCGGCATCGCCGACACGATCCTCGCGTCGATCATCTTCACGCTCATCGGCGCCGTTATCATGATGACGGCGGCGGCGGTGCTCTACCCGCACGAGGGGCGCGTGACGTTCGAGGTCATGATCCGTCAACTCGAGAGCGTGTTCGGCCCGTACGCGCGGCTGATTTTCAGCATCGGGTTCTGGTCGGCGGCGTTTTCGAGTTTCGTCACGAACTCGCTCATCGGCGGCGTTCTGCTCAATGACGGATTGGGGCTGGGTGGCAGGTTGGAGTCGAAGCCGACGCGGATCTTCGCCACGCTCGTCCTCTTGATCGGCATGACGACCGGCCTGTTCATCATCCACAGCGATGAGAAGACCAAGGCGGCGGCCCAGCCGCACGCCGAGGCGCACGTCGTGAAGAAAGGCCCGGCCGCAGAGACGCCGAACGCCCCGGCCGCGAGCCCGGAGGATCTGAAGGTCCGGGCCATCCGCGTCGGCCAGGCCGCCACGATGCTCGCCGTGCCGCTTGGCGTCATCGCCATGGTCGTCGTCCTGTTCGACAAGCGTGCCACCGGCGGCCGCAACCTGCCCTGGTGGGCCAAAGCCTTCGTCCTGCTCGGCGCGGTCGTGCTCGTGGGCATCGCGGTGCTGATGTACGTGAAGATCCGTCCCGAACTGTACAAGGTCCTCGGGATCGGATAGCGAGGCGCGCTTCGCGTGGCGGGTGTGCGCGCCCGCCGCGCAAGGCGAGGCGCCAAGGCGGGCTTGACGCACGGTGGGTCCGGAGACCCACCGCGCTTGGCTTCGCCCTGCCTACGGCGCGAACCACGAGCCGACCGGTTTGCTGCCTGAGAGGATCTCGACCGTGTAACTCTCCGGATTCGTCACGTCGCGCACGTAGAGAAGGCGGTAGGCGATGACGCTCGCACCTGCCGCAGACGGAAGCGAGACGTGCTGCTGCTCGCCGGGCGCAAGGGCGGGTTGCGCGTCGCCGAGAGGGGCGCCCGTCCGGACGGGCGAGAAGGCGGCGACCAGGTGTCGCGGCCCGGCTTCCGCTCCGGCCAGCAGCCGCACGGACCGCCGCCGCGTCCCCGTCGGGTAGGCGTGACCCGCCAAGTTTGTCAGCGTCAGCCGCAAGACCTCGCGTCCCGCGTCGTCGCGTGTGCGGACGGTCGCCAGGTCGATGCCGTCGCGAAGCAGCCGCCGGTTGCGTCGTGCGGACCAGTCGTGCCGCGGGAGCCCCGTTTCCCCGTTGTCGCCTGCGCGCGGCATGTGGCAGGCGACGCAGTCGCGCTCATCGCCTCGGTGGTCGAGGTGTATCTGCCCCGGTGGGAAGACGGCCCGGCGTGGCTGGCGGCCGGCCCGCCAGGCCTTCCACTCCTCGTACGTCACGGCGTGGCACCGGGCGCAGGCGTCGGCTGCCGTCTTGTCCGGATCGAAGGCGAACGGACACGCCGTCCCGCGCGGCGAGTTTTCCTCCACGTTGGTTGGCGGCGCGCCCGCCGTCCGGTGACACTCGGTGCAGCCGACGCCGCGGACCTCGCCGAAGTCCATCCGCTCCGGCTGCCGCGTCGCCGGGTCGATCGTCACGACATCCAGATGCGTCAGGCTCTGCGCGTGGGCCGAGGTGGACCACGCGCCGTGAATTTCGGGATGGCAACGGCGGCAGGTCTCGCCGGCGGCAAACGGCGCGGGCGAGGCGCCCGCATGACACCAGAGACATCGGCCGACCAGGACGCGGCCGAATTCAACGTCATCGACCCCCGCGTACAGTTCGCACAAATCGGGTCCCAGGGCTGCCGGAGTGTGCTCGTCGTACGCGTCGAGCCACTGGAGCAACCACGTCTCGCGCTGCTCGAGCGGTGTGAGGCGAAGGGTAGGCGGCGGGCCGTGTCCGCCGTGGCGCGCCAGGACGGTGAACGCCGCCGCACGCACACGCCAATCGGCGTCGGCGGCGCGCGGAAAGACCGCGGGAAGCCACTTCTCGTCCGGATGCTCGGCCAGAATGTTGCACGCCGTCGCGCGCACCCGCCAGTGCTCGTGGCCGAGCATCCCGATGATGGTCGGCGCGGCCGCAGACCAGTCGCGGGTGGCCGCCTGCTTCGCCCGTTCGACGGCGTGGGCGCGGCCGGCGGCGATGTCGGCGACAAGGTCCGACAGGGCGGCGGCTTCGGGCGCGCCGGCGCGATCGCATCCGGCGCCGACGGTCCACGCGACGAGCCCCGCGAGGCTCGCGAGCGCCACGGCTCGGCATGCGATGGGCGAGGAGACGTTCATTGTTCGCGCCTGCGCATCAGCGCGCTCCCCTTCGGGTCGCGGCTAAAAGGTTGCGGCTAAAAGGTCGCGACCGAGTCATCGCGGCTGAAAGGCTTGTTGATGCAACTGTATCAGACTGCGCTGGCCCGCGACAAGGCCATTTCGCTTGACCGGCCATTCGGCCTAACCTACACTCAACCGCGCGGTAAGTCCGTATAACGATATGGGCTTGGCGAGGTGGGAGGGGTGCTGTATGCGGATGGTCACGCCTTTCCGCCCCGGTCCGGTCCTCGGCCTGGTTCTGCTGGTCTGGGCGTTCGGCGGCGTATGCTTCGGGCACGGCGAAGGGCCCAAACCCCCACCTACCCCCCACACATCGTTCTACTTCACGCACGAGAGGCTCTACCCGCCGCGCTGGTCCTGGATTCACTGGTGGGAAGCCAACCGCGACCCGTACCTGAAGATCATCATCCAGGGCCAGGCCCGGCAGCGGCCGAGCCCGGAGGTGCTGAAAGCCTACCACGACAAGACCGTCACGTCGCTTACGGCAGCGGCGGGGTCGCCGGCGTGGGAGGCGCGGGCGGCGGCCGTCCTGGCGCTCGGCCGCATGGGGGAAACCGGCGCCCAACCAACGCTGGAGCGAGCGATCGGGAAAGACCCCGACGTCCGGGTCCGTCTGCCGGCGCTCGTGGCGTTCGGGCTGCTCGATTCGCCCGAAGCCAGGAACCTGCTCCTGGCCTACGACTATCCGAACGACACGCTGTTCGAGGCGGGCTGCGGCGGCCTGGGCCTGCTGAAAAAGGCCGACGAACCGAAGGTCCTGACAACGCTTCAGAAGGCGGTGACCGCAGGCAAGCCCGGCCTGGCCACCATCTCGGCGTGGGGCCTGAGGCACCGGCCCGACCCCGCCAACGTCAGGTTCCTCGGCGCGGTTCTGGCGCGGTCGAAGAGCCCGTGGCTGGCGTCCGAGGCGATTCTCGCCCTCGGCGAGCAAGGCGACCCGAAGGCCGTCAAACTCCTCGCCGGCATCCTCATGGCCACGAAAGAGGCCGACAACGTCGCCGCCTGGGAGGCCCTACGCAAGCACGACCACGAACTCGGCAAACTTTCGGACGACAAAGGCGGCAAACTCCAGAACGACGAACTCGAAAAGTACCGCCGCCGGTACAAGAAGTATTCCGACTGGCGCGAACACGGGCCCAACCCGCCGGGCCCCAAGGCCGACGGCCTGACGCTTTCCATCAAGGTCGGCATCGAGAAGATTTACATGACGCGGCTGCGCGCCTCGGCGGCCATCGCGCTCGGCAAGATCAAACATCCCAAGTCTCAGGAAACGCTGCTGAAGGTCCTCGCCCTGCGCGACGACAACTACTCGGACCTCTTCAAAGGGTTCGCGATCATGTCGCTGGCGAAGATCGGCGACAAGGAGATCCTGCCGCAACTGCTCGAATACCTCGCACCCCGGTACAAGGATGGTAAGCGCAAGACGGTGATCGAGGTGGAGTCGCCGCTTCGCGGGTACGCCGCCCTGGCGCTGGGCCTCTACTGCCGCCCGAAGCGGACCGACCAGGGACAGGTGGATCCGCCCCTGTACGGCAAGGTTTGCGAGACGCTGGCCAAGCGGGTGGCCGACCGCGACGAGATGCCCGAGGTCCGCGCCGCCGCCGCCATGGGTCTCGGCCTGACGGGCCGGACCGAGTGCCTGCGGCTGCTCCACCGCGCCGAGCAAAACGCAAAGACCCAGGACGATTTGCTGATCGGATACATCCTGCTGGCCAGCGCGATGGTCGGCGACCAGAACATCCTCAAGCCCGCCCGATGGTTCCTGACCCAGGCCGGGGACAAGCAAACCACCAGCGGCATCCTGGGCCGTCGCGCTGCGGTCCTCGCCCTCGGAATGCTCAACACCCCGCAGACCATCCCCATCCTCCAGGAGGCTTGGCATCTGAACTACCACGTCAACCGCGAGGTGGCCTGCGCCTTCGCGCTGGCCGAAGCCTACAACGTCACCGATCCGCTGGTGAAACTGCTGACGACCTCCCCGAACCCGTTGGAACAGGCCTTTGCCGCCGGCTGCCTCGGCGAGTTGTTCGGGCAAGCACGTCCCCGGCGGCTGGCCCGGTTCATCAACGACAGCAACTACACCGTCAAGAACAAGAAGATGATGCCCTACCAGACGCTGGCCAACGAGTTCCTGTACACGTACCTGATTCCCTGTTTCGGAGACCAATGGCAGTGACTCCGCTTGCCGGCCGCACGCCGCGCCGCCGGCCGAAACCGCGTTGGCTGATGGCGCTTCATGCGGCATGTATTCTCGCCGCCGCAGTGTCGGCCGGGGAGGCGCCTTCGCCCGACCCCGGCGCGGCCGATGCCGGCAAGGCGCTCGAGGCCGCGGAGGCGTGCATCCGGCAACTCGATGGCCTGCGCCCGATTGACGCAGCCAACGGCGCACGCGTCGCCGCCGTCCTCAAGAAAGGCCTCACGGTCCTCGACGAGGCTGACGCGGCGTTGAAGAGGCAACTGAACGCCCTCACCCCCGAGAAGAAACCGCTGCGCGGCACGGCCAACCGCAAGATGACCGCCGACCTGATGCGGCTGCGTGCGGCCCGTTGCCGCGTCGGCCTGGCGCGAGGTGGCCTGTATGTCCACGCCGCCCTCGCCCGGCCCGGAGACGTCGCCGACCGCGCCGATTTCCTCAAGAAGGCCGTGGCCGCGTACCGCTCGCTGCGGGTGGACTTCCACGACATCGCGCCCGGCCTCATGGGTTACATCGGCGAGGCCCGGGCCCAGCGTCTCGCCGGGGACGCCAAGGCCGCTCGCGACGCGCTCAAGACACTTTTCCAGATCCCGGAAGACCCTGGAAATGCCCTGGCCGCCGACCTGCGGCGTGTCGCCCTGCTCGAAGACCTGGAAGCCCTGCTCGTTGCCAACCCCGAGGAGGTCACGGCCAAGGCGCAGGAACTCCGGCGCGCGAAAGAGTACAAAGACCGGCCCGGTTGGCAGGCCCGGCTCGATTACGTCGTCGCCCAAGCGCACGTCGCGCAGGCCGAACGACTCCGCGCCGGGGCGTCTGCGGCGGCCCGCAAGAAGGAACTGATCGAGAAGGCGGCGGTGCTGCTGCGCCGCGACGCTGTCATCCAGATCGCTCCGCAACACGACCGGCTGGCGCTGCTCCGGAAACTCGAGACCCTCAGCGGCGGGCCGCTCCTTCGGCGAGACGAACTGCTCGCCTGGGCCGACCTCCTGGCCGCAGCCGGTCGCGACGAGGCCGTCGCCTTCTACAACCGCGCCAAAGGATCTTCCGACGAGCCGCTCGCCGCCCGGCAACTTCTCGCCTACATCACCTTGGCGATGAAACAGCAGCGCTACCGCGAGACCGCCGACGCCTGCGACCGGCTGCTCGAACTGCTCACCGACGACGACGCAAAACGCCCGCCCGTCCTCGGCTGCCGCGCGGCGGCGCTGCTCAAGGTGCTTGAGGCGGCGGACGCGGGCCGGCGTCCCGCAGGGCTGGATGACCGCACGCTCGGCGCGCTTCGGGCGGTCGTCGCCAGCGCTTCGCCGGATCCCCTCCGCCGCGACGCGCTCAAACAATGGGTCGCTATCGAATCCAGACGATCGGGCCTGACGAACTGCCTCAAGATGCTCACCGACTACAACGACCTCGCCAGGGGCGATGCGTACCTCCTCTACTGCGGTGCGGCGGCGCGGTGGCAGGTGCTGTCGGAGGAACTGGCCGGCGGCGCCGTCGAGAAGGCTGCGGCCGAAGGGCGGGCACGCCGGATACTCGCCGACTTGGCGGTGGCGGCCGACGCCGCTTCGGACGCCGCAGATACCGGCGTGCTCGCGCGAAGCACGCTGCTCCGCGTCCAGGCTCTGGCCCGGCCGCCGCTCGGCGACCGCCGCCAGGCCCTGAGCGTTCTCGACGCCGGCCTTGGGGCGCTCAAGGACGACCCGGCCGTCGCGGGGGCTGCGGCGTGGTTGCGGGTGGAACTGCTGCTCGACCTCGGCCTGATCGAGGAAGCCTCGAAGGCCCTGGCCAAGGTTCCGGAAGGGAGGGAGAAGGGCTCGCCGCTGGCACGTCTGCGGCTTGCCGAGGCGCTGGCGCGACGGTACGCGAGCGTCCAGGACGCCGGCCGGTCCGAAGTGCAGCGCCGGGTGCTGGACCTTTGCGACGCCGCCGTCGCCCAAGCCGTGGCCGATGAGCGGCAGTTCGTGGCAGCCTCGCGGCGTGCGGCCCGGGCGCTGCTCGACGTCGGCGCCTCGGCCGACGCCCGACGATTCCTCGAGAAACTCCTGGCGTCCAGAACGGTGCGCGACGACGCGAAGCGGCTCGAGGGCTGCTCGCTCATGATGGTTGAAGCCTACCGCCAGAGCCGGCAACTGAACCAGGCCGTGGGGCTCCTCGACCAGTTGGCCGCCCGGTTCCCCAAGTCGGTCCAGGTCCACCTGGCGCTCGGCCGGGTCAACCTGGACCTTCGCCGGGCGGACCGTGCGGTCGCGTCGTTTCGCAAGGCCCGCGGGCTGTGCCGGCCGGGTACCCCCGACTGGTGCCGCGCCACCCTTGCTCTGGCCGAAGGGCTGGTCGCGGGCAGGCACGACGGCGATGCGACCGATATACTGCGGGTCGCCGAGGCGCTGCATCCCGATTTCGGCGATCCCGAACTTCAGAGCCAACTGAAGGCACTGCGCAGGCGCCTCCAAAGCCGGCGCCCACGCGAGCCGGTCCGCGAACGCTGATAGAATGAAGAGGCACGCCATGCTGAACCGAACGCACACCCAACCGACGTGGCCGGCCCTCCTCGCCGCGCTCCTGGTGGCGGCAACGGTGGCCCTTGCCGCCACCGAAGACAACAGTCCGGCCGACGACAGCGGCAACGACCCGGGCGAGAAACGAACGAGCCTTCGCGACTTCATCCAGGCCGGCTCCTACGTGGGATACGTCATCATCTGGCTGAGTTTCGCCGGCCTGGCGTTGGTGATCGATGCGTTCGTCCGCATCCAATCGAAAAAGTTGATTCCGCCGCGCCTGGCACAGGAACTCGTGCAACTGGCGCGGCAGGGGAAGTTCAACGAAGTCCAGAACCTGGCCGGGGCGTTTGACTGCATGCTTGCCCGCGTCGTCAATCACACCTTCTCGCAGGGCCGCATGAGCCTGACCGCCGCACGTGAGATCATGCAGGAGCAGGGCGCCAAAGAGGTCACCCGCCTCTACCAGCGGGTGGGCTATATCGGTTTCATTGCGGCCGTGGCGCCGATGCTCGGACTGCTTGGGACGGTCACCGGCATGATCGGCTCGTTCAACGTCCTGGGTGCGGCCAAGGGCGCCGCCGAGGCGGACGAACTCGCCGTGGGCGTGTCCGAGGCCCTCGTCACGACGTGCATGGGGCTCGTCGTGGCGATCCCGATGATGTTCTTCCACAGTTATTTCCGCGACCGCGTCACGCGGATCGGGCAGGACGCGGCCGGCGTGTGCGACCGATTGATGCGCCAAATGACCGAGGGACAGTCCGCCCGCGAACGCTCCCAAGCCGGACGCCGGGACGAACCGCCGAGCGAGGATCAGCCATGAACGAGACCCGGGGCGCACTGAACTTCGTGCCGGCCGAGCCACGGACGGACCACCGTTTCCGGGTGGCGCCGCTCGTGGATATCGTCTTTCTCCTGATCTGCTTCTTCATGCTGACCAGCCAGTTGATCCAGAGTCACAAGGATCCCGAGGTCGAGTTGCCCATCATGACGAGCCCCGACGCCGCCAAGGAAGTGCCGGCCGAAGTCACGGTCAACCTCCGGCCGGACGGGGCCCTGTCCGTCGGCGGTCGACGCATCGTGCTCGATGACCTGGCCGGCGTCCTGACGGCGCACCTGGCTCGTGCCCGGCGAAGCGGAGAGGCGGTCCGCGTCGTGGTCCGCGCCGACCGGCGGCAGCGGTTCGCCCGACTGGACGAGGTCCTTGACGTCTGCCGCAGCATCCGCCTGCCGCAGATCATCTTTCGCGCCCGAGGAGACGAGTAGCCGTGCGGTTTACGCCCGAGCCATCCGAAGACACCGGCGACCTGCTGAAGGCGCCCGCCATGGTGGACGTCGTCTTCATCCTGCTCGCGTTCTTCGTCCTGGCGACGCAGTTCCTGGTGCCGGAACGCGACTTCACGATGGGCCACCGCGAGGCCGGCACGGGCGGGGGCGCCGTCCGGGAGGACTTCCCGTCGATCATCCAGGTCAGGCTCCGGCGCACCGACGCGGGTGTCGCCATCACGGTCGGCCGCGCCCGCCTGCCGCACGACAACTACGACGCCATCCGCGAGAAACTCTCCCAGATCAACATGCCGGCCATCGGTGTCCTGATCCTGGCCGACCCGTCGCTGCGTATCGACGACGTGGCCCGCGCGCTCGATGCGGCGCTCGCGAGCCCCATGAAAAAGGTCTCCGTTGCGAAACTCGCCGTCAAGGCATCGCCCCGGAAGGGTGCATAACACGCCACCGCCGTCGAGTGTTGCGCGGTGGGTGTCCCCACCCGCCGCGCACCAGGGGGTGTGTCTGCGATGTCATCTCGACCGAGTCTCCGCGCGAGCGGAGGCGAGCGGAGAGATCTCGCTGTTGGGCCGGCCGCAAACGAACAATGGCGAGATTCCTCGACTCCCGCGGCTCTGCCGCGGTCGCTCGGAATGACAGCAGGCGTTGCGCGGCGGGTGCGGAGACCCGCCGCGCGATGGCAGGAAAGGTCACGATGAGCCTGAACGAGTGGCTGAGGGAACTCAAGGAGTCGGCCCCGTCGTGGGCCATCTCGCTCGTCGTGCACGTGCTCCTCATCCTGCTCGCCGGGATGGTGACCTGGGTCGTCGTGCGCATCGCCGCGACGGATCGCCCGCTTATGCTCCTGGCGCCGGAGGCCGGCGCCGAGGCCGGCGCCGACTCGCCCGGGGCTGCCGGCGGCGGCGACGCCACCCCGGCCGACACCAACCCGGCACCGAGTCCCGAAGCCGTGGTCATGCCGTCGGCGCCCGTGCCGGACGACCTTGAAGCGGTCCTGAACCAGCCGCCCATGGCAGCGGCAACCCAGTTTGTGACCGGCGTGGCCGACCCCATCAACGACCTGGCCGATGCCCTGGCGGCATCGCCGGGCGCCGTCACTGCGCCGGGCGGCGGCGTCGGCATCGGCCTGCTCGACGGCACGAGCGCCGGATTCGGAAAGCACATCGGGCAACTCAGGGGCATCGGCCTCGATGTCGTCTTCGTTCTCGACGCCACCGACAGCATGACGCCCTACATCGAGCAGGCCAAAGTGCGGTTGCACCAGATCCTCGACGTAGTGACCGGGCTGGTGCCGAACGCGAGGTTCGGCATCGTCGCCTACAAGGACTACGGCGACGATTACGGCCCGGAGGCCGTTAAGTCGGTCGCCATCGGCGACGACGTGGCGGCCATTCGCGAGTTCATCGACACGACCACGGCGGGCGGAGGGGCCGACATCCCCGAACCCATCCACGAGGGTATCCGCGTCGCCGCCGACGACGAGATGCAATGGAACCGCAGACGCCGCCGCATCATCATCCTCGTCGGCGACTCCCCTTGCCACCCGTCGGGCCGCAACGAGGTCTTTGCCCGTGCGGCCGCGTTCAGCAAGGCGGGCGGCACGATCAACGTCATCGACGTCGGCGGCACGGGCGCCAAGGGCATCCAGCGGACGAGCATTCAGCCCGATCTGGGACGCATTGCCAAAGAAGGCGGCGGCGAAGCGTTCCTACTCACCGACGCCGACGCCTTCTGGCGACACCTGATCGTCTCGGTCTTCGGCCGGCGGTTCGAGCAGGACGTGACCGTCATCATCAAGAAACTCGTCAAGGAGGAGTGACCCGATGATCGGGCATCGGTTGTCGGCGGCGCTGTTCGTCGCTGCGCTCTGCGCGTCGCTCGTGGCGGCGCACCTCGGCTGCGGGCGCGGCGACGAGACACACGACGTGGTGGTCGTCTATACGGCGCTTGACCAGATCCACTCCGAGCCGATCCTCAAGGCCTTCGAGCGCGCCACCGGCATCGAGGTCCGGCCCGTTTACGATACCGAGGACGCGAAAACCACCGGCCTCGTCAACCGCCTCATCGCCCGCCGCACCGACCCCGATTGCGACGTCCACTGGAACAACGAGATCGTCCAGACGGTGCGCCTGGCCGAGATGGGCCTGCTGACCGCGTACCGGAGCCCCAACGTCGAGCGCATCCCGCCGCAGTTCCGTGATCCCGAAGGACGGTGGACGGGCTTTGCGGCACGCATGCGGGTCGTCATCTACAACACCCAACTCGTCGAGGCGCATGACCTCCCCTCGGACCTTTCCGCCTTCACCGACGCGAAGTGGTGCGGCCGGGCGGCCATGGCCAGGCCGTTCTTCGGCACGACGCTCACGCACGTCGCCGTTCTCCATCAGCGATGGGGACCGGAGCGGCTCGAGGCGTGGCTCCGCGCCGTCCACGCCAACGAGACGGCCCTGTGCCCGGGCAACGCCACGGTCCGCGACCTGGTGGTCGCCGGCGAGCGCGCCTTCGGCCTCACCGACACCGACGACGCCTGGGCCGCCATCCAGGCCGGCAAACCCGTCCGCGTGCTCGTTCCCGACGCCGCCCAAGGCGCCGTCCTCATCCCGAACACCGTCGCGCTCGTTGCGGGTTGCCCCCATCCGCAGCAAGGCAAGCGGCTGATCGATTACCTGCTCTCGGCCGAGGTCGAGCGGCGCTTGATGCGAGGCGCCGGCGCCCAGATTCCGCTCGGGACCGACCTGGCCGACGAGAAGACGCCCTGGCATGCTCTCCGCGCCGGCCCGACGATGCAGGTGGACTGGGCACGTGCGGCCGCCTCCATCAAGGACGTCGTTGCGCTGTGCAGGCGGGTGGGGATGGACCAGTAGGCCCGCAGCGCTGCTTTGCGCAGCGTTGTAGGAGCAGGCGACCGACGATGCCGGCGACCCTGGGACAAACCGTCACATCGCCCCGTGCCGGGACCGGGCTTCTCGGCCCGGCGGCCGAGGTCCTGTCCGTGCTGACCCTGCTGCCGCTTATCGTCGCGCTCGCCTGCTCCTTCTCGGCGACCGGGGCCGACGGCGGTTACGCCGAGTGGTGGGGCACGTCGCGCGGCTGGCTGGCGCTTGGGCGAACCGTCCGGCTGGCCGCCTTGGCGGCGACGTTCGCCCTGGCGCCGGCCTGGATGCTCGTGGCGGCGGCGGCACAACTGCCGCGGCGATGGGCCGGCGCCGCCGCCTGGCTGGCGTGTCTGCCGATGCTGGTTCCCTCGTCGCTGCTCGCGACCGCCTGGATCGTGGCGCTCGGACGTGAAGGCGCCGTGACGCACGCGGTGCAGGCCGTCTTCGGCGACGTCCGCCTGCCCGTGTTTTCGGTGCCCGCCGCCGCGATGGTGGTGGCGCTGCGGTACTTCGGCCTGGCGGCGCTGGTCCTGACGTACGCGCGGCGGCGACTCGAAGCCGGTTGGCCCGCCCGACGCGTCTTGGGCATATCGCGCACATCGGCCTTGCTGCATTTGACGCTGCGGCCGGCGATCGGGCCGACGGCGGCGGCGTGGTTGCTCGTCATGCTTTTTGCGATGAACGACCACATCATCCCGGGCATGTTCCTGATCAGCACGTACGGCACCCAGGTGTTGATCCAGTACGCCGCGCTTCTCGATCCGGACGGCGCGGCGGCGCTGGCGGCGCCGATGGCGGCCGTCGGCGCCGTGGCCGTTGCGGCGGCCCTGTGGGGAGGCGGGCGGGCCTGGACGGGCCTGGACCGTCCAGCGGCGGCGAGCCGTCCGCCGCCGCGGCTGCCCGCGCGAGTCCTCTGCGCCGCGGCGAGCGCCGCGGTGCTCGCCGTCGCACTGGCCGTGCCGGTCGCGGTCCTGGCGCACAGGGCAGGCTCGTGGCGTGCGCTCGCTGAGGCGTTCTCGGCCGCCCGCGACCAGGCATGGCAGACGCTCTTGCTCTCAGGCGCGGCGGGCGTCCTGTGCATGGTGGTCGCGGCCATCCTGGCTTCGCGTTGGGTGCGTGCGGCCCGGCGCGGCACGCGGACCGCCGCGCCGCTGGTCCTGCTGAACCTGGCGGTGCCGCCCTCGCTGCTCGGCATCGGCATGATCGGGCTCGCGCAGACCCGGGCGCTGTCGGTTGTCCGCGACACGCCCTGGCCGCTGGTCTTCGGGTATGCCGCGCGGTTCCTGCCCGTGGCTACGCTCATGCTCTATGCGCTCTGGCGGCGTGAGCCGGTCGAGCCGGTGGCGGCGGCGCGGGTCCACGGCGTTTCGGTGTGGCGAACGCTGCGGCACGTGCTCTGGCCGAGGCACCGTCTGACGCTGCCGGCGGCGGGGCTGCTCGCCGCACTCCTGGCCGCCACGGAACTGGAGATGTCGGTCCTGCTCGTCCCGCCGGGGGCAAGCACGCTCGGGGTGCGGCTGTACACGCTGATCCACACGGCGCCGGCGTCGGTCACCAGCGCGCTGGCCCTGGACATCCTGTTGCTTATCGGCCCGGCGATCGTGCTGTTCGGCCTGCTGCTTTCGCTCGGGCGCCGGCGAACGGTTGAGGGGGAGCGATGATCAAGGTTCTCACGTGCCGGGACGTCGGCTTCGCCTACGGGGACCGGCCCGTGCTGCGCGAGGTCCGCCTGGAAATCACGCCCGGCCGCGTGTCGGTGCTGGTGGGGCCGAGCGGTTCCGGCAAGACCACGCTGCTCTGGATCCTGGCGGGACTGTTGCGGCCGACGACCGGACGCGTTGTCCTGGGCGAACCCGGCGACCAGGCCGGCACGGCTCGGCCGTTCGACCCGCGGCGCGAGCGGCTCGGCATGGTGTTTCAGACGCCGGCCTTGTGGGACCACCTGACGGTTGAGCAGCACCTCGACCTCGTGTCGGCAAGTTCAGGTTTGGGGCGGCCCGAGCGCCGACGCCGCGCGGACCGGATGCTTGAGCGGATGCGCCTCGCATCACTGCGGGGCCGCCGACCGGCGAACCTCTCGGGCGGCGAGCGGCAGCGGCTGGCCGTCGCGCGGGCCCTCGCGAACGAGCCCGACTGGTTGTTGCTGGACGAGCCGCTCGCCCATCTCGATGGCCCGGGCCGGGCAGAGGTGTTCGGCCTCCTTCGCGACGCCCTCGCCGACACCCAGGCAGGCGTGCTCCTGGCGACACACAACACGACGGAGGCCCTGCGGCTTGCCGACGATGTCATCGTGCTGCTGGACGGCGCCGTTGCGCAGGCCGGCGACGCCGAGAAGGTCTATCGCCGCCCCGTCAACCTCGCCGTCGCGCAGGCGCTCGGTCCGGCAGGTGAACTTCAAGGCGACGCGGCCGGCGGCGTCCTGACGTGCGACGGGACGGCGATCCTCGAAGGTCTGCCGCCGAACCTCGCCGGACGGCAGCGGCTCATCCTGAGACCGGAGGACGTGACGTTCCAAGCGGACCCGGCCGGCAGCTCGCGGGTCGTCCGCTGCGAACGTGTCGGCGGAGTCTGCCACCTGTTGGTGGAGGTTGCGGCCGCGCGTCTGTGGGTTCAGCATCCAGAGGCCTGCCGGGACGGGACCACAGGACGCCTGGCGCTGGTGTTCTGTCCCACGTGAAACGGTGGGTGCCACTGGCGGCTTGTCCGCCAGTGCCTTCCTGCTGCTCGCCACACACTGGCTGACAAGCAGCCAGTGGCACCCCGCAAATCAGCAGCGACAGAGCGCTGGCCCGGCGCGATTGACCGTCAACGGGGCGGCCGCCGGGCCCATCACCACGATGGCCCGGCCGGCGGGGCGGCCTTGTCGGAACCGCGGCCGAAGAAGGTCCAGAGCAGGGCCACGCCGATGGCCAGGATCGACCCCGCCGCCAAGTCCGGCAGTCCGGTCAGCCATGCCAGAAAACCGACCCCGGCCGCCACCAGAACGGCGATCATCCACACGACCAGAAGGTCCGAACGGAACGTGCGAGCCGGCCGCCGTCCCGGCGACCCCCAGACGGGCGCGGGCAAGTCCGGCGAACCGGCGCGCGTGTCATCGGGCGATCCGATCTCGCCCCGTACGCGTCGGTCGGGATACGGCGCGTTCGGCCGGCCGGCCGGGCCCCTGCCTCCGGGGAGCGTCGGACGAACGACCGCCTCGGCCCGCAGGACCGGCTTCTCGCGGACGACGGGTTCCGCCATGGGCGCCCGTTCGAGAGGGACAGGGAGGGTTTCGCGGACCGTGGACTCGGGAAGCGGCTCGGATTCCTCGCGGAACCTCAATTCCGACGGGGCCTGGGGCGCGGGCGGGGCGGGCGGTTCCTTTCTTGCACCGGGCGGTGTCCCGGCGCCTTCATGTGACCCGCGTGCGAGCGAGTCCAGCGCGTCGGCGGCCCGGGTAACCTCCGGCGCGGCGCGTTCCGGCGCGGCGCGTTCCGGCGAGACGGACTCCGGCTCGGCCCGGGCGGCCGACGCACGGGCAACCTCCCTGGCCAGGGCGTCACGCGCCGCGGCGCCCGGATGGTCGGCGAGTGGCGTCGGCTCGGCCCGGGCGGCCGTCTTTCCCGGAACGGGTCCAGCCCACCCGTGGGGCTTTACGGCCAGGGACTTCGAACCGGCGTCCTCGATCGCGAGCCACGCGGCCTCGTCCGCCGACATCCGGGCCTGGCGGCGTGGAACGACGCGTTGCGGCACGTAGGGGGGATCGTCTTTGCCGGGGATGACTTCCGGGGCGCGAAGTTGGAGCCCGCACGACGGACACTCGACCCACTGGCCGGTCTGCTCCGGAAAGATGATCAGTTCCGTATTGCACATGGGGTTGGGGCAGAGGAACGCCCAGACCTGAACGGCCTTGGCGCGCGGCGCCTCGGCGCGCAGGTCGGGTTCCGTTCCGGCTGCGGGACCGTCCGACGTCCTCTGGGAAGCCGAGTCCATAACGTCTCCACCGCTTATGTTACGCACCCCATCGGCGCAAGAGCAACCCAAAATGGACGCCGTCCTGCGTCGCCGCACGCGGATGGCCGGCGTCCTGGAAGAAGCCCGACGGCCGCACCGCAAAACACCGGGAACTCCCCGGGGCCGGCACGGTTCAACTGGAAGCGGATGGGGGCCGCCAGTGCTTCCCCGCATCATCCTGATCACGTCGGGCGGGAAACGGAGCGGGGCTCGGATGAGATTTGCCGCAGTGGTTCCGGCGCTGGGCGTCCTGGCTGCCCTCAGCGGCCCCGTCCTGGCGGCCGAATACAGCCAGACGATCTCCTTCCGCGAACCGGTCGGCTACTCCTGGACCGACGAACTCGTCCACCACGACGTGCGGATTCCCGAGGCCAAGGTCGCGGCCAACACGTTCGCCCTGGCCGACTCGGCCGGCAAGCCCGTGCCCGTCCAGGTCGATCTCCTCGAAGGCAAGCCCGGCGCCGTCCGCCGCGCGCGGCTGTGGCTGAAGATCACCCTGCCCAAGAACCGCCGTGTGACGTACCGGCTGACCTACCGCGACGACGGGCGCAAGGCCGGGCAGCCCGGCGGCGGCCTGAGCGTCCGACGGGAAGGCGACCGGCTCGTCCTTTCGACCGGCGCCGCCGAGGTGGCGATTCCGGCCCCGTCCAAGGCGTTTCCCCGCCCTTTGGACCTCGCCAAGACGCCCGCGCCGGTTCTCGGCGCCCGGCCGCACGCAGCGAAGGCGTGGTACGGACAGTGGCGCCTGCAGGGCGCCGGCCGCGTCAAGGAGATCAAGACGACGGTTGAAGCCGCCGGGCCACTGCGCGGCGAGGTGCGGCTGAAGTACGTCCTCGATGAGAAGGGACACAGTTACGAGGTCACGATCCGAGGTGTCCGCGGCGAACCGTGGATCGACCTGGAAGAGAAGTACCGTCTCGGCGAGGGCGCACGGATGGCGTGCGTGCTGAAGGACCGCCTGAAACCGTCCGAGGCGCTCTGGCTGCCGTGGTTTGTCGGCGCCGACGGCAGCGCGCGGCCGGCGTACGAGGTTCGGCGCGACCCTCTGGCGGGGCGATTTTGCGAAGGCCGCCCGTTCGCGACGCTGCGACCGAAGCGGAGCCGTGTCCCGGACAGCGCCCAGGTGTGCCTGGCGGTTGGCTCGGGCGACGGTCGGCCGGCCGTCGGCGCCGCGATGGTCTGCGCCGGCGAATGGTCGCGACCGTACGAGCAGTTCCCGGCCGTGCGGGCACTCGAGGACGGCCGCGGGATGGCGATCGCGTTTCCGCTGGCCGACGGACGCCGGCGATGGGCCCTGCTGGCGGGGCCCGTGAAACGGTTCGACTCGAAAGGGGAACTCCAGGCCCTCATCCGCTCTCGCGCCGACATTCCGCTCGACCGCGTCCTGAACGAGTGGGTCCTTGAGTGGAAACGCGACCCCGCCAGGCCCGCCCCCCACATCCTCACGACGCACGAGCGTCTTCAGAAGATTCGCGACGACGTTGCGGGCGGCAAGGACACGCCGGCGGCGCGGCTGGTCATGGGCGTGGTTCGCGGCGAGATTCCGGGCGACCGGCATCTGGCGGAGTTCCTGGCGGGTCGGCGTGAGCGGCTGCCCGGCCCGGGGCTCGACACAGGCGTGTACCTCGGCCGCTCGTATCAGGATGCGTTTCTTGCGCCGGGTGCGCAGGCGCGTCGGCTGGCGGCGGCGATGGTGCGTGCGGACCTCTCGGCGGCCGGTGGCCCTGCCGGCGACGCGCGGGCGGCACTGCTGGGCTACGTGTTCGCGGACCCGAATTACCGGCCCGGGTCCGGCGCCGGTTGGGACGCCGGCGGCACGGCACACGGCCACGAGATGTACGGTCTTGGCATCTACGCGGCGGCGATGATGCCCGACCATCCGCAGGCCCGGCGGTGGATGGACCGCGGCCTGCGGGACTTGCGGGAGGACCTGCGGCGGACCATGGCGACGGCGGACGGCGCCGGCCGCGCCTGTCCCGGCGGGCAGGCGGCGACGCTCGCCCCGCTGCTGCGCGTGGCGCGGGCGGCCCAGAACTCGGGCTTGGCGGACCCGTTTGAGTGGCCCGAGTGGCGGGCGCAGATCGAGTTCCTGCGCCACCTGCACACGCCGCCCGACCCGCGATTGGGGCGGCGAAGTCTCGCTCCCCTCGGCGACACCTCGCCGTGGCAGGACGCCGCCGGGCGGCTGTTCGGCGTGGCGGCGGCGGGCATCCGGAAGCGCGATCCCAAAACGGCCGGCGTCTGGCAGGCCCTGTACCGCCACTACTATGGCGACGGCGGCAGCGGCGACCTGGCGACCGACGTGCTCCTGGCGGATCCGTACGCTCCCGCCGCACGCCTCGACCCGGCCGATTGGCCCAGCCGCGCGTTCAAGGGCTTCGGCGCCGTCCTGAGAAGCCGTTTCGGCACGCCGCACGAGACGTTTGTGGCCTTCAAGTGCGGCAGCGCGCGCGGCGGGTACCACGGCGACGAGTTGAGTTTTCATTTCTTCGGCGCCGGGATGCCCATCGCCCTGGACTGGCAGTCGGGCGACGCGCCGCGGCCGGACCAGGAACACATGCATAACCGTGTGAACCTGGGAGACAACGAGAACATGGACGCCGTCGGGCAACTGCTGGTGATGGAAACGTCGGCGGCCGGCGACGTTGTGGTCGGCCAGGTGAGGACGAGCCGTCTGCGGCGGCTGCCGCGCTGGCCGCACGAGACGCCGGAGGGTGCCGCCTTTCCGCGCCGGCGGCTCAACCATACGGCGCGGTATCGGCGCCTCGTGATGCTTGTGAAACACGCGGCGGGGTCGGCGCTGGAGGACTACCTCGTCATCCGCGACGAGATCGCCTCCAGCGAGCCGGCCACGTTCAACCTGTGGACCCTGGCGCGGTCGGTCCGTCAGGAGGGGCAGACGTTTCGTTTCGACGGGCAACTGGCGGCCGACGCGGTCCTCTACATGGCGAGGGTCGAGAACGAGAAGGTGAGCCTGGCGCGGTGGGCGTGGCCGAAGCGGGACTCTTCGAGCGAGATCCCGAAGGATTTCCGCATCGGCGCCGACCGGTGGCGGAAAGGGGAACTCCAGCAGGGGGTCCGCGCGACCGAGACGCCCGGCCGGCCGTTCCTGGCAGTGTTGTATCCTTACCGCAAGGGCGCCGAGTCGCCGGCGTTTCAGACGCTCGCCGACGGCAAGGGTGTGCGCATCACGCTCGGCCGCACGCGCGAGGAGGTGTACCTTGCGACCGACCCGCCTCGCGGCGTGGACGGTCAGGCGGTGATCCGTCGCGGCGGCAAGACGACGGTCGTCCTCAAGAAGGGCGCCGCGGGGCGGTTGTAGGCCATCGGCCGCGCGGTGCCGCTGCCTGTTGGCGTTGCGAAGAAGGCGCGGCAGGGACGCAGCGGCGAAAAGGAGAGGCCAACAACAATGTCGAGAGCATCCAATCGTTTCCTTGCCTATGTGCCGTTGCTGCTTCTGCTCGTTGGGCAGGTCTTCGGGGCTGCCGCGCCAACGGTTCCGCAGAACGTGACGGAGTTGTGGGCCGATTTCGACCCGCGCGCTGAGCCGCTTGGGGTTGAGGTGGCGGCGGAATGGGCCGACGACGTTGGCGTCTACCAGGTGCTGCGGTACACGATCGGCACGTTCAAGGGCGCAAAGGCCCGCATGGCCGCCTTCTACGGTCGTCCGAAAGTGGACGCCAAGGTCCCCGGCCTCTTGCACATGCACGGCGGCGGGCAGCGGGCGTTTCTCAACCCCGTGGAGTATTACGTCGGCCGCGGGTACGGGTGTATCTCCGTCAACTGGGGTGGCCGCCCGATGGACGAGAAGCATCCCGAGTGGCCCAACACGGATTGGGGCGCGGTGGATCCGACGCAGTCGAACGTGCCGGGGTACGCGAGCCTCAAGCCGACGCCGAAGAGCCTCGCGTCGTTCGCCTCGCCGAAGAACAACAACTGGTATCTGCTGACGCTGGCGTGCCGGCGGGCACTGACGTTTCTGGAGCGGCAGCCGGAGGTGGACGGGGACCGGCTCGGTGTCTTCGGCCATTCGATGGGCGGCAACCTGACGTTCTACGTGGCGGGCACCGACGCGCGGGTGAAGGCGGCGGTGCCGTCGGTCGGCGGCGTGGGGTTCCGCACGCACGACGTCCCCGGCATCCCCGGGACGGCCCGCAAGACCGACGGCAGCGACGCCGCCACCGCGCTGTTCCGAAAGACGATCGCGTCGGAGGCGTACGCGCCGCACGTGGCGTGCCCTATTCTCTTTCTCGGCGCCACGAACGATTTCAACTCCCGCATGGAGAGCGTTTACCGGTGCTACGGCCTGCTGCGTCACCGTAACCAGCGGTTCACGTTCGCGCCGCACCTGAACCACCGTTTTCTGCCGGAGAACGAGGTGTGCCGGCCGCTGTGGCTCGACGCCCATCTGAAAGGGGGCTTTGCGTTTCCGAAGACGCCGCCGGCCGAACTCGTCCTGGACCGGCCGGACGGTGTGCCGCGCGTCCGCGTCAAGCCCGACCGCGCGATGCGTGTCGGCGCCGTGGACATCTATTACGCCATCGACCCCGATGCCCTGCCGCGGTTCTGGCGCGATGCCGGCGCGCGGCAAGAGGGCGATGCGTGGCTCGGCGAGTGCCCCATCCTGGATCTCGACCGGCCGCTGGTGGCCTTCGCGAACGTCCACTACGAACTGGACCGGCCCGAGACGCTGTCGCGAAACCGCCGCGTGGAGCGGCTCTGCCTGAGTTCCGATCTCCTGACCGCGACGCCGGAGATGCTCCGGAAGGCCGGCGTGAAGGCCACCGACCGCCGCTCGCTCGTCATCGACGACTTCGAGCGAGGGTTCCACGACTGGTACGTGCTGGAGCGCGGCAACCCGCACCACTGGCAGTTCTGGACGCGGAAGGTGACCGATCCGAAGTGGCGGGGGCCGAAGGGCGCGCGGCTGACGCTGGAGGTGAAGTCGGCGCACGAGAACCGGCTCGTGGTCATCGTCCGCGAGAACGAGTGGCGGGGCTATCGCGGGCGCAGGAAGGAGTACCTGGCCCAGGTGACCCTGAAGGCGTCGGACAACTGGCAGGAGGTCTGTCTGCAAGCGGCAGATTTCAAGAATGCCAAGGACGCCGCGCCGCTTGCCGCATGGGACGAGATCGACCAACTCGGCATCCGCGCCTACGCCGACATCGTGCGGCTCGGCAAGAAGGTGCATCTGGGCGGCAAGTGGGCAGGTCCGATGCCACAGTTTCGCATCGTGCGATGGGTACGTCGGGGATAAAGCGCGACGCTACGGGCGCGATGAGGCCGCCACTGGGATGTCGAAGATTCCCTCGCCGTCGATCCGGATGCGCTTGCCGTTGATAACCGCTTCGCCGTGGCCGTGGGCGAGGACGCGGTACGTCTTCGGGGCCGGCCACCGGCCTTGCGGCTCGATGCGGAAGCGCGGTGGTTCTCCTGAAGCACCGCGCACGTCTGGACCGCACGGCGGGTGCGGAGACCCGCCGCGCTTCGTTTCGCTCGCGCCGCCGCGCTCGGTCTTGCTCGTGCCGCCGCGCAGGATCACGCCTTCGGCGAGGAGCCAGTAATCCTTCGTGGCGGCAAGCGACGTGAAGCCGCGCAGGCGGTCGGACTCGGCTTCCATCTCCTTAAGCGAATCGAAGTATCCAACGACGTAGGCTGCCGCAAAACTGTCGCCGCGCTTCACGGCGAGGCCCCCGATCTCCTGGATGAAACACACGTAGCCGCGCTGGTGACACCACGCTTCGTAGACGATCCCGGGCCGGAGCGTCATGCCGGCAAGCCAGGGCATCCGCGGCCCTCGGATCTTTCTGGCCCGGATGAAACGCTCGGGCAGCGGCGCCACGCCGCGCTGGTACAGGTGGCGGGCATCGGGCGGGAAGTCCTCGAAGAAGTCGGCGGCCGGGATGCGGCCTTCGTAAGAGAGAAAGACTTCCTCAAACGTATCACCGCGCTTGTGCCGCACGTGCCCCGGCATGTCGATCCGAAGGAACACGTTCTGTACGTCGTTGGCGCTCGTGATGCGGTCGCTCGCCAGGAACCAGCGCCGGCCCATCGGAAAGACGAGCATCTGTTCCCAGAGCGAACCGCTTTCGTAGCCCGGCGCGGCCTTCGTGTACCGCCACCACTGACGGACGGCGACGAAATCGCGGCCGACGACAAACTCCGACTCGATGCGCTTCGCCTGGGTACAGATCTGCGGCAGTTCGATGTAATGCTTGGCGATGTTGCCGTGATAGAGGTTGCGGAACTCGTATGGCGCGCCGCTTTCGGCCCCCGGCCCCATGAGGAAGTCGACGATGTCGAGACCGAAGGAACCGTCGCGCGCCCCGGTTCTCTTGTCGAGCAGCGTGTTGGCCTTGACGCCGGTGACGTACCCTCGCGGCCAGACCTCGGCCTTGAGGCAATCGGTCTCGATTTCGATGCGCTCGCCTGCGCCGCGTGCGGCGCGGGGCAGTGCAGCGTTGGGCATGGGGCGTTCCTCATCGGCTTCAAGCGAGGTCTCGTCAGATAGTCCTACCAAGCGCCCGAGAATGCTGATGATCGCTACGTCACAAGCGTAAACGGTAAACGCTGCCACCAAGACGAGGACCATGAGGGAAACAATGACCAACGAGGCGATCCACGTGAATCTCATTACCGGGTGCCTCTCCTCAGTCGGGCCGCGCTCCCCGATAGGTCGCGGCTAAAACGCGCGGTGTCGAACGTAGGCCGCGGCGCGCCGCGGCCTACGGCTGATCGAGACTCCCGAACTCTTCAGGATGGGCGGCGGCCACAGCGCGGAGGATGTCATCTGCAATCCGGACGGCCTCCTCGGCATCGGCGGGCGAGACGTGTCGGCTGCCGCCGTAGTCGCCGCGAGCGCGAAGTTGTGCCAGGCGCGAATAACCTCTGCCGAGTTCGGCTGTCCACACGCCGGGCTGTACAAGATCACGATGCACGGCCGCTTCGACGGCCGAGTGCTTGGAGAAGATCTTGCCTTCGATCGCGAACAGTGCCGAGGCGGCGTAGAAGGCCGCGTAATAGGCACGTGAGGCCGCAGCATCGGCACTCAAAGCCAAGTCATGTTTCGCGACACGAAGGGCATCCTTGGCGCGTTCCCACAGATCCTCAGCAGCGGGGCTCATAGCGAAACGCCTTCACGCTTGGCATTCTGATACAGGGGAAACTCGCCCGCCTCGTATTCGGCGGCATCAACCGGCTCGGCGTGGATAGGCCGGCCGCTCTCCAGAACCAGCGGGTAAACGGCGTTGACGCAGGCCCAGGAGTCGTTCGGCTCCTCGAGCGGGCCTTCCAACAGAACGAGGAAGTCGATGTCGCTGTCCGGCGCAGCCTCGCCGCGCGCTTCGCTTCCGTATAAGACCACACCCTTCAGACGCGGGCCGAACGTCTCGCACAGCGCTGACTTGACACGTTCGAGAAGCCGCTCTCGCATCATCGCCGACCCCGATCAGTGCACGGGCACCACCCGTGTGCAATCCATTATACCATCGGCAGAACGTCAGTTCAGTTGATAATACTTCCGCAGCAGCCACTCGCCCGTCACGATGGCCAGGAACAGGACGAAGAGGATGGGGAACAGGCCCGGCACCGTCTGGATGCCGACCTCGCGGTGGATGTCTTCCTTGATCATCAGCGTCCGCAGACGTTCGACGAGGTCTCCGAAGGCGGCGGGTTCGTAATAGTCGGCGCCGGTGGCCCGGGCGATTTTCTTGAGCAGCGCCCGGTCGATGCTCAACCGGTCGAACTCCTGGTTCGGCCGGCCGACGGTGAACTCGACCTCGGCCTTGCCGAGAGCGACGCCCTCCTTCTTCGCCTCGACGAGCACCTTGTACGTGCCAGGGTCGAGCGGGTCGAGCGTCGTCTCGTACACGCCCACGGCGCCGGGCACGAGGGCGAGCGTCAGGCTCTCTCGCTCGCTGCCCGGCCCGAGCAGAACGCCGGTGGTCGTGGCGAAGTTGGTTGCCCGTCCTTCCTCGGCCCGGACTTTGGCGCGCACGAGGACCTTCTCGCCGGGGTTGTAGAACGGTTTGCGAACGAGCAGGTCCAGGCCCGGCTCGTCCGACTGTTCCTTGACCTCCTTGTTCGCCAGCCACCGGACCATCTGGCCCCAGAACTTGATGTAAGGCGACTCGCGGCCCATCGCCTTGAACGGCAGGTACCACTGGTAGGTCGTGTCGGCGGCAAAGGCGGCGGCGCGGCCCTTGCCGTAGTTGTGGACTGCCAGAACGATGAGCGGCCCGCTCGCGCCCGTCCGTTCGGGATGCTCGGCCAGGATACTCGTGCCGGGCTTGGCACGGGCGAGGACGTTGCAGCCCTTCAGGTACGGCAGCCGCCGGCTGGGCGCATCGCTCTGGTACTGGAAGAAGCCTTTCGTGCCGTAGAAGATGGGATGGTTGGCGCCTTCGGGCGTCAGTTTGAGGACGAACGGCGTGGTCTCCTGGCCGATGCTCCGCGCACCTACCAGAACGGGCAGGATCTCCTCCATCGCCGTGCCCTCGTACCCGCCGGGGCCGAAACTGTTGTACCCGCCGACCATGACCAGCCCGCGTCCTTCACCGATGGCGGTCTTGAGGTTCGTAAGTTGCGGGGCCGAGAAGTAACTGCGGTCGAGGTCGCCGATGATGTACACGTCGAACTTCCGCATGTCCTCGAGCGTCTGCGGAAAACCCGCCAGCGACACACCCTTCATGCTGCCCGACTGCAGAAACTCGCCGCGCTTCACCTGCACCAGCGCCAGCAATTCCACGTTCGGGTCGGTCTCCAGGACGCTCTTCAGGGGCTTGTACTCCGGCCGCACCACGCCCTCGATGTAGAGGACGCGGATCTTCGGATCGGTCACCAGAATGTGGACGTCTCGCTCGTTGTTCTCGCTCCGCCGCTCGGCCGGGTCGGGACGGATGTGGACGCCGTACGTGTGGCGGCCGACCGTCTCGGGCGTGAACGTGAGCGTCACGCTCTGGCTCCCGGGCGCCGAGTCGAGCCGCAGCGGCGCCGAGGCCAGCGGCACGTCGTTCTCCCGGAGTTCCACCTTGATGCCGCGGTCCGGCAGGCCCACGGCCTCGATGTCCACCGTGATCTTCGCGATGTTGTTGACGGTCGATTCCTCGGGCGCCCGGACGTTCTCGATGCTGATGTCCTGGTACCCGCTCTGGGCCGTCAGGTCGGTGCCGATGCCGATGGTGTAGATGCGCGGCGGGCCGAGGGCGGTGATCTCTTTGGCAACGTCGCCGCCTGCGTTGTGCAGCCCGTCGCTCATCAGGATGATGCCGCTGGTGTCGATGAGCCGCGCGGCCGCCAGCACGTCTTTGATGCCCCGCGTGATGTTGGTGGCGTCGCCTTCCGGGTTGGGCCACTGGCCTTGCTGGACCTGGTGGGCCCGCGTGTCGAACCAGTAGAGTTTGACCTCGAAGGCGGTCTCGAACCGCTTCAGGTACTCCTCGACCTGCCGCGTGGCCAAACTGAGGCGGTGGGGCGTGTCCGGGTAATCGCTCACGGACATCGACTCCGATGCGTCCACCAGGACATAGAGGTCGGTCCGGTGCTCGAGCGTCTCCTCGAAACTGAGGACCGGCTTGAAGATGAGGAGCACGAGCAACAGGATCGCCAGCAACCGCATCGCCAAGAGGCCCGCCATCGGCAACCGTCCGAGATAGTTGAACACCCGCAGGTAGAAGAAGAGGACCCACACGCCGCACGCCAGAGCCACCAGGCCCATCAGCGCCAACTGGACCTGCCAGGCCGCATCGCCGGCGGCGACCCAGGTCATCAGAAACACGAGGCCCGCCAGCGAAAGGCCCACGACGACCTGCCACATCGGAAGGATCGGATCGACGGTCTTGACCTCTCGCCCGCCGTCGCCCTCGGTCGAGCCGGCCGCCCGAATCAAGCCGTGAACCAGCACCAACAGAAACACGCCCGCGCCGACGATGGCCGTGGCGTAGCCGGTCATCGTCAGGCCTTCGCTGTAGAAGAGCAGCCGCGTCTCGCCCATCGCCAACATCGGCCGTGTCTCCGCATCTCCCCCGGCGGTCCGGGACTCCGGAGTTATACCGCGCGGCAGGGTCCGGGGCTACAACAGTTCGCGCGCCCGCGGATGGGTGGCATGGTCATCCCGAAGGGTGACCATGTTCTGGAGATAAGGCGGGTGGCATGGTCAGCCCGAAGGGTGACCATGTTCAGGCGGGTGGCTGCGGACGTGCTCGCGCCACCGGCGCGCCAACTCCGCGAGTCCGAACCCGTAGGCCTGCCGCAGCGCCGCGTCCTGCTCCTTGCCGTCTTTGAGGGCATCGACGAAGGTCTTGAACTTCGGCCGCCCCTGCTCGAGCAGAAAATCCACCAGCGTGAGGGCCACGCGGTACTGCTCGAGCGAGAGACTTTCGCCGACCTTGGCCGCAAAGAGACCGGAGATCGGCTTCCTTGCCGCCGCCACACGGACGGCGGAAAACCACTTCGCCCGCCGAAGCGCGCCATCGTTGACGGTGGTCATGTACTCGGCCAGTCCCTCGTGCAGCCAGAGCGGCAGGCGACCGGGCGTCTTGTAGAGTTCGAAGAAGGCGTGCGTGCCTTCGTGGGCGAACAGTTCCTGCTGACGCCGCACGTCGCCCGAATCGACCGGAAAGCACATGTGCACCAGGTTCGGCTGCCCCGGCCCGTGGTCCTCGACGGCAAAGTACGCCCCGGCGCTGCGGGCGTCGTGGCCGTCGAACACCTTTGAGAACCGCTCGAACACCCTCCGGCGCTTGAACAGGATCACCACGCACTTGCCGTCCCAGACGCGGGCCTTCTCGGGCAGGCCGAAATGTTTCAGCAGGTTCCCGTAGAGGGCCTCGCTCCAAGTGCGGAACCGGGCCGTGACCGCCGAGTCCACGTCGCTGAACACGAGGTAGTGCCGGGTCTCGGACATCCGCAGGCGGATCTTGAGTTTCTCGTTGATCGCACACAGCCGCTCCTTCTGATGCCGCATGAGCGCCGCCTGGTTGAACGTGCCCAGCGGCCCGCGGTAGCCCTCCGGCAGACGGTAGAGGTGGCGGCCGGCCTCCGTGGTTCCCGGCTCGTCGCTGTTGGGTTGGACTTCGACACGTTCGTCGAGCGGCGGCGGCGGGACGGTGAACTCTCCGCCTCCCGCCGGCGGCACGCCGACGAGAACCGCCAGCGCCGCGAGGATCGTCAGGACCGCCTCGACCGCGCCCCGCCGAGTTGTGCCGCTGCGCGTCATGCAACGTCTCCGTCCTGCGACACGCCGCTCACGGTATAAGACGCCTCCGCCACGCGGGGTATTTCGCCGAGCAACCGCCCGGGCAGGCGCACCGTCTGGACGATGCAGCCGTCCTGGATCGAGCGCTCCAGCACCGTTGCGTGCTGGTCGATCCACGCCAGGAGGCGGCCGTCGGCGGCGTCGGCCCGGACGGTGGCTTCCGTCTCGGGGCCCACGAGACGCTCGGTAACCACGTCGGCCAGGTCCTCCAGACCGGCGCCCGTGGTCGCGCTCGTCGCGACGGCGCCGGGGCACGCACGCTCCAGGAGGTCCAGATGCAGCGGATCGGCCAGGAGGTCCACCTTGTTCAGGACCACCAGTTGCGGCTTCTCGCTGCACCCGATCTCTTCGAGCACCGTCGCGACGGCGGCCAGGTCGGCCCGGACGTGTTCGGTCGAGGCGTCCACAACGTGCAGCAGGAGGTCCGCATGGACGGCCTCCTCGAGCGTGGCCTTGAACGAAGCCACCAGGTGGTGCGGCAAGTCGCGGATGAAACCGATCGTGTCCGACAGCAGGGCCGTCAGGCCGTGCGGCAGGGGCCAGGAGCGGGTCCGCGTGTCGAGCGTCGCGAACAGTTTGTCCTGCACGTACGCGCGGGCGCCGGTCAGGACGTTCAGGAGGCTCGACTTGCCGGCGTTCGTGTAGCCGACGAGGCCGACCGTCAGTTGGTTGCGGCGGGACCGGACCTCGCGTTCCTTTCGGGCGTCGATACGGGCCAGCCGCTCCTTGAGGTCCTTGATGCGGCGGCGGACGGTGCGGCGGTCGGTCTCGAGTTGCGTCTCGCCCGGTCCGCGCGTCCCTATGCCGCCCTCGATACGCGACAGGTGTGTCCACATCTTCGCGAGCCGCGGGTACGCATACTCCAGTTGCGCGAGTTCCACCTGAAGGTGCGCTTCGTGCGTCCTGGCGCGCGACGCGAAGATGTCGAGGATCAGTTCGCTGCGGTCGATCGTCTTGACACCGGTGCCGCTCTCGAGGTTGTGGACCTGGGCGGGCGCCAGGTCGTTGTCGAAGATGATGACGTTGGCACGCTTGATGCGGCCGAGAACCCGAAGTTCGTCAACCTTGCCGCGGCCGATGTACGTGCCGGGGTGGAACCTGCGGCGGCGCTGCGTCATCGTGGCGACGACGCGGGCGCCGGCCGTATCGGCGAGGCGCCCCAGTTCCTCGAGACGGTCGCGGTGGCCCTTCTCATCGACCTCGCCGGGAGCGTCGCAGATAACTTCAACCAGGACGGCGCGTTCCTTGACGACGGTGCGCCGGGTGTCTTGGAGTTCCTTCACGCGCTCCCGCCTGCGCCTCCTCACGTGCGTGCCGTGTGCCCTTGCCCCATATACTATCGCCACTAATGATAGAACCGCTTTAGGCGGTGGTCAATGCGGCGAAAACCGGCGCGCCGTGGCGGCCACCCGTGCGCGAGCCGCGGCACGCCGCGGCCTACACGCTGCCTTGGCGGCGGGTGAGCACGTGGCCATCCCGGCCAACTGCAGGGTGGCACGGCAGCCCCGCCGGGGCGGCCGTGGGGCCGGAACTCGCATCACGGCCACGCATGCGCGTTGCCGTGCCACCCGCCTATTCTTGCTTCGCCGCGTCGCCGTACACCACGAGCGCCGGCAGGCGCTCCCTCGTGCCGCCATCGTCCGCACCTTCCGGCAGCGGGTCGTGGAACCACGCCAACAGAAACGGCCCATCGCCCTCGCGTCGGTCGCTGTCCCACCACTTCAGGCTGCGGCCTGCGTAGGCGACGTCCGGCTCATCGCTCGCCTGCCACTGGACGGCCCAGGCGTCGAGGGTCTGCGACCGGCCGCCCGCGTCCGTCCCGCGAAGCCCCTCCACGCGCACGGCGTTGATGCAGTCGGGCCTATCCGCCAGCGTTCTGAGCGCTTCCACGGATACGTCATCGACCGGCAGTCCGAAGGGTGGATCAACCGTGTCGAGGATGTGCAGCAGGACCTGCCTTGCATGCGACTCGACCCGCTCTTGCGCTTGGCAAACAAGCGTGAACTGCCGCCGGAAAAGGTCCCGGGCCTCCGCGAGCACCGGCCAGGGAAGGGGCGTGACGCCCGGTTGCCCCAGCCGGTAGCAGGCGTGAGCCGCTCCACGTGATCGGAGGTGGACGACGTGCTCCAGCGCCGCGGGCGCCCTCAGTCTTGGAATTGTGGATGCAGCGACTGCCGTGGCTGGAAACGGATTCACGTAGAAGATGCGCGCGTCCTGAAGCGTGGCGCTGTTGGCGGGCGCCAGCAGCCAGATGCAAGTGGTCGCGCCTGCCGCCAGCAGCGCCATGCATCCCGCCACAAAGAGCGCGCCTCGCCGATGAACGAGCACGCCGCCGGCCACTACGGCCACAACGAACAGGCCCAGCCATAGCCACAGCCGTTGGCGGTCCCCGGCTCTGCGGGAGTGTGAATCGAAAAGTCCGTACATGGCGGGCTGAATGGCCCCGTCCACGCCGCCCGGGAACGGAGCGTACTTCAGGTTGCCGGGATAGGAAAGGGAGTTATTGATCCGACACGCCCGCCCACCGGGAAGCCGCAGGTCCCTGTCCACGACAACAACGTCCAAAACTCCGCAACGCAACGCTTGGCCCAGGTCCTCCGCCGAAATCCACAAAGGCTGAGGAACGACCTCGTAAATGGTGTTGGGCAGGCCCTTCTGGATGGCGACCAGCGCCTTGCCTTCGGGAAGCGAACGGACCTGCGGCAGCGTGGCTTTTGCGCGGGCGACGCGGTTGCCGTCGGCGTCGCGGAACTCAACCGCCGGCGCCAAGTCGGCGCCCGTGTAGAATACCGGCAGGACCTTGGCGTCCGTCTCGCCGGGCGCCAGGCGCCACTCGGAGCGCACGTCCACCGGCCCGCCCGTCGTCACGAACACCTCGGCGATCTCTTTGCCCGTCCGGTTGGTCACCGTGAACGTCACCGGCACGTACGCGCCCACGCAGGCGAGGCCGTCGGTGATGTCGAGGGAGGCGGTGACCTCGACCTCTTGGGCAAGCGCGAGTGGCGCCATCAGAAGGAGGGCGAGCAGCATGGTGGCCGGGGCGCGCCCCGGCGCTTTGGTAGGAGTGTGCCTCCACGCGGATGATTGCCGGGGCACGCCCCGGCCTACATGCGGTGAGGATGGTGGCCGGGGCGTGCCCCGGCCTACAGTGGCGCTCATGGTACGCCTCCGGTTGTCTCCAGGACGCGCCAAATGTGAATTGCGGCAGCGACGGACCAGGCCTGGGCGATGCAGCCGCCGGGGTGGTGTGGCGGGTCGCCGTCGAAGACCTCGCTTAGAAAGCCCAGCCCGGCCTCGTCCATCGAATCCAGGAGGTCCTCCAGAATCTGGCCCGCCTCGGCGCGGGCGCGATCGCGCGGCTCCACCTTAAAGAGGGCGTCCACGTACGGCCCCAGCAGCCACGGCCACGCCGTCCCCTGATGGTAGGCCGCATCCCGCTCGTCGGGGCCGCCGCCGTACATCCCTTTATACGAGGGATGGCCGGGCGCGAGCGTCCGAAGGCCGCGCGGCGTCAGGAGTTTCGCACAGACCGTCCGGACGACCGACCTGGCGCGCTTCCCCGTAAGCGGCGCATACGGCAGGCCGACGGCGAAAATCTGATTCGGCCGCACCGCCCCGTCGCGCCGCCCGTCCGGGAAGACGCAATCATAGAGGCACGCGGTCTCGTCGTTCCAGAAGAGTTTCTCGAAGGCGTCGCCGGCCCGCCGGCGCAGGGCGCAGGGCGCGGGCGGCTCTTCGCCGAGCGCGAGCGCCATCTCCTCCATGAGCGCAAGACCGGACAGCCACAGGGCCTGGACCTCGACCGGTTTACCGTAGCGCGGCGTGACGGGAAGGCCGCCTGAGGTCCGCGCGTCCATCCACGTCAGTTGCGTATCCTCCGAACCCGCTGCGATGAGACCGTTTGAGTCGGCGTGGATGCCGAACCGCGTGCCGGCGGCGTAGCGCTCGACGATCTCGCAAGCGGCGGGCCAGAGGTCTGTGCGCAGGCGCGCGGCGTCGCCTCCCTGCCGGACGTACGCGGCGAGGGCCTGGAGGTACCACAGGCTGGCGTCGACGGTGTTATACGCCGCCTCGCCCGTCTCCTCGTCGAAACGGTTGGGAATCATCCCCTCGCTCGCGGCCGAGGCGAAGGCCTTGAGGACGCTCTCGGCCACGCCCAGCCGCCCCGTCTCGATGGCCAGGCCCGGCAGGGCGATCATGGCATCGCGGCCCCAGTCGCCGAACCAGGGGTAACCTGCGATGACGGTCCGGAGTTCCTCGCCGCCCGCGCGGCGCGTGACGAGAAAGGCGTCGGCGGCGCGGAAGAGGCCCGAGAAGGTGTCAGGCGCCTCGTCGGACGTGCCAGGGCGGATGGAAGTATCCCGCCGCTTCCGCGGCGGGCTCGCTAAGGCCGACCCCGGCGGGGCGAAGGAACAGCACAAGCGAAACTCGCCGGCGCCCGTGCCGCGGAGGGTCCAGCGGCCGGGGGCGAGCAGGTCCTGGGTGAAGTCGTACCCGCGCCGGCGCTCGACGCGGAGCAAAACGCCCTCGTACCACGTGGGGTCCACGTTCGCAGCCGCCTCTGCCGCCTCGGCCCACAGGAAGACGCCGGGCAGACGCTCGGAGAGCACGTGGAAACCGCAGGCGTCGTCGGTGGGTTCGACGCGTACCGTCTCGCGGGCGTGCCCCAGGTCGTGCATCGACCGGAGGGCAAGCATCGGCGCAAGGTCGAGCGTCCAGTCGCCGTCGGCCTGGACCTCGTAGGCGATGCAAACGCCGCCGCCTTCCGAGAGCAGAACGACGTGGCGTGCGACCGTCACGCCGCCGGCGCGGGAGACGAGTTGCGGGAGGGGTTCCGCGTCGAACCGCTCCGCCACGGCGGCCCCGTCGGGATGGAAGCCGCCCGCGTACTCGGTGGTGGAGAGCCAGGTCTCATGGCCGGCGGCGATAAGCCGCTCGTCGATGTGCGAGAGGACCACGTGCCGCGCGAGCGGCGGCGCGAGCGCCGGTACCCACAGGCCGTGGTAGCGGCGCGTCGGGCACGCGAGGACGGTGGAGGAGGCGTAGCCTCCCGCGCCGTCGGCGAGGAGCCACTCTTTCGTGAGGGCCCGGTCGAGGTTGCGCAGGTCAGCGGCGTCGAGGGGCAAAGGTTATTGCCTTTCGATGGCACGCGCGGGGCGAAAGCACGGCCAGCCAAGACCGGCCGTGGCACACTCACGAGTTAGATTCAGCGCTGTCGGCGTCGGTGACGTTGCCCTCGTCGCTGTCGCCTTCGTCGCCGCCGGGTTCGACGTTGATTTGGATGGCGCCGATGGGGCAGTAGGTAACGCACTCGCGGCACAGGACGCAGGCGGCGAGCCGGCGGAGGCTGATGTAGGACTTGTCGTTGCACATCTGGAAGACCTTCGGCTGGCACCGCGCCAGGCACACGCCGCACCCCAGGCAGTCGCGCGTATTGACCGAGAGGGTAATCCGCCGCCCGTCGTCGTTGAAGGTGCCGACGCTCACGAGGTCGGGTGTCTGTTCGTCGATCTCGAAGACCTCGTGGGCCTGCTGCCAGGAATGGCTGCGTATCTGGTGCCTCCCGCCGCGGTCCATCCGGAAGATGCTCCGCCCGCACGTCGGGCATCGGTGCAAATCTTCGAGTTTCTGAAGGTACTTGATCAGCGTGAGCGCGAACGTGCCGTGGCTCCACGTCAGGGGACTCACGGAGAGCGGCTGGTTGGTGTACGGGTCCACCTGCTCGGCCAGGACGCCGGACGGGAGAGCGTGCCCCGCGACCCACTCGAAGATGGGCACCGCCTCTTTGAGTTCCTCGACGGTCGAGCCGCGCGCGATGTAGTAATCCGCCATCCAGATCGTGCAGACGAACCACGGGTTGCCCGGCACGCCGCGCCGGTCGGCCGAAACCCGGTAGTAGGTGTCGTTCTCGTATCGGGCGATGCCGCCGACCGGCGTGTTGACCCACAGGGCGCGGGCGACGGCGTCCATGGTGGCGGCCACGCGGGGGTCGGTGGCCTCGAAGGCGTGGAACTTGAAGACGGCGAAGAGGCTGGCGTCGATGGTGGCGTCGGCCTCCATCCGGCCGTTCTCATCGGGGACGAGGCGTCGGAGAAAGCGGCCGTGCTCGTCGCTCCAGAGGTGTTCGGCCAACCCGGCACGGACCTCTTCGGCTGCGCGGTCGTACTTCTCGGCCAGGGCCACGTTGCCGAAGACGCGGGCGAAGTTGCGGGCCGCCACCAGCCCCCCGTAGACGGTGGCACACGTGTACGTGTGGATGCCGTATCGCTCTTCCCACAGGTCGTAGGACGGTTTGGGCAGGCCGGTCTCGGGGTCGCGGAAATCGACCATGAAATCGGCGGCCTTCAGGATAAGCGAATGATACAGCGGCCGCACATACTCGACGTCCTTGTACAGCCAGAAGTGCCGCCACAGCGCCCACAGGACCAGGGCCGTCTGGTCTTCCTGGATGGGAAGCCGCTGCTTGCCGTCCACCATCCATGGGTGCCAGGAGGATGCGGGCGTCCCGTCGGGGTTGTACTTGTGCAGGAGGTAGCCCTCTTCGGTCAGGAGGTCGCGGCACTGGGTGTAGAAGCGTCGGCTGATGTTCGGGAATCCCGCCAGGTCGAGGGCGTGGCAGGCCAAGGCGGCATCGCGCGGCCACATGTAGGAGTAGGTGTCGCGCGAGAACTGGAGGACGTCGCTGTCGTTGGCGGCGATGACGGCCCCGCGGTTGTCGATCTGCGTCCGGATGATCAGCAGGCTGCGTTTGAAGAGGTCCTGGACGGCCTGCGGCAGGTTGCCGAAGTTGTAGGCCGGGCCGTTGACCCACGCCCGCCAGTAGCAGATCGTCCGCTCCAGCATCATCGCCGGGGTGCGGTCCTTGAGCACACCGTAGAGTTCGCGGAGTTCCTCGTACGACTGGGCGACCACGAGGTAGTAATAAAACGTCTCCTCGCCGCCGGCATCGAGCGTCACGGCGATGCCGATGGTTGAATCAACTGCCCCCTGGCTGATGGGGTTGCCCGAAAGGCATCCGTCTTCGGCGTCGCGCCAGGTGCCTTCGGCCCCGCGAAACCCGCACGTGCCGGTGGCGAACATCTCGACGCCGTGGCGGTCGCGACCGTCTTCGGTGCGGCAGAAGCCGACCAGGGCGTAGCGGGCGCCGCGGTAATGGACAACGGCACTGAGGCGCGGGTCGTAGTAGGCGGTATCGCCGACCTTGGCCCCGTACATCGAGAGGTCCTGCTGGAAGAACAGGCGGATCTCGCGGGGGTGGTCGGCCCGGTTCGTCACCCGGACCTTGCGGACGTAGACGTTGCGGTTGAAGTCCACGGCGTCGTTGCACTCGAGGTGCACACCCATCTCTTCATGGGTGAGCGTGACGTCGGTGGCGAGCGTCTCGGCGAGGTAAAGGAGTTGCTTCTGCCACCCCTCGTCGGTGGTCCAGGCGAGGCGCCCGTCGGCCCAGACGCCGAAGCGGCAGGGCCCCCACCCGGCGTGGTTTTCCTGGCCGACATACGGGAAGTAGACGTCGCGGATCTGGTAATCGGCATCGAACGCGATGAGCAGGTTGCCGTTGCCCACGGGAATGTCGCGCGGCACGTTCTGTCTCCGACACCTGGGGCCACCACTACTGTGCGAAGCAGCGCTTTCATCCTTCGCACGAGCGCCGCTGCGGAGAACGCTCCGCCTGCGCAGGACCAGCCCGCGCGGGATTATACGGGCGGCAACCGGACAATGCAACGGCCATGGGGGCCGGCTCGGCGCGGCGCGGTCAGCCAAATCCGCCCGGGCGCCACCACCGCTCGCTTACGCTCGCGGCTAGTTACACTCGCGCCCGACCAGCCACGTGAGAAAACTAGCCGCGCACGTAAGTAAGCGGCGCAACCACTTGGGCTACGAGCCCAATCAGGTCTCGCCACGGCATGCACACGCAAACGTGGGCATGGCACCCACCGTTTCACGTGCGACAGAACGCCAGGCGGCGATTGTCCCTTGAGGGCCGGTCGCCGTCTGGCCGATACACCCGTGGCGGCGACGCGCGCCGTCGGCAGGGGAATCTCGCATGTGCGGCGTCGTCGGATACATCGGAAACAAGCAGGCCTACCCCATTCTGCTGGAAGGCCTGAAGCGTCTGGAGTATCGCGGCTACGATTCGGCCGGGATCGCGCTGCGGCAGGACGACGGTGGCCGGCTCACCGTCGTCAAGACGAAGGGGCGGATCAGCGGCCTCGAGACGCTCATGCAAGGCCGCGACACGTCCGGGACGCTCGGCATCGCCCATACGCGATGGGCTACCCACGGGGCACCTAACGACGCGAACGCTCACCCGCACGTCGACGGTTCGGGGCGGCTGGCGGTCGTCCACAACGGCATCATCGAGAACTGGGCGGCGCTCAGGCAACTGCTGGAGAGCGAGGGCGCCCGGTTCCGAAGCGACACCGACACCGAGGTCCTCGTGCACCTGTTCGCACGGTACTACGAGGGCGACCTCGAAAAGTGTGTCCAGCGGGGTCTCCAGGAGGTCCGCGGCGCCTATGGCATCGCCGTCGTCCACGCCGCCGAGCCGGACGTCCTGGTCGCGGCCCGTAACGGTTCGCCCCTGATTTTGGGCGTCGGCGAGGGCGAGTACATCGTTGCCAGCGACGCCTCGGCCATCATCGAGCACACGCCGAACGTTATCTACCTGGAGGACCGCGAGATGGCCACCGTGCGGCGCGACGGGCTTCGCACCGCCACCATCGACGCCGTGCCGACCCACAAGGAAATCCAGCAGGTCGAATGGACGCTGGAGGAGATAGAGAAGAAGGGCTACCCGCACTTCATGCTCAAGGAGATCGTGGAGCAGCCGGAGAGCGTGGCCGACACGATGCGCGGGCGTCTCGATGCCGCCGCCGCCGAAGTCCACCTCGGCGGCATCAGCGACATCGCCAAGCAGTTGGCGCACGCGCGGCGGGTGATCCTGACGGCGTGCGGGACGGCCTGGCACGCGGGGCTCGTGGGCGAGTTCCTCTTTGAGGACCTCGCACGCATCCCCACCGAGGTCGAGTACGCCAGCGAGTTCCGTTACCGCAACCCCATCATCGACGAGGGCACGGTCGTCGTCTGTATCAGCCAGAGCGGCGAGACGGCCGACACCCTGGCCGCCATGCGCGAGGCACGGCTCAAGGGCGCGCTGGCCCTGGGCATCGTCAACGTGGTCGGCAGCACCATTGCCCGCGAGACCGACGCCGGGGTGTATCTGCACTGCGGGCCGGAGATCGGCGTCGCCTCGACCAAGGCGTTCACCAGCCAGTTGGTGGTCCTCATCATGACGGCGATGTTTCTGGGCCGGCGGCGTCACCTGGCCCCGCAGGAGGCACGCGAGATCATCAAGGGCCTCGAGTCTGTGCCCGAGCAGGTGCGCGGCGTGCTGGGGCTGAACGAGCAGATTCGAGAGGTCGCCGCCGCCTACAAGGACTGCCCGAACTGGCTGTACCTGGGTCGCGGCATCAACTACCCGGTGGCGTTGGATGGCGCGCTGAAACTGAAGGAGATCTCTTATGTCCATGCCGAAGGTCTGCCGGCCGCCGAGATGAAACACGGCCCCATCGCGCTGATCACCGAGGAGATGCCGGTCGTGTTCCTCGCCAACCGCGGCCTTCAGTACGAGAAAGTGCTCTCGAACATGGAGGAGGTCCGCAGCCGCGGCGGCCAGGTCATCGCCGTGGCCACAGAAGGCGATACCGAGATCCGGCGCCTCGCCAAACACGTCCTCTACGTGCCCGACGTGCCGGAGCCGTTCCAGCCGATCCTGAACGTCGTGCCGCTGCAACTGCTCGCCTACCACGTGGCCGTCCTTCGCGGCTGCGCCGTCGATAAACCGCGCAACCTGGCCAAGAGCGTGACGGTGGAGTGACTCATTTCGGATTTCGGAATGCGGATTGAACGGCGGACAACGGCAACGGACCCAAGTGTTAGCCGCCGGGCTTGCCCGGCGCGCGGCAAGTGGACAGGACTTACCTAAAACCGGTTACCCCGCCTGGAGTTTTTCGAGGACTTCGGGGGCCACGTCGAAGTTGGAGTGGACTTTCTGGACGTCGTCGTGGTCTTCGAGGTCTTCGAGCAGCGCCAGGACCTTGCGTGCGTCGTTCTCGCCGAGGGAGATGTAGTTCTGCGGCACCTGCGAGACTTCGGCCTGCTCGATGGGGATGCCGGCGTCTTGAAGGGCAGTCTTGACGTTCTCGAAGGCGTCGGGTGGGGCGAGCACGTCGAACCCGTCGTCGGTCTCGGCGAGGTCGTCGGCGCCGGCCGAGAGGGCGATGTCCATCAGTTGTTCCTCATCGTCGAAGCCGGTCACGGTGACGACGCCTTTCTGGGAGAACATCCAGGCGACGCATCCGGGCTGGCCCAGGTTGCCGCTGTGGCGTTCGAAGAGTTTGCCGACGTCGCTGGAGGTCCGATTGCGGTTGTCGGTCATGGCTTCGGCGAGGATGGCAACGCCGCCGGGCCCGTAGCCCTCGTAGAGGACCTCTTCAATCTGTCTGCCGTCATCGAGTTCGCCGGTGCCCTTCTTGATGGCCCGCTCAATGTTGGCGTTGGGCATGTTGGCGGATCGTGCCTCGTCGATGGCGTAGCGGAGTCGTAGGTTCATGTCGGGGTCGCCGCCGCCCGTCTTGGCTGCCACGGTGATGGCCTTGGCGCATTTTGAGAACACCTTGCCGCGCTTGGCGTCGGCCGCGCCCTTCTTCCGCTTGATGGTGGACCAGTGAGAATGACCGGACATGGCGTGGCTCCTAGTGCTTGGGGCTGAGGGTCGTTCCGGGGAGGTTGAGTCGAGCGTCAGGGCGGCTGCGTTGCTGGCTGGGGGCGATGGGAGCGACCTCGGGTTTCGCGCCGGCGTCGAGTTTTTTGAGTTTCTGCTGGACGCGGGTCAGGTCGTCGGGCTTGGCCTCGCCTCCGTGCGATTCGAGGATTTTGGCGGCGGCCTGCCAAGCCTTGGCGGCGTCGGTGTGGCGATCGAGCCGCCAGTACGAATCGCCGAGGTGGTCCCAGAGGATGGGGTCGAGTTCGGGCGCCAGGCGTGTGGCCTCCTCGAGCGTCTCGACGGCGCCCTCGAAACGCCCCTGCTTGTACATGACCCAGCCAAGGCTGTCGAGGTAGGCGGCGTTTTTCGGATTGGCCGCCAGGGCCTGGCGGATCATCGTCTCGGCCCGCGACAACTTCACGCCGCGCTCGGCCCACAGGTATCCGAGATCGTTCTTCGACGGGGCGTGGTCGGGCTTCGTCTGAAGGATGCGTTCGAGTTCCTGTTCGGCGGCGGCGGTGTCGCCCATTTCGGTGTAAAGGCCCGCGAGCAGGTACCGCCAGCCGATGTTTTCGGGCCGGGCGGCCAGCAGGGCCCGCACCTCTTTCGCCGCATCCCCATGCCGGCTCTGACCCGCAAGGGCGTAAGCCATCAGCAGCCGCATGTTGTGTTCCCGGGGATAGGTGGCGAGGATGTCGCGAGCCAGTTTCACGGTGTCGTCGTATCGCTTCTGCCTGAACCGGATCTCGGCCAAGAGGACCTTCGGGTTGAGGGCCTTGGGATCCACGCCCTGGGCCAAGAGGACGGCGTCCTCGGCGGCCGCCACGTTGCCCTGTGCGAGATAGATCCCCGCCAACTGGCAGCGGGCCTGGACGTCCTTCGGGGACACCTTCAGGAGTCCTTTGAGTTCCTTCTCGGCTTCCTCGAACCGGCCCTTCTTCGCGAGCGCCCCTGCCAGCAGGTACCGGGTATGTTTGTCGCCGGCTGCGCCGCGGCGTGCGAGGCGGTACTCCGCCAGCGCTTCATCGAGCCGGCCGAGGTGCTCGAGGATCATTCCCATCTTGCGGCGAAAGATGGGCAGGTTGAGTCCGGCCGATACCGCCGCGCGGTACACGTCCAGCGCCGGTTCGTGGCGCTTGGCCCGAATCAGCAGGTCGGCCTTTCGGGAATACGCGATGGCCGCCTTCCCCTGACGGGCGATGGCCTTGTCGTAGAGGCTGATGGCCTCGGCCGGCCGCTTGACGGTCTCGGCCAGCATGCCGACCAGGACGAACGGCCCGTAGTGTGGCACATCGTCGGCAACAAGGCGCCGTGCCTGGAGATAGACCTGCTCGCGGTTCGGGAGGCTGTCAATGAGTTTGGCGGCGCGGTAGAGGACAGTGGCCTCGGTCTGCTCGCCGACCATTGTGGATCCGAGTGCCTCAAGGGCCTCGACGGGCCGCCCCGCGTCGATGTGGATCTCGGCCAGTTTCAAGGCCGCCGTCACGCTGGTGCCGGTTGATTTCGCCGACGGGGAGATGAGTTCGCGATACAGGGCGGCTGCCTCGTCTTTGCGTCCGGCGGACTCGTAAGTGGTGGCGAGTTGCATCGTGAGAAACCGATTGTCGGGTCGCTGCTTGTGGTAGCGTTCGAGTTCGGCAGTGGCGGCATCAGGCTTTCCCTCGGCCTTGTAGGTCTCCACCAGCCGCTGGTACCCCCCGGCGCCGCCGGGATCGCTGTCGATGACCTTCCGTGCCCAATCGCGTGCGCCGGCGAAGTCGTGCTTCTTGAGGTGTGCCGAGCACATCAGGCTCAAGAGGTCCCTGTTCCCGGGTCGGGCGGCGATCGCCTCGCGCAGCACGGCGATGGCCTCGTCGTTCTTGTCGCGATCCAACAGCAGGTGTGCGAGCCGTTGTTTAAGTTTCACCTGGCTGCGGTAGACCAGGTACAGTTCCGGATACCGCTGGAAGAAACTCTTGGGCGTCGCCACCATCTCCAACAGCGACCTGTAGGCGGCGATAGCCCCGTCGATGTCGGCCAGGTTGTGCCGCGTCCGCGCCAGATGGTATGTCCCGAGGATGTGGTAGGGGGACCCCTTCTTGGCAGCGGCCGTCAGGCGGTTGAGCAGATCGACGGCAATCGGCAGGTTGCCCTGGCTGATGGCGATGCGGGTGCGGAAATAGAGCGTCGGCGGATCCGACGGGGCCAACTCAAGCGCCTTGTCCAGCGACTTGACCGCCGCGCTCACGCGCCCCGTGTCGTACTGCGTCAATCCCAGGTTCATCCAGATGAGAGCGACGTTCGGCCGGAGCGCGGCCGCCTGCCGGAACTCCTCGGCGGCCAGGACGGTCTCCTGCCTGCCCATCAGAAGGCGTCCGCAGACGTAGTGGCGCAGCGCCTGCCCCAGCGGGTCGGGGCCGGGCGGTTCAAGCGGTTTCGGCGGCGGGAGGCAGGCGCGAGGCAAGGGCTTCGCCGCAGCCGCCTCCGCCGCTGCGGCGCGCACGGGACCGCCGCCAGCCGCCACTATCGCGGCCAGCACCAGTCCCAACGCCATCGTCGGTCGTGCCGTGCTGCGCATAACAGTTCCTGCGTGAGTCCTCCCTGCGGCCCTCTCGGACGTGCACACCGAAGCCCGTCAGTGGATGACTTTGTTGAGAGGGTACACAATAATACCGGATGCGCCGGCCTTTTTCAACTTGGGCACGAGTTCGCGCTCCTTGGCGGCAGGCAGCACAACCTCGACGGCGTACCAGCCGGTCTCGGCAAGAGGGCTGATCGTCGGGCTCCGTTCGGCGCGAAGCAGTCGCTTGATCTTCTTGACCCAATCCTCGGCCTTGACGTTCATCTTCATGCCGACCATCTCCTTGGCGTCGATGGCGCCCTGAAGGAGCAGGGCCAAGTTCTCGATCTTGTCGCGTTTCCACGGGTCCTTCCAACTGGCGCGGTTGGCGATCAGTTGCGTGTTGGACGTCATGACGGTCTCGATGACCCGGAGCCGATTCGCACGCAGGCTCGAGCCCGTCTCGGTCACGTCAACGATGGCGTCGAGCAGGCGGGCCTTGACCTCGGTAGCGCCCCACGAGAATTCGACCTTGACGCCGACGCCGCGCGCCTTGAAGAACCGCCTGGTCACCTTCACGAGTTCGGTGGCCACCAACCCGCCCTCCAGGTCCTCGACCCTGCGGATCTTGCTCTCCTCGGGCACCGCCAGCACCCACCGTACCGGGGCCAGGCGAGCCTTGGCGTAGATAAGGTCCTTGACCACGTGGACGCGGGACCCGTTCTCGGCGATCCAGTCCTGGCCGGTCAGGCCGGCGTCGAGGCCGGCGTCCTCGACGTAGCGGCTCATTTCCTGGGCGCGGAACATGACGATCTCGATCTCCGGGTCGTCCGTCCGGGGGGAGTAGGAGCGCTCGGAGACCTGGACCTCATAGCCTGCGCGTGCCATCAGGTCGAGTGTGGCCTTTTCGAGACTGCCCTTCGGCAAGCCGAGTTTCAGGATGTTCGTTGGCTTCCTCATGCGCCGTTCCTTCAGGGCCTTATCGGCTATTTCTTGCGCCCGTCTCGCCTGGGTTTCGTGGCGGGAGCGCGTTTGCGCCCGGACGCGGTTTTTTTCTTTGGTTTGGTCTTTTTCGCGGCGGCCTTCGTCTTCGCCTTCTTCCTGGCGGCGGGCTTCTTCGCTTTGCGTTTTGCGGCCGGCGGTTTCTTCGCCTTCTTTCGGGCTTTGCGTTTTCTCGGACTCAGCGCCGCCGGACACGTCCTTCTCAAAGGGCACTTGACGCACAGTGGCGTGCCGACCACGCACAACTGCTCGGCGAGGTGTTTGACCAGCCGGTGCAGTTCGAAGGCGCGGTCTGACTTGACGGCGCGTTCCAGCAGCGCCTGCATGTCGGCCTCGGACTGGGCGGCCGGATCGACGATGGCCAACCGCCCCAACACGCGGGCCACGTCGTTATCGACCGGAAACGCGTGGGCGCCGATGCAATCGCGGGCGATGGTGGCGGCCACGAACGGACGGACCTCCTCGAGTTTCTCGAAGTACGCCCGCGTCTCGACCTTGCCCATCGACTCCAGGAAATCCCAGACCATGCTGTTGTGCTGCTTGAACACCTGGTCCAGCAGGCGCGGGATGACGCGCGCTTTGTGTCCGCCCCGCGGGAAGGTCGCGCCGAGGACCTCGCGGATTTCGCGAGGCCGGCTCACCCGCAGGTCGTTCCAATCGACGAAGTGTCGGCGGAGCCGGTCCACGGCCTTCTCGACGGCATCGCTCGTCGCTTCTTCGCCCAGGACCGTCCGGACGGCGTGCTCGACCGCATGCGTGACGGCGGCGCGCGGCTGCTCGCCGTAACGGCCCCGCAGCGTCAGCCGGATACGTTCGAGGCGTTTGACCTTGTCGGTGAACGTGGGCATCGCCCGTTCTCCCATACTCTCTTAGGTACGTGTTTAGCGTGTCATTCCGAGCGAGTCCCGGCGCGCCGGGACTCGGTCGAAATGACATCGCTTCGAAAACACGCTAAACAAGTACCTCTTTACGGACCGCCTTCGGGCAGTTCGACCGGCATGTCCGCGGGCTCGTCCTGGAGTTCGGCGTCGGGGCTCTCGACGCCTCGCCGGATGCGGTCGGCGCGGGCGGCTTCATCCTCGGCCCGGGCCTTGGCGATCAAGGCGCTCAAGGAGACGCTCCGTTTGACCGAGTCGTCCAGATGAAACCGCAACACCGGGCAGAACTTCATCGCCAGGGCATCCGCCGCCCGTTCCTGGACGCGGCCGTGGGCGTGCCGGATGGCCCGCAGGCATGCCTTCTGCTGCTTCGGCTCGCCCATCACGGAGACGCGGACATCGGCCACCCGCATGTCGGCCGAAACCTCCACGCCCGTGACGGTTACGAACGCCACTCGCGGATCGTCCAGTTCGGTGACCAGGGCCTCGCTGACGACCTCGCGGATGATGCTTGCGACGCGTCGCGGGCGCCGCCCCGGCACCCTCTGCCGGCCTCGTTTCATCGGAGGGCTCCCCGACCTAAAGCACCTCGGTTTCGTACTCGATCAGTTCAGCGCCGCGGGTGCGCCGGACCAGATCGACCACCTTCGCCATCACCTTGTCGGCAAAGCGAGTCTCGTTCGTCACGATGGCGACGCCGAGGACCGCGCTCTGGCGGCGGTCGAGGGCGTCGATCTCGCTGGCCGAGACGTTGAACTCGTTGCGGATACGCTGGCGGAGACTCTTGACGACGCGGCGTTTGTCCTTCAGGGAGGTCGCCTCGCGGATCAACAGCCGCATCTGGAGGACGCCGACCACCATCACCGGTCTCCCTCCGCTCGCTCGCACTGGCGGCTAGTCCGAGCATCGCCCGCGGCTACTGCGAGCATCGCCAGGCGTGGCTTTCTACAGCGTCCGCGCGACGGAAACCACCTCGAAGGCCTCAATCCGGTCGCCGACCTTGATGTCATTGTAGCCGGCGACGTGAATGCCGCACTCCTGCCCGGCGCGGGCCTCGCGGACATCGTCCTTAAACCGTTTCAGCGACTCGATCCGGCCGCTGTAGATGACCACCCCGTCGCGGATGATGTGCAGTTTGGCATTGCGGTTGATGACTCCGTCGGTCATGCGGCAGCCGGCGATGGTTCCGACGCGGCTGATCTTGAACGTCTCAAGCACTTCGCACTCGCCGAGGTGTCGCTCCTCTTCGTGGGGCGCAAGCAGCCCTTCGAGCGCCTTGCGGACGTCGTCGGTCGCGTTGTAGATGACGCTGTACTGGCGGATGTCCACGCCGCGCGCCTCTGCCATGAGGCGGGTCGCCTGATCCGGCACCGCGTTGAAGGCGATGACGATGGCGTCGGATGCGTCGGCCAGAAGCACGTCGCTCTCGTTCACGCCGCCGACGGCCGCGTGAATCACTCGGACGCGGACCTCCGGATGCTCGATCTTTTCGAGGTTCTCGCGGATGGCCTGCACGGAGCCCTGGACGTCGGCCTTGATGATGACGGGCAGTTCCGTGACCTCCTCGGTGGTCATCTGTTCGAAGACGGCCTCAAGGGTTCGCGGGCGGCGCCGCTCGGCCAGTGCGGTCTCCCGCCTATTGCGTCGTCGTTCCTCGGCCAGTTGCCTGGCCAACGAGAATTCGTCGAGGACGTAGAACCGGTCGCCGGCCTCGGGGACATCGGAGAGCCCCGCCACGCGGACCGGCACCGTGGGTCCGGCTTTTCGCATCCGTTTGCGGTTCTCGTCGGTCATCGCGCGGATCTTGCCGCAGGCCGATCCTGCCAGGACGGCGTTGCCGGCCTCGAGCGTCCCGTTCTGGACGAGGAGTGTGGCCATCGGCCCGAAGCCCTCGGCCAGTTCAGCCTCGATGACGGTACCGAACGCGGGTCGGTCGGGATTGCCCCTGAGTTCGATCATCTCGGCCTCGAGCAGGAGCGACTCGAGCAACTGATCGACGTTCTGCCCGGTGGTGGCCGACGTTTCGACACAGATCGTCTGGCCGCCCCATTCTTCAGTCAGCAGTTCGTACTGAGTCAGTTGCTGTTTGACCCGGCCGGGGTTGGCCTGTGGGAGGTCGCACTTGTTGATGGCCACAACGATAGGCACGCCGGCGGCTTTGGCGTGGTTGATGGCCTCCTCGGTCTGCGGCATGACGCCGTCGTCGGCGGCGATGACCAGGACCGCGACGTCGGTCACCTTGGCGCCGCGTGCCCGCATGGCGGTGAACGCCTCGTGGCCGGGCGTGTCGAGGAACGTAATCCATCGCTGGCCCACGTGGACGCGGTACGCACCGATGTGCTGCGTGATGCCGCCCGCCTCGCCCTCCACGACGCGCGACTTGCGGATGTAGTCCATCAACGACGTCTTGCCGTGGTCCACGTGTCCGAGGAAGGTGACGATGGGCGATCGCGGCTGGAGTGCCTCGGCCGGGTCCTCTCGCTCCTCGATCTCCTGAATGACGTCGGCCGGGCGCCGCTCCCGGCGGAGTTCCAGTTCGATGTTGCGGCCCACGGCGACATCGAGCACCTGCTCGTTGGTGAGCGTGTCGTTGATGGTCGCCATGACACCCTGCACCATGAGGTGCTTGATGATGTCACTGGCCCTGATGCCGAGTGCGGCCGAGAGGCCCTTGACGGTGACGGGCATTTCGACGACGGTCTTCTTCGGCCCTTCGGGGACGTGCGCGCCCGGCAGGGCGCGCGACGGTCGGGCTTTAAGGGGCCTGCCGCCGCGGCCGATGCGGACGCGTTCGCTCGCGACGCGCGAGCCGGCGCCGGCGCCGGCGCCCATGGCAGCGATGTCCTCGACCTCTTCGCGTTTGCGGATCCGTTCGCGCCGGCGGAACGCCTGGGCCCGCTTCACGCCCTCTGTCTCCGGTTCGGGAGCACGTTTACCTCGTCGTCGTCCGCGGTGAGCCGCCGGAGCGGCTTCCTTGACGGGCGCCGCCGCGCCCTCATCGGCGCGGGCGGCGGCGGGTCTGGCCCTGGGTTTCGCCGGTCGCGCCGGCGGTTTTCTTTTCTTGGGCGGGCCGACGCCGATCGCCTGGGGATGCGGTTCGGGCGGCGCGGCCGGCTCGGCCACCTTCTGCGGGTGGCGCAGCGGCTTGGTGGGCGCGAGTTTCGGGCGCGGGGCCAGTTTCGGCTTCGGCGCGAGTTTCGGTCCCGGCGGCCTGCGGGGCAGGCGTCTGCGCTCGCGTCTCTCGGCGGGGGGCGCGGGGACCTCGACGCCAGGCGCCTCGGCCGCAGGCGCCTCGGCCGCGGGCGCCTCGGCGGTCGGTGCGGCCGCGGGCGCTTCCACGGGTGTGGGGGCAGCGGGCTGCTCTTCGACGGCGGCGGGCTCGGCGGCCTCGGCTACAGGGGCCTCCTCGAGGGCGGCAGGGGCTTCGGCTTCGACAGCCGGGGCCGCAGGCGGGGGCTCACCCACTACGGGTTCGTATGGACGGGCCGGGGGTTTGCCCCGGCCGGGCAGTTTCAGCCCTTCCGCCTTGGGCTTCCTGGGTCCGCGGCTGGGCAGCGCTACGACCCGCTTGCGTGCCTGTTCGAGTTGCTCTTCGGGCGTGAGTTCGGGCTCAGGCGGTTCCGGGGGTTCGGCCGTCGCGACGGCAGGGGCCTTGGGCTCGGACAGCGGCTCGGGCTTCGGTTCCTCCGTCTCGTCACCGAGAATCGCGGTGAGGCGGCGGCGGATCAGGTCGGCCTCGTCTTCGTCGACGGTGCTGGAATGCGACTTGACATCAAGCCCCGCCTCGCGGCAGATCTCGATGACCTCCTTGTTCGCCACGTCGAACTCGCGGGAGAGTTCGTAGATGCGTACCGACACCGCTTACCTCCCTGAACGGCTACTGTTCTGTCCCACGTGAAACGGTGGGTGCCACTGGCGGCTTGTCCGCCAGTGCCTTCCTCCTGCTCGCCAAACACTGGCTGACAAGCAGCCAGTGGCACCCTGCAAATGAGCAGTGACAGAGCACTACGTTTCGGTTTCCTCGATTTCGGCCTCGTCGGGCTCCACGGCCCCAGGTTCTGCGGCCGCCTCCTGCTCGTCCGCGGCCGGTTCCGCCTCGGTTTCCTCGATTTCGGGCTCGTCGGGCTCCACGTCGTCGGAGACCTGTGCGTCGGTCTCGGTGTCCTCGGATTCAGGCTCCTCGTCCGGTGCCTCCTCATCAGCGCCTTCTTCGGCCGGGGTCTCCTCGCCAGCGCCTTCTTCGGCCGGCGTCCCCTCATCGGCGCCTTCTTCGGCCGGTGCCTCCTCATCGGCGCCTTCTTCGGCCGGTGCCTCCTCATCGCCGCTTTCCTTGGCGGCGGCTTCGGCATCGGCGGCTTCCTCGGCAGCGGCGGCTTCTTCGGCTTCGCGTTCGGCCGCCTGGGCTTCGAGTTCCGCGACGCGTTCGGCCACCTGGGCGATGATCTGCTGGGCCTGCTCCGCATCGACGCCTGCCAGGCGCGACAGGGTTTCGGGGTCGACCTCGACCACGTCGGCGAGGCTGATGTATCCGGCGGCCATGAGTTCGTTGATCAGGTCCGGAGTGACCGCTTCGATATCGGCCATCTGTTCCATGGCCGTGGCCCGTTGTTCGTCGTACTCGGCCGGTGTCATGATATCGATGTTCCAGCCGCTCAGCCTCGCCGCGAGGCGGACGTTCTGGCCCCTCTTGCCGATGGCCAGACTCAACTGGTCCTCGGACACGAGGACGGTTGCCCTGTTGATGTCGCGGTTCAGGAGGATCTCCTTGACCTCCGCCGGCTTCAGGCCGTTGGCGATGAATACCTGGGGCGACTCGTTGAACCGGACGATGTCGATCTTCTCGCCGGCCACCTCCTCGACGATGTTCTTAATGCGGCTGCCGCGAATGCCGACACACGCCCCGACGGCGTCGACGCGGCTGTCCACGCTGGAGACGGCCACCTTGGTCCGGTGCCCGGCCTCCCGGGCGATGCCCTCGACCTGGATGATGCGGTCGGCCACTTCGGGCACCTCGAGTTCGAACAGTCGGATGATCAGTTCCGGGTGGACGCGCGAGAGCACGATCTTGACGCCTGAGCCGGCCTCGCGGACCTCGATGATAATGGCCCGGATGCGGTCGCCGACGTGGAGCGTCTCGCCCGGAATCTGTTCGCTGCGCGGGAGGAACCCCTCGCCGCGGCCCAGATTGACGATGCCGTTGCCGCGGTCGACCCGGGTGACCTGGCCCGAGACGATCGTTCCGATCTGGTCGCCGTAGTCTGCCATGAGACTTGCCCGTTCGGCGTCACGGATTTTCTGGATGATGACCTGCTTGGCGGTTTGTGCGGCGATACGGCCGAGGACGGCCGGGTCGAGGAGTTGGCCGTTCAGCGTAGCCTCGATGTCGCCCGTCTCACGGTTGATGGAGACCACGGCCTCTTCGGCGGTGCCGAAGTGCTTTTTGGCGGCGGAGGCCAGCGCAGCCTCGATGCCCTGGAACACCACTTCGGCGTCGATGTTCTTCTCGCGTCGAATTGCATCCACGATCCGGACCAGATCGGCACCGTTCATTCGCGCCCGCTGCTTCCCGTGTCAGTTTGCCGTTCGTTCGGCTGCCCCATCGGCCGCCGAAGCAAAAAAGTGGGACCACGACCAGACCCCACTTTGGCCGCCGCCCGCCCTCCGGCGGGGGCCGGCCCGCACCGCGCCTCGAATTAACCGGCGTGTGCTACATGCTCAGGCTCCAAACTTATGTTGTCGCCCGTCTGGTCGTCGAACAAATGAGTCCGGCCCATGTCGAGGTGCGCCTCCAGCGGGTCATCCACCGCTATCTTGATATGGGCATCAAGTTTGCACACCATCGGGACGCCGGCCGGTCCGCTCACGTGAATGATCTGCTCGTCGCCGAGGGGTTCGACGACGCGCACCGTGGTCGGCACGACGTTCTCCGTGCCCGCGAACTTGCCGGCGCCCTCGACGCCGACATCCTCCGGCCTGACGCCCAACGTGACGTTCCTTCCGACGGCCTCTTGCGCGCGGGCGCCGAGCCCGTCCGTCAGAAGGACCCTCGCGGAGTCCATCTGGAAGTACGTGCCGCCGTCCTGCACGACGATCCGGCCGTCCAGGAAGTTCATGGCGGGTGTTCCGAGGAACCCCGCCACGAAGCGGTTGACGGGGTAATCGTAGACTTCGAGCGGTGGGGCGACCTGCTGAATCTCGCCCTCGTTCATGACGACGACGCGGTCGCCGAGTGTCATGGCCTCGGCCTGGTCGTGCGTGACGTAGATGACGGTGGTCTGTAGGCGATGGTGCAGGCTCTTGAGTTCGGCCCGCATTTCGACGCGGAGTTTGGCGTCGAGGTTCGAGAGCGGCTCGTCGAACAGAAACGCCTGGGGCTGACGGACGATGGCCCGGCCCACCGCCACACGCTGCCTCTGCCCGCCCGAGAGGGCCTTGGGTTTGCGGTCCATCAGGTCCTCGATGCCGAGGGTTCCGGCGGCGTCTCTTACGCGCCGGTCGATCTCGTCCTTCGCAAACCGCCGCAACTTCAGGCCGAACGCCATGTTCTTGTAAACCGTCATGTGCGGGTACAGGGCGTAGTTCTGGAAGACCATGGCGATGTCGCGGTCCTTCGGCGGGACGTCGTTGACCACCCGGTCGCCGATGCGGATGACGCCCTCGGTGGCCTCTTCGAGGCCGGCCACCATCCGAAGCGTCGTCGATTTGCCGCATCCCGACGGCCCCACCAGGACGATGAACTCCTGGTTCCGGATGTCGAGGGTGAAGTCCCTGACGGCCACGGTTCCGCCCGGGAACACTTTGGTCACGTTTTCCAGAGACACGTCTGCCATGGCAGAGCCCGTCGCCAAAAAATCCCGCTTCATGCGGGAACGCTTCTAAACATACCGCCCGCACACCCGGCCGTCAACTACTTTTTCCCGTCTCGTCCATACGGACCCATATGGGCCCGTGCCGGTCGGCCGGGAAAATCGGGAGTCAGGGCCACTTGGCGGTCAAACCGGGGC
>CAYVAM010000003.1:0-59715 GCA_964449275.1 uncultured Anaerolineales bacterium
CACCGAGATCGAGGGCTACGCCAAGCAACGCAGCACCGGCTGGAACCATTACACGGTTCACTTCGTGGCCAGGGCGAGCAAGCCCTTCGACTCGATGGGCGGATGGACGGGCGAGAAGATCCAGCGGAACGTCAAGGAGGTCGCCGGCAAAGGAGACGTGGGGTGCTTCCTCAACTACTCCACCGACAAGGGCGAGGTGATCCAACTCAAGACGGGCATCTCGCTGGTCAGCATCGACCAGGCCCGGCTGAACCTCGACACGGAGATGTCGAAGTTCGGCTGGGACTTCGACGCCTGCCGCAAGCACGCGCGGAAAACATGGAACGACCTGCTGAGCGGGATCGAGGTGGAGGGCGGCACGGAAGAGCAGAAACTGAAGTTCTACACCAACATGTACCGCTCGTACTGCGCGCGGACGACCTGGAGCGACACGAACGGCAAATACGTTGATATGTACGAGAAGGTCCAGCAACTGGTGGACCCCGACTCGCCCGTCTACGGCTGCGACGCCTTCTGGAACACGTTCTGGAACCTCAACCAACTGTGGGTGCTGGCCCACCCGGATATCGCGAACAAGTGGGTGCGGTCGCTGCTGGAGATCTACGACAAGGGCGGCTGGCTGGCGAAGGGCCCGACCGGCATCGAGTACTCGAGCATCATGGTCGCCTCGCACGAGATCGCGCTGATCGTCGCCGCCTACCAGGCGGGCATCCGCGGCTACGACGTGAAGCAGGCCTACGAGGCGATGAAGCACATCCAGACCACGCAAGGCCGGGCCCATCCCGGCGGCGGGCACGCGGGCAACCGGCAACTCAACCCGTACATGAAACTCGGCTACGTGCCCGTCGAGGCGGGGCCCGTCTCCAACACCCTCGAATACGCCTACGACGACTGGTGCGTCGCGCAGATGGCCAAGGCGCTCGGCAAGAAGGACGACTACGGGCATTTCCTCAAACGCTCGCAGAACTATAAGAACGTCTTCGACCCGTCGGTGGGATTCATGCGGCAGAAGCACGCCGACGGCCGGTGGGTGGAGAACTTCTCCCCCTTCTCCGGACGCGGGTTCGTCGAGGGCAACCCGTGGCAGTTCACGTGGTTCGTGCCGCACGACGTGGCCGGCCTCATCAAACTGCTCGGCAGAGACCGCTTCAATGAGCGGCTCAACAAGGGGCTGGCCGACTCCCGCAAGAACCGGTTCAACGCGACGGGCGACCGCATGTCGGCGTTCCCCGTCAACCACGGCAACCAGCCCAACATGCAGTCGTGCTGGCTGTTCAACTACTCTCGCATGCCCTGGCTGACGCAAAAGTGGTCACGGGAGATCCTGGCCCTCTACTACGGCACGGGGCCGATCGACGGCTGGCCCGGCGACGAGGACCAGGGCCAGATGGGCGCCTGGTATGTAATGACCGCCATCGGGCTCTTCCAGATGGACGGGGGCTGCGCGGTGAAACCCATCTACGAGATCGGCAGCCCCATCTTCGACCGCGTGACCATCCACCTCGACCCGAAGTACTACAAGGGCGGGCAGTTCGTCATCGAGGCAAGGGGCAACTCGAAGGAGAACGTGTATATCCAGTCCGCCACGCTCGACGGCAAGGCCCTCGACAGGCCCTGGTTCTACCACCGCGATCTGGTCGACGGCGGCAGCCTGGTCCTGGAGATGGGGCCCGAGCCCAACAGAAAATGGGGCAGCGCACCGGAGGCCGCCCCGCCGTCGATCCCTCGCTGAGCGAATCTGCCGACAGGGGACGCCGCCTTGGTCACCATCGACTACGCGATCATCGCGCTCTACTTCGCCGTCGTCATCGGCCTGGGATTCTGGTACCAGAAGCGGGCGTCGCGGAATCTGGAGGCGTACTTTCTCGGCGGCAAGCGCCTGCACTGGCTGGCGCTGGCGATGTCCGGCTCGGTGTCGAACTTCGACATCACGGGCACGATGTGGATCGTCTCGCTGCTGTTCGTCGCGGGTATGCGGTCGATGTGGAACCACTGGATGTGGGGCTGGATGATGGGCGCCTTCTTCCTGGCCTACATGGGCAAGTGGGTCCAGCGATCGAAGGTTATGACCGGCGCCGAGTGGATGCGGACGCGTTTCGGCGACGACGCCGGCGGGCGCGTCGCACGTACCGCCTACGCGCTAATGGCGATCATCACGCAGGCAACGTTCATCGGCTACGCCTTCCAGGGCATCGGGAAGTTCGCCTCCGTCTACGTGGACCTGTCCCCGACGACCTGCGCGCTGCTCGTCATCTCCGCGACAACGTTCTACGTCCTTCTCGGCGGCCTCTACAGCGTGGTCGTGACCGACGTGATCCAGACCGTGGTGCTCACGATCGCGAGCGTGCTGATCGCCGCCGTTGCGTACATGCAACTCACGCCCGAGGCGCTGGCCGTCGCGCTGCCCGACGGCTGGGAGTCGGTGCTGCCCCGCTGGCGCATGCCGGAGATGGCCGGCCACCCAACGCACGCGGGGTACGAACTCTTCGGCGCGCTGGTCATCGTATGGGTGCTCAAGGGCCTGCTGCTGAACGCCGGCGGGCCCGCGCAGATGTACGACTTCCAGCGTTTCCTTGCGGCCCGAAGCCCGCGCGACGCCGCAAAGATCGGCGCCTCGTGGAGCCTGTTCCTCGTCGTGCGATGGGGCATGTGCATGGGCCTGGTGCTGCTGGCGCTGACGGCCGTCGCGAACGTCTCCGACCCCGAGAAGGTCATGCCGGTGGTCCTCCAGAAGTTCCTGCCGGACGGCGTGCGCGGGCTGGTCGTGGCGGGACTGCTGGCGGCCTTCATGTCCACGTTTAGTTCGACGGTCAACAGCGGCGCTTCGTACATCGTGCGTGACTTCTGGCAACCGTTCTGCCGACCCGGGGCAGGCCAGCGCCACCTGGTGCGGGCCAGTTACGTCGCCACGGTGGCCATCGTCCTGGTAGGGGTTGCCATTGGCTTCCAGGCCGATTCGATCAAGCAGATATGGGACTGGCTGATGATGGCGCTGGGCGCGGGCGTGGTGATCCCGAACGTTCTGCGGTGGTACTGGTGGCGCGTCAATGGCTGGGGGTATGCCGCAGGCACGCTGGGCGGCATCGCGCTGGCGACCGTGCCGCTGTTCGCCCGCGCTTGGCCGCTCTACGTCACGTTTCCGCTGATCTCCGCCGGATCGCTGCTGGCCAGCATCGTCGCGACCCTCGCGACGGCCCCCGTGGACGATTCGACGCTGCTGTCGTTCTACCGCACGGTTCGGCCGTTCGGGGCTTGGGGCCCGATCCGCCGGCGCTCCGGCCTGTCACGAGAACAACTCGCCGCGCCCTCGGAGAGGCCCTGGCGGGCGGTCGTCAACGTTGTCCTGGGCATGGCCGGCATCACAGGCTTCTACCTGTTCCCGATGTACCTCGTCGGCCACTGGCACGGCCATGCGGGTATCTGCCTGGGCGTGGCGCTTCTCGCCGTAGCCGCCCTGGCCTTCACCTGGTACCGCCACCTGCCAAAGGATGAAGAGGACTAACACGACAGCGCCACTTCTCGCGCGGCGGGTCTCCGGACCCACCGCATTTCGCGCGGTGGGCATTCTTGCCCACCGCGCAAGAAACCGCTCTGAGGGACTGCACAAGCCCTCTCGCGCGGCGGGTCTCCCGACCCGCCGCGCATAACGGCACATATTCGCGGTGGGTACCCTTCGACAGGCTCAGGGCAGGCTCCGACCCGCTGCGCGCCGACTTCAAGAAACTTATGTCGGACCACATAGAACAACCTGTTTTTTTCTCTTGCAACAGGAGCGTGTGTGCCTCAATCTAGTGTAGGGTTCAATCGGAGAGGAAAAGATGGCAAAGAAAAGAGACCGTGTTACGAAGGACGATTTGCGCGAATGGGCGCGAGGGTTTAGCCTGCTCTCGGATGCAACGCGGCTGGGCATTCTTTCGATCCTCGCGCGGCAGCCACAGAATGTGACGGCGCTCTGCAAGGCACTGGGGGTGAGGCAGCCCCTGGTCAGCCACCACCTCGGCCTGCTCCGAATGAGCCGGCTCGTCAACGGCGTTCGCCAAGGCAAGACCGTGGTGTACACGACCGACAAGGCCAGCCTGAAACAGTTGGCATCGGCGATGTCGATGCTGACGCCGAAGTAGGCCGGCCCGGCACCGGCGCGAGAACAGGCGAGCCTCGAGGCCAACGGGAGGCGATCCGCGAACGGGGGCCACCCCGTCACGGAGATGCGTCACCTGCGCGGTTTTTTCTCTGCCCACCACGCCTTCCAGGCCGCGATGGTTGCCGCGCGGCCGGCTTCGGCGGCGGCGGGATCGTACGCCAGGTTCTTCCCGGTCAGTTCCGAAAGGGCGCCGCAGACGCGCTGGCGTGCCGTTTCGCCGGGCAGGTCGAGCGCCTTGACGAGTGCGCCGAGGACCCCGGGTGAGCGGTTCTTCGATTTGCCGAGCATCTTGGCTGCCACGCCGCGGACACGTTCGCTGGCATCGGCCAGCAGGGCGACCAGGCGTCTGATGTTGGTCTCGCTCGCGTGAGCGGCGAGCACTTCCGCAGCGGTTCCGCGCGCACGGGGGTCGTCGCTCTCCAGGCCCGCCTTGAGAACCTCCTCCGGCACGCTGCTGCGATGGACCATGAACCCGAGCAGCGTCCACGCCGCCAGACGCGACGTTGCATCCGACGCTTTCACCTTCTCAAGAAGCGCCTTGTCCAGCCGGTCGCTCCTCTGCTTGACGCCGTGATAGGCCACGACATTGCGGATGCCGCCGGCGGGATCATCGAGCAGTTTAATGAGCGCGCGGGCGGACCGCGGGTCGCGGATGTCGGCCAGCGTGGTCGTCAGCCACAGCCGCGCGTGCGACGGCCGCCCCGTTTCAAACACCGCCTTCAGGACGTGCGGCAGGGTCTCCTTGCCGAGTTGGACGCAGGTGTCGTGGGCCTGCTGCCCGGCCCAGGGGTTGCGGTTGAACTGCTTCATGAGGTCCGAAAGGAACTTCTCGCGGGCATCGGGTTTCAAAGAAGCCATGTCGGGCGGGCCGATGGTGACAGGGACCACGGTGGAGGCCACAAGCATGGGTTTCTCGCCCTCGTGGGGCAGGCAGAGGATGAACTTGACCGTCGCCCGGCCCGCGACGAGCACCTCGTTCAACTTGCCGGCGGCCTTGGGCCGGTCGGCATCGTCCTTGCCCGAGAGGTAGGCCGTCAGCAGGCTCCGCGCCGCCTTCGACGGGAAAACGGTGGCGGCCGACAGGTCGAACGGCCCCAAGCGGACAACGCCCCCGCCGCCCAGTTCGCCGGGCCACGCGGTGCCGGCCATCCGAACCTTCTCGCTGTAATAGACCCTCTTGCTGTCGCCGAGGCTCTGGCCGATGACGACCCATCCGAAAGCATCCCCGGCGGGCGGCAGCCCAATCGTCTGACCGGCAGCGCTTCGCAGCGACAGGCGAATGCGGAACGAGCCGCCGACTCGCACGTCGCCCTCAACGGCCAGCGCCGACTGCACGCCGGCCGATGGGGGACCCCAGACGAGCGGCGTTTCGGCAGGTTTCGCCGCCGGCGGCACGGACGGCGGCGCGGCAGAGCCGCAGACAGCGCAGAGCAGCACCATCAGGAGGGGCAAGAACGCACGCACGGCTTTGACGGTATTCATACAGCCAATGCTATCAATGCTGCGGCCGCGCGGCAAGGGACCGCACAATGCACGGTTCTCATTCCGCCGGCAGCGGAATGCCGAACTTCGCGGCGATTCGCCGGACGAACGGCTTGTGTTTGGCGGGGCACTGGTTGTGCCAGTCGGTCAGATATTGCTGAAAGGAGCGCGGCTGCTTCGAGGCGGCGGCGTTCAGCCACGTGACGGCTTCCCAGTGTTCGGGACGCCCTTCAAGCATCGGCAGGAGGACGCCGGCAACGACGCGGTTCTTGTTGCGGTCACAGGAGTTCTTGCGGAGGGCCGCCTTATTCACCTGGTACCATTCGGCCGGCGTCCGGCCGGCCGGCAACTTGACATCCTTGAGGCGATCGTCCGCGTAGGCTCTCAGATGCGGCGCGTAATCCTTCCAATGGGGATAGGGCGGGTCGGTCTTCCAGGTCTCGGCCATCCGGTGCAGGGCGAACAGCGACGCCGTCTCGCACAGCGATTCCTCGAACCACTTGTTCGACTGTTCGTCCTCGGTGTACCCGCACAGGATGTGGCAGAACTCGTGAGCGAACTGGAAGGCGTACTGGGACCAGTAGGTGCTGCCCGTATTGAGGCGGACGCGGTACTCGCCCTTGGGTCCGCGCCGGTACAGGACGATGGGCCCGCCTTTCGGTTCGACGAGAATCGGCGTCAGACGCCGCTCGGGAAAGTGTTTCCACAACTCGCTCGCCGCCGACCGGAGAACCTTCTCGACGTCGCGCATGCCGGCGTCCCACTTGGCTTTCGGGTTCGGGCGAATGACCAGTTCCCGCCCGGGCGCCTTCTCTAGTCCGTGCACCGTCGTTGTTGTGGCCAGGAGGATCGCGGCCGCCGGCAGCAGCCTCCGTCGCGTGTGAATCATGCGAAGCATTCTAAACCTCCCTGGTGGGTCGGGCAAGGGTGGTCCCCTGTGCGCGGGCTGGCGTACGAAGGATTCGCATGAGACGTGCTCGGCTAGGCGTTCAGGGGATAGACGCGCTCGGCGCCCAACCGCTCTTGGGCATAGGCAAGGCATGCTAGAATGTCCTCGCGTGTGAGTCCGGGGTAGTTGCTGAGGATGCCGTCTTCGCTCCACCCTTCCGCCAGAAGGCCGAGAATGAAATCCACGGTCAGCCGAGTGCCCTTGATGACCGGTTTCCCGGTGACCACCCGGGCATCCAGAACGATATGGCCCTGCCACTTCATCGGTCCACTCCTTGCACAGCCCCACACTTGTGCCGGCCCTGTCGCTGCAAACCGGGCGTCCGTCCGGGGAGGCTACCTTAACGTTCTTCAGTCGTATGCTAGCAGCGGATGCACGCCTCGGCAAGTGGAAACACGATGCAGGAGGGACCCGTCATGGCGCCTCAGCCGCCGGGGCGCTGCGCTCAGGGGCGGCCGGCGCCCTCGTACGGCTCGGCCGCCTTCCACGGCGACTCTGCGGTCGCACTCACCCGTGGAGGGATGCGAGGGTCGAGCGTGGCCTTGAGGTCCTCCTCGGGACCGGGCGTGCGGATAACACGACCCAACTGCCGCCGCGACACCGGAACGGGCGCCGGCGACAGTTCCGGCGCATTGTAGGTTCTGATGAGGGAATCGTAAAACGCCGGGTCTTTCTGCGGCAGAACGAACGGCTTGCTCGCCCGGCCGCCGGCTTCGATGTAACTGAAATGCGGCCGCGCGAACACGCCGTCGCGGCGTTTGCTCGAAAAGACGATCCACCGGCTGTTCGAGGACCACGAATGGTACGAGTCGCAGCGTGGGCTGTTGCACGCCAGGCGGTGGTGCTTGCCGGTCGCCAGGTCCATCAGGTACAGGTCGCACGAGGGCTGGTAGATGGGGAAGTTGCCGTACTCGCACATCGAGAACAGGAGCCACCTGCCGTCGGGGCTGGGGCGCGCCTCCAGGGCGCTGCGGCTGGTATCCTTGGCGGCCACGATGGTCTCCAGTTTGCCCCACGAGTCGGCGTGGGCGTCGTAGGCGATACGCATCAGGTCGTAGCGGACCTCGCGGAACTTCTCCTTCGGCATCTTCGGCGCGGCGCTGAAGTACAAGGAGCGTCCGTCCGCCGCCCACGCCGGCCACGTCTCGTTGCGGTCGGGCAGGGAGATGGCGTCGGTCGTCGTGACCGTGTTTGCGTCCACCAGGTACAGGCCCAGGTCGGAGTGGGCGTCGAAGACGTCGCGGTTCTCGCCGACGGCATGAAACATCTGGGAGAGTTCGTTCATCGAGAACGCCAGCAGCCTCCCGCTCGGATGCCACGATGCGTACGCCGCCGGCGACCCGCTCAGGCCCGTCCGGGTGTCGATTTTCGCGACTCGGCCGTCGCGCGCCATGATCATCGACGCTCCGAACGGGCTGCGAATGTGGAGGATCATCCGCGACGGGTCGCCCGGGCAGAACGTGTGGCAGTTGACGCAGCCGCGCCCGAACGCCGTGTTCCTCAGGACGTACGTTTCGTCGTAGCCTTCCAGGTCGCGCTGGCAAATGTCGACGCGCTTGTAATTGTTGTAGATCGATCTGATGAGGCGGTACACGAGGTAACGGTCAATGGGTTCGGGGGCGATCCGGGCCGTCAGCGGGAGGAACCGGTGCCAGATGCCCTTCGGCGTTTGGATGCCGACGTCGATCGCGAGTTCGCCGCCGCGGTTCGCTTCCAGCAGCCGGCGCCACGCGCCCGGGGGGATGACGATCGAGGGGGACTTGCTTTGGACGCGGATCACCTCTCCGTGTTGCGACCGGATGCGCACGCCGTACCGCACGCCCGGTTCCTCAACAACGAAGTTCAGCGGCGCGATGTTGGGCGGCAGCGTGACGCCGCCGTAATCGGGCCGGATGCGCGGCAGGCAGCCAATCGACACGGCGTCCTCGAGCAAGACGGGCGGCCGCGAGAGAACCTGGTAAAGTATCACTGCCGCCAGAACGATCGTCGCCACGGCGGCGATACGAAGCGTCGGTTTGGTCATTCGCTTCGCCCCTTGCGGTCGATAGGCGGGCCCGTCCGCCCGAACGGCGTGCGTCCGAACGAGTAGAAGAACCAGTAGGTGTCGCCGAAATCGTCTTTCAGGGCATACCAGGCGCCCTCGGGATCGCCTTTGTGTGGCCGAAGCCGGTCGAGGAACTTCTGGTGCCGCTCGGCGGTTTCCGGCCGAATGCTATGCCCAAAGAGTTTCATGCGCCGGACGTGCTTCATCCAGGCATGGTGGAGGACGGCCTCCTCCAGGTGCCTCGGCAGCCGCGAATAGTTGAAGTGCCGGATGCTGCCGAGGTTATCGACAACCCGGTCCGACCGTCGCCTCAGCATAAAGTGGAGCATCAGATATTCGAACGCTATGGCGTTATTCGGATTCGTCCGGAGCAGATGCAGGAGCCTCTCTTCCCACTCGCACGGCGACACGAGGTCCGTCGTGGGCATGAGGCGGCGAAGGCGCCGGATCCGGGCATCCGCCGAAAGAGTCGGGTCGGCGTCGAGTTTCCTGCGGCAGCGGCCGGCCCACCGGCGGTGCCAGAGCGTCTTGTCGAGGACGCCCAGGAACCGCCTGGCCGCCTCCGGCTCACCCTTCAGCACGTTCGCGACGACCAGCCGCTTGAGGATAGCCGGCTGCTCGCCCATAATCTCGAGCGCCTCGTGGGCGATGTGCTCCGCCTCGTTTACGCAACCGAATTCCAGGAGCCTGGCGCTGACTCTGTCATACAGCACCGTGCCGTAGAACTCCCGAAGCGTGGGGGGCACCTCCCGGTCCGTGCCGTGCGGGTACGAGAACATATCCTCGAGCAGTCGGCCCGTGTGGAACAGCGCCAGCATAATGCCTTGTTGCGTATTGCCGTTGGAGGTCGGAAGGCGGTGGGCCTCGGCGAGCACCTCCTCCCACCGGCCGTGGCCAACGAAGTAGTCCAGATACAGAAGCGACCGCTCCCGGCCGTTGAGCGTCCCCAGGGCCAGCACCGCCCAGACCGCCAGCAGTGCCGCCGACGCCATCGCCCAACCCAGAGGGGTCCGTCGGCAGCAGGCGAGGGCCCGGCCCACGAGCCGTTTCGGCCTCACCGGTTCCGCGTCGGCCGCCCGGCGCGGCCAAGCGGCCCAGACCGCCGCCAACGGGAAGAAGGCGTACAGGCAGATTCCGGCAGCCAGCGATACGATGTCCCGGGCGAGCATGAACGGCAGGTGCCGCGTGAACGCCTCGATTGGGGTAACGATGAACAGCCACGTCGTCGCAGCCCACGGGATCGCTGCGCCGAGGACCAGGTACGCCGGCCCCACCAGGCGCCGGCCCGTCGTCGGGTACGCTCGGTCCACCGCCAGGAGTTCGTGGATGGCCGCCAGCACCGCGTACAGCAGCATCGGCCCCGCCGCCGCGTAGTATAGAACCATCGCCAGGCCCAGAAACAGCGGCACCCTCAGCCACAGGCGTCGGGGGGCGGTCCACACATAGAGGTTGGTTGCCGCCAGGGCCGCCAGGAGCCCGATGCTCGCCGTCATCGGGTGCTCGTACTGGTTCGTAAGGACGGTGAGGAAAACGAGCGGCACGATCGGCAGCACGTCGGCCCGCCGGCCCATTCGCGCCAGCAGCGCACGGGCGAGCAGAACCGTCAAACCCGCAACCGCCGCCAACACGGCCGCGCCCGGCCAGCCCAGCCAGTGCAGTTGCGTCAGGAAGGCCGAAGCGTACTCCGCCGGTCTCCCTGGCCGGTCGAGGTGTTCTGCGAAGAACTCCCAGCCGAGCAGATAGACCGGGTGCTGACGGTGATGAATCAGGCGAGGCCCAACCTGCGTCCACACCTGGAGGAAGAACAGCGCGAGTGCCGCCGCCGCGAGCACGGGAAAGCGGAAACCGCGTTTTCGCTGCGCTGGTCCGGCGCCTGCCATGGCATCGCCCTTGAAGACGTGGTCCGACACGGGCTAGGGGCAGATGTCTGTACTGTCGAAGTGGTTGAGCCGTAGGATACCATTTAGTGCGCGCGGGTGCCAGTCTTTGTTTCACTATCGGCAAGCGCGACGTCGAGATCTTCTCGCCGCGGGTCGGCCTCCTGCCGACGGCGCCCCCCTGCCGCGGGCCGGGGATGCGCGGGCCGAGACCCGGTGCGCGACGTGGCGTTTGCCTCGTGCAGCCGCGCCGGCTTTTCTCTGGCGTGGCCGCCCGCGGACGCGGTAGCATCCGGCGGCACTTCTTGAGGAGGATGGCTATGTCCGCAGCACTGATGGTGTTCCTGGTGGGTCTGGGGATGGCACTTGTGGCGGCGCTGGTGGTCTTTGTGCTGGTCTATCCGCCGATGCGCCGGATGCTCGGCGTCAACTCGGCCCTCAGGGCCACACGGTCATTCTATGGACGGACGTTCTTCATCGTCATGCTCCTGGCGGCGTGGATGCCGATCCTGGAGTCGATGGATCTGCCGACAGCGTCGTCCGACAAAGCGGCCGAGGAAGGCGCTGAGGCGGCGGTCGAGGCCGCCCGCGAGACGCCTGCCTTCATGGAGACCGTCTGGGACGTGGCCGACGACCTGGAAAACGTGTGCCTGTCGGTGGGCATCTTCCTGCTCGCCTACGTGGTCGTCTTGACGATCGTGTATGCGGCCGTGGGTCGCATCCGCGATCCCGAGGACCTGCCGCAGACCAAACTCTGACCCGCCACGCGAGACGCGCGAGGCAGTGAACATGCCGCAGGCAATCAGCGGAACGGCCTCATGACCAACGAGCACTATCTGATGGTGTCTTACTTCGCCGCCGCCGTCGCGGGCGTGGCGGCGGCCGTCGCGGTCGCGATCGTTCTGAGAAAGCCGCTTCGAGAAGCGCTGGCCGTCTGCGCGACGCCTCTGGCGCGCATCGTTCGCCGCGCGCTGCCCGCGTGGCTGGTCCTGGCCGTCCTGTTTGGGTTTCTGTCGGTCACGTACTTTGATTGCGGCCACAATTCGTATGAGAAGATCGTTGCCGACCGCGGGCACCTGGTCTCCAAGACGTGCGAGCAAGGCTCGGCCATGTCGCTGTACGTGGCGGGCGGGCTGGTCCTGTTCAGCCTCGTCGTGGGTCTGTGTGTTTTTGCCCATGCCCGCCGGGCGGCGTTTCGTCTTTCCGCGTGACCGCCAGCAGCGGAAAGACGATGTCGCTGAAACAGCAGGGAATCACCACCGCCAGCACCATGAAGATCAATACCCACCCCGCTCTGTCGATCCAGTGCTCCAGGCCGAAACTGACCAGGTACAGCAGCGACGCGGCGCTCGAGACGAGCACGTGGGCGGTGTGCGAGAAGACGGTCGCCCGCATGATGTGCTCGCTCGACAGAAAACCGATCGCGATGCCGACCAGCGCGAACGGAAGTACCAGCCAGGGATGCTCGATGATGCAGATGTGCGGCTGCATCTCGGCGCCCAGGATCAGGCCGCTCAGGTATGGAAACAGGATGTCGCTGGCGCCGCAGACAACGGTCGCACCCAGAAAGCCCACCACAGCCGCTTTCAGCCACCGCCTCTCGTATTGCCAGAACATGGCCGTGGTCGCGGTGGCCGAGAACAGCATGTGCGCGGGGTGGAAGATGTGGAACAGGTCGCGAAAGGCGCCGGGCAGGTTCTCCTTATAGAGCGGTTCTCCCAGGAACGTCAGCACCGCCACAACGACCATCCCGCCGACGGTCGAAAAAATGGAGAACGGCAGGTGGGAGAGCAGTTCCCGCCTCAGATGTCGTAACCCGGCTCGCATGGTGGACACTCCTTACCCGGTGCGGACGGCGCGGCAACGGGGCGCAGTCGCCCGCACCGTCCGGATGACAGGTGCCAAGCGGCGGGCGCCCGGCCCCCGGCTTGCGAAATCCGTTGCCGCCGCCCAACCGGCGATGGGTACGGCCCTCGTCAATGTACGCAGATGGCTCAAGCCGGAACTCCCATTCGGGTCCGTCCGTTATCCACGGATGGGCCCGGCTGCGCTGTTGCTGCCTCACCACAATACATTATAGCGTTATCAGGCACGTTTGTGGACGGAAATGGCGTCCCGGGCCGCCGCCGGCCGGATTCCGGAACGCCGGCGCCGGGGGCCTTGCCGAGGGAATGGGTATCCCCCTATAATACCTGTGGAGGGAAGCCCCTTATGGGAAAGGAATGGGCGGTTGGCGGGGCCTTGAAGGCTGTTGCCGGTGGGCGGGAAGGGTAGGAATGCGGCTTTTCGGTCGAAAAGGGGTCTTCCCAGACGGGAAAAACTTTCCGCTTCACTTGACATTTGGGAAAATTGTGGTATAGTACCAGTGATTTCGGAGGTGTTGCGGGGATAAGGTTGCTGTAAATCGCATCATTCTGTCTGAGAGTTCTGCCTGGCCAAGAGAAAGGGGTATGTCATGAGGGCTTTCCGGAGCCTATGGAGGGTGATGTTGGGCTGCGCGCTTGCCGCGATCCTGGCATCTAACGCTGTCGGTGCATTGACGATTCATGTCCGCGCTGCGGGATCCCCAGGCGGTTTTGTCCCAATCGCGCCGGGAAGCGGTCCTGTTGCAATGGAAATCTGGGCCACCGTCACGGACGGTAATGGGGACCTGGGAGACGACGGCCTGTGGAAGTTCTACTCCGCTTTCTATAGCACCGACGGCGGCGTGATCCAGGGAAACCTGATCCCCGCGCTTGCCCCGACGGGTCCGGAGGCGGAGTGGGGAAAGGGCCAGGGCGCCGACGCAGGACTGGCGGCGGACCTGGACGGCGATGGGGACATGGACGTCGGCAGCGATTTCGTTGGTGACGCTGCGCCGCCGTGGTTCCAGGCCAAACACTCTACCGGCGATGTGTATTATTACGATGACTTTCCCATTCCCGAAGTCTCCCCATTGTACCCGATACCGCCGTTCGACCACCCCTCTCCGGAGGAGGTCGAGGAATGGAAGATAGATCACGCGACGAACGAGTGGAAAGTGGCGCTGTTGTATTTTATGCCGGATCCCGCAGACTGGGGACCCGACCACAATCCCGCGGGCCAGTCCGGCGCCACGGAGATCTGGGCGGCGCCTCGGCAATTCGGCACTGCCATCTGGATGGAAGACGGCGTGTCAAAGGTCAACTTCGTACATCCGGATCCGCTCGACCCGTGCGCCGGCGATCTAGAGTCCGGGGACAAGGTTGTCCTGGGCATTGCTTCCACCGCGCACGGCCCTGGCGGCGGGCCTGTCGAACTGGGCCCGGGCGGCGGTGACGTGGTTCTCGACGGGTCGGCCTCGACCGGCAGCATCAACTGGTGGGCCTGGGACTTTGACGGCGACGGCAACCCCGAGATTGAGGGCATCGGCGAGAGCAACCCCACCATCTCGTACGCACTTCTCAGTGGCATGGACATCGCAGACGGCGCCTATACGGCCACCATGACCGTCGGCTGGTCGGCCAGCGACCCCGTCAACACGTCTACGACCACGTTTGGTCTGACGCTCGTCCCCGAGCCCGCCACGGTTGCTCTGCTGGCCGTCGGGCTGGTGACGCTTATCCGTCGCCGCAAGTAAGGCGTACCCCTTCGTAAAGTGAACAAGGCCGCCCCTACGGTACCGGGGCGGCCTTCTCTATTGGGCGTTACGGCCCCACGTGGCTCTGCCTGCGGGGCCGGGAGGACGCGGATGCACGTCCGGCCGATGGTTGTCATGGTGGTCATCCTCACGGCAGTGGTGGCGGTCCAGGCCGCACCCTTCGTGCCGAACGATCCGTTCTACGCGCCGTACCAGTGGTACGGCCCCACTCTGAACCTTCCTGCGGCCTGGGACTACGGCCTCGGCTCGTCGGAGGTGATCGTGGCGATTCTCGACACCGGCGTGATGACCGCCACGCCCGACCTTGCCGGACGCCTCCTGCCGCCGCTTTCCGCCACCGGGGATCCGCCGCTCGATGGCACCTATAAGCATCACGGGACCTGGGTGGCAAGCGTCGTGGGGATGGGCGTCGACAACGCGGCGGGCGGGGCCGGAGTCGGCAACTTCAGCCTTCTGCCGATTACCGTGACCGACCTCGCCGGCCAGAACGTCTCCACCGACATTGCCCAAGGCATCCGCATGGCCGCCGACGCCGGCGCCAAAGTCATCAACGTCTCCCACGGCACACTGAAATACGGTGTTCTGGACACGGCGGCCGAATATGCCCGGTTGCTGGGGGCCCTGACGTTTGTCTCCGCAGGCAACTGGAATCTGCGAAACCCCATGACCGGCTACGAGAACCTCATTTTCGTCTCCGGCACGGACGCCCTCGACGAGCGGTGGGTCAGCGGAACGTCCGGCAGCACGTGGGGTCCGTTTGTGGACCTTTCCGCCCCCGCCGTCGATATCCTGGTGGCCGATCCGGCCGATCCGAACCTGCCGACCGGCTACGGCATCCACTACGGAACCAGTTACTCGTCTGCTCTGGCGTCGGGAGCGGCGGCACTGGCATGGTCCATCTACCCCGATCTGACGGCCGAGCAGGTGCTCGATCTGCTCACCAGCACGGCCGTGGACCTCGGCGACCCCGGTCGGGACGAGGTATTCGGCCACGGGCGTATCGATATCGGCGCTGTGGCGGAAGGGGCGTATGCCCTCTCGCCCGAGCCGGCGACGGTGGCGCTCGTCGTTCTGGGCCTCATGGGGGCCCTGGTACTACAACGCTATGAGACCTTCCAGCGAGGCCGTCGTCCGGCTTGAGACGGCGCCTGCCCCCGTTCGCAGCCCAATATACGCTGTTCCGGTTTGACTTCCGCCGATTTGCGTATATTATATCTATCGGGAGAGTATGCACTGGCGGCGGAGGGCGCTTTGTGCCCGTGCCGTTCGCCTATGGGGCAGTTTGGGGTGCTTGAGGAGCCCACGCGAGTGTCCACATTCCAACTGGGTGCGCTGTGGCTATTGGGAGCGGTTTTCTGCCTCTTTTCGTCGGGATCCGCGTTCGGCCTCGTCCTGCACCCCGGCGATGAGAATCCGCCGCCCCTCAGGCCCCTCGACGCCGCCGTCGGACGCTGGGTGGACAACGGTTCCTGCGTCGCGGTCGGGCCGAACCACGTCATCACCACACGCCATCAGAACTGGCTGTCGAACAGGCCCGTCTGGATCGGCGGTGTCGAGTACCGGACCGCCGAGATCTTCGACCACAATGAAGCCGACCTGCGCGTGGTGCGCATCGCCACCCCCGAGGGCCAGGACGCCGACCTCACCTACTACATTGCCCCTTACACGGGCCCGTCGGAAAAATACAAGACCGTGGTGATCGGCGGTTACGGCAAGGGACGCGGGAGCGAGTTAGAGACCCCCCTTGACGTCACGTACGGCTACAACTGGTCGGGGGCCGCCAACGATACGCTCCGATGGGGCGCCAACCGGGTCGAAGGGTTCGCCCACATTGACGACGGGTATTACGCGACGGACGTCATCACGGCCGACTTCGACGGTCCCGGAGGCGGGGACTACCGCGCCCACGAGGCCGCGCCGGCCGCGTGGGATTCCGGCGGCGGGTGGTTCATCGATCTCAGCGGCAGCGGCGACTGGCGCGTGGCGGGGCTGACGCGCGCCGTGGAGCACGCGGCTGTCAACCAGTCGTGGTTCAAGAGCGATACGACGGGGGTGCCCGACCCCGATTGCCTGGATGCGGTCCTTGTTCGCCCCTATGCCGGGTGGATCAACGGCGTCGTGAATCCGTCGGTCTGGAACGCGGACGCCTCCGGAAACTGGACCGACCCGGCAAACTGGTCCTCGGGCGTGCCGGATGCCGCGAGTACGTGGGCCGTTCTGGGCGATGTCATCGCCGCCGATCGGACCGTCACGCTCAATGCCGCGGTTACCCTCGGCACGCTCCGCATCGACTCCGGCGACAGTTACACGGTCGAGGGGGCCGGCCGCCTGACATTCAACGTCACCGGTAATCCGGCCGGCATCGAGGTCAACCGGCAGAACGAGTCTCGCTTCCATGGGGCACACACGGTCAGCGTTCCCATCACGCTCACGGCGCCGCTGATTCTGAACACGCGGTCAATGGGAGACCTTGCTCTCGCCGGCGTCATCTCCGGCGTGGGGCACATCACAAAACGCGGCGAAGGGACGGTCGTCCTGGCTGCCACGAACACCTTCTTCGGCGGCCTGGCCGTCGAGGAAGGCACCGTGCGCGCCACGAAACCGGGGGCCCTCGGCAGCGGCGAAATCATCCTCGACGGCGGCTCGCTCGACCTGCGAAGCAACGCCGACGCCACGTTCGCGAGCGCCGTCTCCGCCAAGACCAGTACGGCCGTCCACGTCGAATCCGCGGGCAGCGGCGCCGGACGGACCCTCTCATTCGACCAGTTCACCATGGAGGGCAACGGGACGCTCGCGGTCACCGGCGCGGACGACTACCGCCTGGGCGTGAGCGACATGACCACCTTCAGCGGCGTGACCGGCCTCGCGACGGTGGACACCGCCTCGGCGGACCTCGCGCTGGCCGGAGGGCTGGTTCTCGCCGGCGGCGCGATTGCCAAGACCGGCCCACGCACGATGACGATCGGCGGACCCCAGTATTACGGCAGCGGGACGGCGATGAGCGTGGAGGGCGGCTCGGTCAGGTTCGATTCCGACGCCGGGCCGAACGGTCAGGACAACCTGGCGATCAACGTGACGAACGCAGGGGCCGCCGTCCAGTTCGGCGCCACACAGCACCTGGCTCATCTGGACGTTGCCGACGGCGCCGCACAGGTCCTGCCGGGCGCCGGCAGCGTGTTGGTGACCAAAGCGCTGTCGATCGACGAGACGGACTCGCGCCTGGACCTGGCCGACGGCGCGATGATCCTGGACTACACGGGACCCAGCCCGATGCCGGAGGTCACCGGCTGGCTCCGCTCCGGCTTCAATCGAGACGCCGGTTACTGGGACGGCGGCGGCATCGCCTCGAGCGTTGCGGCCGCCTCCGGCCGCCGTATCACCGCCGTGGGCGTTCTGGACAACACCGATGCGGACTTCGGCGGCAGAGACTCATTCCTGGGCGAGGACGTTGACCCCACGTCGATCCTCGCCCGATACACCTGGTCGGGCGATGCGGATCTTAACGGGGTGGTGGACTCGAACGACTACGACCGCATCGACACGACCTGGTTGCTGTGGATGCATGAGGGCAGGGCGCCCGACGGTGGTTTCCGCTGGGCCGTCGGCGACTTCAACTGCGATGGCACCATCAACTCGAACGACTATGACCTGATTGACCGGGCGTGGGTGCTCCGGGGCGAATCGTTGCTTGCCGGGGTTGAGTCGTCCGGCTCCGTGGCCCCGCCAGCGGAGACGGATTTCGTCATCGACCTCCCGCCCACGTTTGGGACGGTTCCCGAGCCGGCGACCGTCGGGTTGCTGGGTCTCGGCATTCTCGGCTTGATGGCGCGGCGGCGGCGTCATCTTGGCTGACGTGTTCCGCGCCCCCTCCCTGCGCGCATTTGCGTGTGCATGCCGTGGCGAGACCTGATTGGGCTCGTAGCCCAAGGGGTTGCGCCGCTTACTTACGTGCGCGGCTAGTTTTCTCACGTGGCTGGTCGGGCGCGAGTGTAAGTAGCCGCGAGCGTAACCAGCCGCGAGCGTAAGCGAGCGGGTGCCGTTCTCGCCACAGCGCAAGACTTACGTAAGACCGCTTAGCGATGGGCGGTGGCTCAGGACCTTCGTCTTGCCATCGGTTTCGAGAGGCCCGGAATGAACGTGTCTGCGGGCTTCAGTGTCAGGGTATACTCCGTGAGCAGCCGGATGGTGTTGTCGGCGTCGTCAAGGCTGATTACCTCGACCGGCGTGTGCATGTACCGGTTGGGTACGCTGACGAGCGCCGTGGCGACGCCTGCCCGGTTGACCTGGATGGCATTGGCGTCGGTGCCGGTGGCGCTGGGCGCGGCCTGGAACTGGTGCGGGATCTTCTTGGCCTTGGCGGTGTTCTCCAGGCCCTGGCCGACAGCGGCGTTGATGTTGGGTCCGCGGCAGAGGATCGGCCCGGCGCCGATCTTTATGTCGCCGAGTTTGCGCTTGTCCTTATCGGCGCCGGCGTAGTCGGACGCGAATCCGACGTCGACCGCGATGCCGACGTGCGGGTCGAGGCCGAAGGCGCTCGTGCGCGCCCCGCGCAGGCCAACTTCTTCCTGGACCGTGCTGACGGCCCACACCGCCACCTTCGGCCGGCGCCTGGTCAGTTCGATCAGCGTTTCGACGACCACGAAGGAACCGATGCGGTCGTCAAACCCGCGCGATGCCACGCAGTTGTGGAGCAGGCACTTCAGGCCCACGTCGATGGTCACCGGGTCCGTAACGCGAACGTGTTTGCGGGCGTCTTTGGCGTCGGCGGCACCGATGTCGATGAACAGGTCTTCCAGTTTGGGCGCCTCCTTGCGGTCTTCCGGCGTCATCAGATGGATGGCCCTGCGCCCGATGACGCCCTGCACCGGCCCCTTGGCCCCGTGGACGATGACGCGCTGACCGGTCAGGATGTTGGGGTCGTAGCCGCCGATCGCCTGGAAGAAGAGGTACCCCCCCTCGTCGATATGGGAGACCATCAGGCCGACCTCATCGACGTGGCCGGCCAGCATCACCCGCAGGGGCGCCTCCACGTTGACGCCCGCCAGGACGTTGCCGTGCACGTCGGTGCGTAGTTCGTCGCACCGATCCGCGATCCGCCGGCGAACCACTTCCTGAGCGTTTTCCTCGAAGCCGGACGGGCACCAGGTGGCCATCAGGTCCTCGAGAAACTGTCGCCTGTCTTTTTTCATCTCGCGTTCCTTGCCTTTGGCCCGTCGCGGACCCCGTGTGCCGCAGGAACCTCGCACACAGGCTCGGGGCGATGGCGCTGGCGCCCGAACCATCACCGGTCCGACCGTATTGTACCGCCCGTGCGGCTACAGCAGCGCCTTCAGGTGCTCGATGCTGGCGGCGGCCTGGTCTACGGTGCCGCACTCCACGCTCAGAACCAGGTCACGCGGGGCGGCCTTGCAGACCTCGAGGACGGCCTTCCAATCCACGACGCCCTCGCCGCACGCGCAGCCGACGGGCGTGCCGGTCACCTGACCGCGCTCGATGTCGGACTGCTCGACCGAGATGTCCTTGGCGTGAACGTGAACGAGGCGGTCGCGGACCCGCTCGAGCCACGTCACGGGATCCTGGCCGCTGAGGTAACTGTTGCCCGTGTCGAAATTGATGCCGATGACGGGGCTATCGACCAGGCCCCAGATGCGGTCCAGGCCGTCGGGGCTCTTGGAATACTGCTGGTGGGGCTCCAGGCCGATGAGGATGCCGCGCGGCTCAGCCACGGCCGCGGCACACGTCAGTGTGTACTTCATCAGCAGGTGGTCTTCGTCCACGGTGGTCCAGGCGGGTTTGGGGCCCTCGTCGGTGTTGACGCACGGCGCCCCGCACTCGGCGGCGTAGCGGATGGCCTGCTTGAGGTACTCGGCGCTGATCTCGGGCTTACAGAGCGGGCAGTGGGCCGACAGGGCCGAGGGCCTCACGCCGTGCTTCTCGCAGGCGCGCTTGATGCGCAAAGGGTCGTCGAGCATCGAGACGCTGTGAAAGTAGCCGGCCTCGCTGAACAGTTCGCGGCCCCAGTGGACGATCGGCTCGACGTACGTGTAGCCGAGTTGGGCGGCCTTCTCGACGCCCCACTCGAACGACTTGTCGTCGTGACGGACGAACTCCATGCACAGACCGACGTCAACGTTTCCCATGGCACAACCTCCCAACGGCGATTCAAGGTTCAAGGTTCAAAGTCCAAAGTCGCGGCGCGGCGGGGTGAAGTCAAGTCAAAAAGCCGTGGCGCACGCCTTGCCCGTGTCCGTGGCGGTTTTTGATTGACACTCCCGGGGCGGCAAGCGATAGTCCTGCGGCACACGTTTCCGCGAACGCCTGTAGCGACACGCCCATGTCCGCATCATCGGAAGCCCGCTTCGAACAGTACATCGTCGAGCATGGTCTGGCCACCGAGGACGAACTCAAACAGGGACGACGCCTCCTGAACAAGGCCGTTATGGACGGCGACGCCCTGACGCTGCCCGAGGCGCTCGTCAAGGCAGGCGTCCTGACGAGGAACCAGACCCGGCGGGTCCAGGCGGCGCTCAAGGAAGAGACGCTCTCGCCGCGGTTGAAGATCCCCGGCGTCCAACTCATCGAGCGCATCGGCCGCGGCAGCCAGGCCATCGTCTACAAGGCGAGGCAACTGTCGGTCGACCGGATGGTGGCCGTCAAGGTGCTCCTCTCGGAGATGGCCCGCGACCCGGTCATGCGCGAACGGTTCATCATGGAGGTCCGGGCGGCGGCGAAACTCGCGCACAACAACATCGTCCAGGCCTACGACGCCGGCGAAACCGACGGCTACATCTACTTCATCATGGAACTCGTCGACCCGCCACGCACCGTCGCCGACCTCTTGAAGGAAGTGGACGGGCCGCTTGAAGAGGGCGAGGCCGTACGCATAATCATCCAGGTGACCGAGGCCCTGGCCCACGCCCACTCACGCCACTTCATCCACCGCGACGTCAAACCCAGGAACATTATGCTCACCAAAGACGGCGTGGCGAAACTGGCCGACATGGGCCTGGCACGCCACATCGGCGAGGGCACCTGGGACGAGATCGGCAAGGCCTTCGGCACGCCCTATTACATCGCCCCGGAACAGGTCGTCGGCAACCCCGACATCGATTTCCGGGCCGACATCTACTCCCTGGGCGCCACCTTCTACGAGATGCTGACCGGCCAGCCCCCCTTTACCGGCAAGACGCCTCAACTGATCATGCAGAAACACGTCAAGGGCCGCCTCATACCGCCCGACCACATTAACCCCGACCTCTCGGCCGGCGTCGCAGAGGTCGTTGAACTGATGATGGCCAAGCGGCCGGAAGACCGGTACAAGTCCACCGAGGACTTGCTTGTCGACCTGCGGTGCGTTGCGGCCGGCGACCCGCCGCGCATCGCTCGCGCACGCGTCGGCAAGCAACTCGCGATCATTGCGGGCCTGGCCGAAGGCGAAGGCGTCCGTACGGATGAACGCGGCCTGCCGCCGCTGGAGGAACCCAGCCCGTTCGAGGTCAACCAACTCGCGATTATCCTCATCGTCGCTCTGATGGTCTCCATCCTCGTGAACATCATCCTGGCGGTGATGTAGGGCGGCGCCCGCGGCGCTGTGGGTGTTCAGCGCCGGGTGGCATGGCCACGCTTGCGTGACCATGTTCTCGGACGGCGAGGGGACGTGCCCCATGCCCGACTTCGAATACCTGACCGGTTCTCGCATCTACGATCGCGTCCTGGCCGACCTTATTCCGTCGGCCACCGACAGCCTCCTTATCGCCACCGCCACGCTCAAGGCCGCACGCATCGTCCGGCGCGACGGGTCGGCAGAGAGCATCGTGCGCCTCCTCGCGCGGATGGGCGAGCGCGGCGTGGCGGTGCGGATCCTGCACAGCGGCGTGCCGTCGGGACCGTTTCGCGAAGAACTCAGGGAGGTCCGGCCGCACGCCTTCGAGATGCGATGCTGCCCGCGCACGCATTTCAAGGCGGCCGTCATCGACGGCGAAAGGCTGTACCTCGGCAGCGCGAACCTGACCGGCGCGGGCCTGGGCGCCAAAAGCGCCGGCCGGCGCAACTTCGAGATCGGACTCGTGACCGACGACCCCGGCCTCGTCGATACCGCCGCCGACCTGTTCGAGGCCATCTGGTCCGGCGCCATGTGCCGCACCTGTGACCGCCTCGCCCACTGCCCCGTGCCGCTGGAGTCGCCGTGGGATGAAGGGTGATTGCGGATTGGGGATTTCGGATTGGCCGGCTGGCCCGAGTCGCTCATCGCCGCGTCATTGAAACGGGAAATCCGGGTCGCTGATTGCCCAGAAGAACAAGCAAATAAATGCTATGATCAACAGACTTCCAACAACGCTGACGTACCCGAGAACCAAGCCAACCAGGGTGCAGGCCAGGTCTCCGGGCTGGCTTGCACCCTTACGCATTCGCCACAAAGCGATGTGGCCCAGGATGACCGCAGGAAGGCCCGCGAGGATTCCCACGAACAGCCACGTTGCGAGGAAGAACATCGGTATTGCCGGCGGATAGGTGGCTGTAACCACTATGACAAGCAGGCACGCCACAGGGGTGGCCAGGCCCATGGCGAGCGCCACAGCGGCCCAAGGTTGCGCCGTGGATTCTCGCTCAGGAATCGCCTGACCAGGCTGGTGGTTGTGCATGCGTGAATTGTAGCGTGGTTTGTCGGCGGCCACAAGCCTGTCGCCGCGCGCCAATCCGAATTCCGAAATCCCCAATCCGAAATGGCTTCACCACCGCCGTTCCCGCACGCGCTCGCGCCGCAGAAAGAGGCCCGTCACGAGATATCGCAAGGCGTCGATGGGGTGGTCGGCCCCGTCCTTGGCGGGGCGTTCGCTGCGCCTTCCCTCGGACGACTCGTTCCAGTGGTACTCCTGAAACGCCCGCGTGAGCCACCGGCACGACGGGTCGATGACCAGGCCGCCGGCGCCTCCCCGGAACGGGTCCAGACCGCGTACCGGCCGCGGTTTCAGCAGCCGCCGCACGAGTTCCACGCCCTCGAGGATGCCTGCCCTCGGCGTCCGCACCCGGATACCCAGCCGCGCCAGTTCCTGGCACGGCCCCGTCCCGGTGACGTCGGAGCGCTGCCACCCGGCGGGGTCGCCGAAGGTGCGGACGACCGGCCCGGGGTCGCGCGCAGCGATCTCGCGGGCGTGGTCCGAGATGGCCCGCTCCCGCGCCACGTACTCGGCGATGACACGCAGCCGCACACGCGACAGGTCCACGTCGCCTGCGAGCCCAACCCCTCGCTCACGCTTGGGGCTAGTCATCGGCGCGCCGGTCGCCCCGCGCGCCAATCCGAAATCCGCACTCCGCACTCCGCACTCCCCCTCCACCTGCACCCACAGGCACACGAACGGGTTCGCGTATCCGAAGTCGAGCGTCCGGTAGAGCGGCAGCGACGGATTGTACGCGACCGGCGCCACGTGCCGCGCGGCGTCGAACTCGGCGAAAACGAGGTGGTCGGCGCGCGGCCTGAGGCAGAGCATCTCGGCCTGCCAGGCCTCGCGGCTGGACCGGGCCTTCTGGGCGATGGCGTCGTCGATGGGGAAGTACCCCTCGGCCTGCCGCGCGCGGCCCTCGCAGTCGGCCCACAGCGGGCACCGGCTGCACGAACGCTCGGGCGGGCACGGCTCGATCACCTCCCAGAGGCACCACGTCAGCAGCACGGGTGCTGCGGCGTCACGCCCGGCGCGAGGCGTATTTAGCCCCCGGTGATTACACCGTGGGTGACCGGCCGACAGCGCATCATTCGCCTCGTCACCCCCCGTGTGCTCACGGGGGGCTAAATGCGGTCGCTGGGGGGGCCGGCTCCCTAGCCGATCCACCAACTCCGCCATCGGGCCGAACGGGCGGTGCATCGTCGAAAAGACCTCCATCTGGGCCGGGATCCAGCGGCCGTCGCTCCCCCGACCCGACTGCGTGACAAACTGGGCCGCCTGCCACACATCGGGCAAGAACTCGTCCACCTCGTCGCACTTCAGGCGATGGATGCGCTGGCCCCTGACCGACCGGGCCGACTGCGTCAGGACCTCGATCGTCGAGCCGTTCACGAGTTCGGTCCGCCGGGCGGTCGGCTCGCGGGCCAGCAGCCCGGCGAACGCGCCGTCCCACTTGCGCAGGAGGTACTCGTACATCCTCTCCGACTGGTCGAGGCTGCCGCCGAGGATCCGCGTCTGGCACCCCGGCCGCAGGATCGAGTCCAGATGCGCCGCCACGCTCCCGAGTTCGGTCTTCGCCCCGCCCCGCGACGCCCATACCACCACGTCGCGGCCGGGATGAAGGATCGCACGAACGAGGTAGTCCATCGGCGCCGCGTGCCCCGGACAGATCGCCCGCCGCGGGACGGCCAGGCCGTACGCGCTGCGGACGAACTGCCACAGGGCCTCCGGCGACCGCGGACGCGCGCTCGCCAACGCCAGCGTCAGCCGCGCACGGAGTTCCGATACGTCAGATGTGTTCTCGGAAGATGGCATGGGGTAACATCTCCTCGGCTTGAGGTCACCGGATTCGGCCGCCGCTATCGCCGGGTGCCACTGGCGGCTTGTCCGCCAGTGCCCTGACCGCTACTGGACTCGGCCGCCGCTACCGCAGGCCGCGCGACTCCAGGTACCACAGCGCGAGCCGCTCCAGTGCGTCGGCCCGTTTCGGACGAGGTGTCCCGACTCGTCGGGATTCCGGCCCGCCGGCATCACCCGCGTGTCCCGGCGCGCCGGGATCGCGGGCGGCCTCGCGCAGCGCCTCGGCGACCAGGGCGTGCTGCTCCTCGGCCAGGAAGAACGTCATCGGCCGCGCGATCGGCGCCACCGCCTCGGGAGCGAGCGGGGCGGGCGGCGGCTGGGCCAGATGCAGCAGACGCTCGACGGCGTCCGGGGGCTCCGGAAGCAGACGGGCCAGTTCCTCCGCGGTCCGCCCTTCGGCCAGATGAGCCACCAACCGGCCCCGGGCCGAGGGATCGTCCCGGCCCTCCAGACGGTTGAGCGTCGCCAGCAGCACCCGCGCCTCATCATCGTCCACCTCCCACACGTCGCACCGCGCCCGCGTGTGCCCGAGTTCGCGGAGCACCTCGGCCCGGTGATGGCCGTTGAGAATCTGGTAGCGGCATCTCAGATTCGAGATTTCAGATTTCAGATCCCCGCCCCTCCGGGAGGTCGGGGGGGCCTTCGGCGCGCAAGAAGGTTCGGCGGCGGGGAAGCCACCCGCGACCTTCCGGTCGCGGCTCGGAGCGATGTTCGGTGCCGCCCGCTCTGCCTGCGCCGGTAGCAGCCTGACCACCAGCGGCTCGTACAGGCCGGTCCGTTCGATGTGGGTCTTGAGTTTCTCCATGAGGTGCGGTGGCATGCGGTTGGAGTTCTCGGGATGGCGCTCGATCGAGGCGAGCGGAATCCATTGCAGGGTCATGACCGGCCTCCTTTCATGCTCTGCGCGGTGGGCAAGACTGCCCACCGCGCTCAATGCATCCGGACTGCGCAGCGCGAGTCGTCTCGTTCAGGATTTCGAGGACGCGGGCGAGTTGGTCGTCGGTCAGGGCGGCCACCTGGCGTCCCAGTGGGTCGTCGGCGGCGAGCCCCGACCCGGAGGCCGGGGTTACCCCGGCGTTGCCGGGTTTGTCGCCGATGGGCCTGGCCAGTTCCCGCTGCGTGTCGAGTGCAAGTTTGAGGATCTCGCGGGCGGCCTGGCGGGCGTCGGACGCCGACTCGCTGTCGAGGTCGCGGATGAGACGCGACACCGCCACGGGCGCCCAGCGGAGCATGGCGCTGGTCGCCTGGAGGATCGGTTCCAGCGCGTCTTCGGCCAGCAGGGCCCGGAAGTCCGGGTCCCGGAGCCACTTTCGCAGCGTGGCAACCTGGATGTGCTGGCGCCCGGCCACTTCGTCGAGCCGACCGCCGCACTCCCAGATGGTGCGGGCGATCTTGCGATGGCGCGGCGTCAGGGTCATGGCATGTCCTCCCTTCTCCAAAGGTAGTACACCGGCGTCGAGTCCAGGTGGCGGGCCACCAGTTCCAGCATCCGGCGCCGGCCGGGCCGGTTGGTCCGATGGTTCTTGGCGCCGAGGTACGACCGGGCCCAGCGGCAAATCTCGCGCCCGCCCAGACGCTGCGGGCCCGGGGCAAGGACGTCGAGTGCGCGGCCGAGGGCCTCGGCGCTTCGGCGGTCGCAGCGGCCGATGCCGACGGCCTCCAGGCACGCCCGGAGGCGTTCGCCATAGCGCGACAGCGGCTGCGGGTACGCCGTCATGCCGCCCCGCTCGAAGAACGGGTGCATGCGGCCCATGGCGGCCATCGCCTCGACGTACGGCGTGCCGACCAGCGGCAGCGTTTCGGCCACCAGTCGGCCGGCCAGGCCCAACCCCCGCCAGTTCGGTGCGATGACAACGCGGCTGATGACGCGGAGTTCGCGGTTCACCAGGTTCGCGGTCGCGATGCGGCCCATCCCGGCGGTGCCATACCGGCCGCCCGTCGCCCGGTCGCGCCCACCCAGCGACAGGGCCGACCGGCTGACCACGATGACACCGACGAGGACGAACCCGCCGTCGCCGAGCCCCGCGTCATTCGAGCCGGGAGCGGAAGCTCCCGGTGGCCTCGTCACGCGATGGAACGTGCCACAGCCGAATAGCGCCCCCGGCCGCTTCCGCGGCCGGCTCGGGTCGTACACCATCCGAAAGATGTCGGTTATCGCCCCGGCGTGGTGGCTGCGATAGTGCAGTGCCGCCAGAGCCTGCCAGTCGGCCATCGTGCCTCGCTCGACACGGATGCCCGCCAGGAGGGTGCATCGCCGCCCGAGGTGCGACGTCGTCATGGTTGCGCCTCCCCGCGCGCCGCGTCGGCGTAGTGCACCTCGACGCGGTCTCCCGCCTGCTTGACGATGAGGACGTCCGGCGCCAGGTCCGCCACCAGGTCGTCGTGGGCGCTGGCTGCAACGACCGTCAGGCCGTGCGTGTCGGCCAGCCGCCGGACACGGTACGCCACGGCCCGGGCACAGAGCCGGTCGAGCGTTGAGCAGAACTCGTCGGCCACCAGCAGCCGCAACCCCGGCGCGCCGGGACTGCGACTCGCAAGCAGTGTGTCCAGCGCCAGGGCCAGGCGGAGCCGGTACCGCTGCCCGTCCGATAGTTCCCGCGCCCGCCTCAGCAGCAGGAACGCATCGGCCAGCCCCGCCGCGCTCAGCAGACGCAGGGCCCCCTCGAGCGGGCCGCTCATGAGGTCGATGACGGGCCGGTCGTCCGGCACGCGGACGCCGGTCAGGTTGACGACGTGGCCGCCGTCCGGCCGCCCGTCCCGGATGGCCCGCTCCAGGCGCTCGACGAGCACGCTCTTGCCGCTGCCCGACGGGCCGGTCACAAAGACCACGTCCGCGGGACGGACATCGAGCGTGAGGTCCTCATACAGCGTGACCTCGTAGGATTCGTCGAGCCCGATGCCGAACATCTCGGCGACCTGTATCATGCGATCGCTGGGTGGGCGGTCCGGCCGCGGCCGGGGCGCGGCCTGAAACTTTTGGTTGATCGCGTAGAGGGCCATACGTATTCTCCTTTCCATGATCCTGTTGAAGAAGAAGTTCCTGGACCTGGTCCGGTCGGGAGCCAAGCGGCAGACGGTCCGCGTCTGGCCGCGGCGGCGTCTGCGACCGGGACAGAGGGAGTTCATCCCCGGCCTCGGCCGCATTCGCATCACGGCCTTCGAGCGCGTGAGCCCGGAAGATCTGACGGACGAGGATGCCAGGCTCGACGGGTTCGAGTCGCGCGAGTCGCTGCTCGCCGAACTGCGGGCGCTGTACGGCGACCGGTTGGCCGATGTTCCGTGCTTTCGCATTCGTTTCACCTATCCCGCCGACGACCCGGTCACGCCACGCGCCGAGTGAACTCGGCGGCTAACAGGCGATGGGCCCAGTTAGCCGCCGCGCTTGCGCGGCGCGCCGGGACTTCCTTCCTGAGGTTGCTTCGTGCGAGCCCATCGACGGACCTTTCTCCGGATTTTGCGCCACATGGCCCTCGGCGATCCCGGCGCGCCGGGACCGCTCCCGGACGCGGAAGTCGCGACGAGACCCAGCCGGGCGATCCGCCGCAGCGACATCCCAAGGAACCGGTGAAGGTAAACCAGCCGTCGCTCCTCGGGCCTCAGGCGTTGCCATGACGCAAGGATGGCCAGGTTCTCCGGATCGGTCGCCCGGCGGACGGCTCGCCCGGCCATCCGCCTGACGGTGATACTGCTGACGCCGAGGAGGCCGGCGACTTCGCGGAGGCTCGCTCCGCGCCGGCGCAGGAGCGTGAGCAGAGATCGGTCTCTCTGGGGGAGCAGCCGCCACGCCCTGCCCAGGTCACGGCGAATGAGTCGGTGGCGGCGTGTTTTGCCATCCAGCAAACCAAGGAGGTTCACAAAATCGGCTGTGGTGCGTCTTCTGGGCGGCATTTTTGATGCTCGTCGAAGTTTCCGAGGCATTATACACCCGTTTTTGGTAGTTGTCAAACAAAAAATCCGCCGAATATGGTAACTGACAAACAGCTGATGCGCCGGGGCACGCCCCGGCCTACATGACCGCCCGTCACGGTTCTTCTCGATTTTCCAAAATTGGGGTTGACTCATGTTTGGTCTGGGGTAAACTTATAGGGCAGGCTCGACCGGGAAGGGCAAAAAGGTTCCAGGATCCTTTTCCCTGAAGGGCCCGAAGGGTGCTACGCAGAAAAGGTTCCTGGAACCTTTTTGCCTGACGGCGCGGCACCTGCCATAATCCGTGGTCACACCCCAAGGAGGCGAGCGATGGGATTGAGGGAGAACCTCAAGGAACTCAAGATGGTTCGCCGCCTCCTGGCTGTCAGCCGCCAGGGGGGTGCGTTCGGCGAGGAGGTCCGACGTGCGCGGCAGCAGCGCCGCATGACACTGGAGGCGCTGTCGCAGGCGACGGGCATGGCCAAGTCGTATCTGTCTCAGATCGAGACCGGCTATGCCTCGCCGCCGCGCGATGAAAAGATTCGCAAGATCGCCGAGGCCCTCGGCCTCGACGCCAAGGCGCTGCTGCCGCGGGCACGTCTCTCGGAACTGCCGGAAGACGCGAAGGTTCGTATGGCCCGGATGTTCGATGCGACGGAGGAGGTGATCCGCGCGCTGCTTGCGGCCAAGGCCGGCGTGCAGGGCGCGCTGCCGCAGAAGGGGAAGCCGGGCGGAGCCGCAGAACCGACGCACGGGGGTCCCGGCGCGCCGGGAGACGAAGCCCGCCTGCCGGCCGGCGGGCAGGCGCCGACGGAGGAAGAAGCCGGCGTCGCCCTGGACCTGGACGCCCTGCACCGCAGCGGCCTGCTCCATCATCTGGCGGAGTGGGGTGAGACGCGCCGCGAGGACCGCGGGAGCCGCTTGCGAGCGATCCCCATCATCAACAAGGTCTCGGCGGGGTACCCGCAGGATTTTACGGACCTGGAATACCCGGTGGGGATCGCGGACGAGTACGTCTCGGTGCCGGAGGAGATGGCAGACCCGAACGCCTTTGCGGTCCGCGTGGTGGGCGATTCGATGGAACCGAAGTACCACGAGGGCGACGTGGTGGTGTTCATGCCCTCGGCGCCGGTCGAATCGGGTGACGACTGTTTCGTGCGGTTCGCCGTAACGGGCGGGCCGGTGGACGGCGAGAGCACGTTCAAGCGCGTCTTCTTCGACACCGACGGCCGCATCCGTCTCCAACCGCTCAACGAACGTCGCGCCCCGACGTTCGTGGAGCGCCGCGAGATCCAGGGCATGTTCCGCGCGGCGGCGCGGTACGAGAAACTGTAGCCGACACAGGCGGAGCGAGCGATGACAGAGGACCTCGTGCTTCTGGCGGACGGCGGCGGCGGCGAACGGATGATGGACCTCATCCGCAACCAGATCCTGTCGCGCTTCGCCCGGGACGATGCCAGCGGGGAGTTGGCGCGCCTGGCCGACGCCGCACGTCTCCAGACCGACGGCACCGACCTGGCCTTCACCACCGACTCCTACACTGTGCGGCCGCTGGAGTTCCCGGGCGGCGACATCGGCAGGCTGGCCATCGCGGGAACCGTCAACGACCTGGCGTGCCTGGGGGCGAGGCCGGCGGCTCTGTCGCTCGCGCTCATCATCGAAGAAGGATTGGAACTCCGGACGCTGGGGCGGGTGCTGGACTCGGCGGCAGCGGCGGCCCGCGAGACGGCAGTCGCGGTCGTTTGCGGCGACACGAAGGTGGTGGAGCGCGGCAGCGCTGATAAACTGTTCATCAACACGGCCGGCGTAGGGGTCATCGAGAACGGTCGCCAACTTGGGGCCGACGCCATCCGGCCGGGCGACGTGGTCCTCGTCTCCGGGACGCTGGCGGACCACGGTGTGGCCGTCATGAGTAAGCGGGAGGGCCTCGCGTTCGAGGCGGCGGTCGCCAGCGATGTGGCCCCTCTGTGGTCGCTCGCCGAGGCGCTGCTCGGCGCTTCCGCGAACCTGCGGGCGCTGAAGGACCCGACGCGCGGCGGCCTGGCGGCGGCGGTGAACGAACTGGCCGAGGCTGCCGGCGTCGCTATGCGGATCGTGGAGGCGTCGGTGCCCGTGCGGCCGGCGGTGGCGGGGGCGTGTGAGGCGCTGGGGTTGGACCCGCTGAACGTCGCCAACGAAGGCAAGTTCGTGGTCATCGCCCCGGCGGACGAGGCCGGCGCGGCCCTGGCTGCCATGCGCGAGCATCCTTTAGGCCGCGACGCCGCCGTCATCGGCGAGGTCCTGCCCGCACCCGGGAAAGGCCCGCGCGTGACGCTGCGGACCCGCATCGGCGGCGAACGGGTGCTGGAGATGCCTTACGGCGAAGATTTGCCGAGGATTTGCTAGAGTCGAGCCCCGAGCGTCACGCCACGCGCCGAGTGAACTCGGCGGCTAACAGGCGATGGGCCGAGTTAGCCGCCGCGCTTGCGCGGCGCGTTTCGCACGGCACGAACGGAGGTAAATAACTAATGCCCAACCGCCCGAACATCCTGTTCATCATGTCGGACGACCATGCGGCCCACGCGATGGGCTGTTACGGCAGCCGCATCAACGAGACGCCGAACATGGACCGCATCGCGGCGGGCGGGATGCGGCTGGACAACTGTTTCTGCACCAACTCCATCTGCACCCCCAGCCGCGCCGTCATCCTGACGGGCACGTACAACCACATCAACGGCGTGACGACGCTCTCGACCCACATGGACAACCGCCTTCAGACGTTTCCGAAACTGCTTCGGGCCGCCGGCTACCAGACGGCCGTCATCGGCAAGTGGCATCTTGGCGTGGGGCCGGAGCACTGCCCGACGGGCTTCGATTACTGGAACGTCCTGCCGGGGCAAGGGCTGTACCACGACCCGGAGATGATCGAGATGGCCCCGTCGGGCGAGCGGACGGTCTTCAAAGGATACGTGACGGATCTCGTGAGCGACATGTCGATCGACTGGATTCGGCGGCGCCGGAAGGACCGGCCGTTCTGCCTTCTGTGCCACCACAAGGCGCCGCACCGGCATTGGGAGCCGGACGCCCGGCACGCACACATGTACGACGACGTGGAGATTCCCGAGCCCGAGACGTTCAACGACGATTACGCGAACCGGGCTGCGGCGGCCGAGGCGGCCACGATGCGCATCGGCCGCGACCTGAACGAGCGCGACGTCAAGGGCGTGCCGCCGGACGGCCTCTCGCCACGGGAGGTCAAGAAGTGGAAATACCAGCGGTACATCAAGGATTACCTGCGGGTGGTGGCGTCGATGGATGACGGCGTCGGCCGCCTGCTCGATACGCTCGAGGCGGAGGGCCTGGCCGACGAAACAATAGTCATCTACACGTCGGACCAGGGCTTCTTCCTGGGCGACCACGGCTGGTTCGACAAGCGGTTCATGTACGAGGAGTCGCTCAGGATGCCTTTCATCATCCGTTACCCGCGCGAAATCAAACCGGGAACGGTCAACTCGGACATGGTCCTGAACCTCGACTTTGCGCCGACGTTCCTGGATTACGCGGGCGTCGCGATCCCCGGCGAGATGCAGGGCACGAGCATCCGTCCGCTGCTGGGCGGCCAAACGGCCGGCGGGTGGCGGACCTCGATGTACTACCGCTACTGGATGCACAAGGCGCACCACAACGTGTACGCCCATTACGGCCTGCGGACCCTCCGGCACAAACTCATCTACTACTACGGCGAGGCCTGCGGGCAGGAGGGGGCGATCAACGAGCCCACCGAGCCGCAGTGGGAACTCTTTGACCTGGAGCGCGACCCCTGCGAACTGAACAACGTCTACCGCGACCCGGCCTGTGCCGACCTGGTGAAGGACCTGAAGGCCGAACTGCACCGCCTCCAGGCCGAAGTTGGGGATGAGCCGATGCCGGAGGTCGAGTGAAGAGGAACGCTTTTCGCTTGGACCACCAGCCCTACGGCGCAACTCACCGCGCGGCGGCCTTCCCAGGCCGCCGCAGAAGGGGCGTCAACCCCTTTCCTGGGGGGGGCAACAATTTCTGGCATGGGACGATTTCCTACGGATTGGCCGTAGCGCCGGGGTTTATCCCCGGCGCATCCTGGCCGGCGCCGCCGCCAATCCCGATTCATCGGGACCGGGCATAAAGCCCGGCGCTACAACCGCCCGCGCTGGCCAGAAAAACTTGCCACACCCTTTCCTGGTGGCCTGGGAAGGCCACCAGGCGACATCAGGAAGCGAAGTGGCGCTATAGGACCGGGGGCAGGGCGTGTTGGCGGAAGCCGGATGGCCGCGAAAAAAAAACCTCTCGATTCTTGACAAGGGGCGGGGGAAGACATAGAATGCCACCCACCGGCAGAGGTGTTTTTTGCGGCCTATTGTGAAACCTTTCACAGCAAGGCCGCCGAGCCGTCGCTGGACGCGGGCGACACGTCGCCAGGCGGGGGCCAAACCCCTGTAAGAGCAGGGATGCGGCGGACAGCACGGGCCGGGGACGTCGGGCTGCAACGAAGCCGGCCCGGAGCCGGCCGGTCGCACGATGCGGGGAAACGGAGAGCAACCCATGGCAAACTCGAAGACCGTCATCATCATTGACGACGACCCGGACCTGGTTGAGGCCACCAAGACCATCCTCGAGGGCGCCGACTACGCCGTGGCGACCGCCCTGGACGCTCAGACGGGCCTGGACCGCATCCGCCAGGGCGGTATCGATTGCATTATTCTCGATGTGATGATGGCCAGCGACACCGAAGGATTCCATGTGGCGCAGGACCTGAAGGCGGACCCCGCGACGGCCGACATCCCGATCCTCATGCTGACAGCCGTCTCGCAGAAATCGGGGTTCGAGTTCTCGCCCGAGACCGACAAGGAGTTCATGCCGGTGGAGGCGTTCCTGGAGAAGCCGCTGGACCCGGATCGTCTCCTCGAGAGCATCGCCGGGCTGTTGAAGGAGTAGTACTACTACGCTACGTGCGTCCGTGCCCGGTTGTGGCCCGGCCGGGGAAATCGGGAGTCAGGGCCATATTCAATGCCAAACCAGCCTTTCGGTTTGGCTTTGAATGGTTTGGCTTTATGGTGGCCGAGACGTTCAAACGGCCTCTTGGCTGGTCAAACCGGAAACGGCCCCGGTTTGACCGCCAAGTGGCCCTGACTCCCGATTTTCCCGGCCGGGCGACATCGCGAGCGCACACATAGAGGGCAGATGCCTATGTTGCCACAAGTGCTGAAGACGAGCGACCTGGGCGCGTGGGTCGAGGCGCTGATGGCCGAGAGCCGCGTGGCGGCGCCCGTGCTCAAAGAAACGAGCGTCTCGGATCCGACCGACCTGAAGTTCGGGTGGGAGTATGTGGCGGACCCGGCCGACGTGCGCCTGGATTACACGGTGACCGTGCTCGGCCCGAAGAAGTTCCTCTGGCCTCCGCGGCAGAAACTCCTCCAGTACCACCTCGGTGCCCGCGCCGAGCCGGAGGCCATCATCGACCATGAGCCGCACGTCCTGTTCGGCGTTCACCCGTGCGACATAACCGCCATCGGGACGCTGGATGCGGCCTTTGCCAAGGACGTCCCCGACCCGCATTACCTGGCGCGGCGGTCCGATACGGCAATCATCGGTCTCGACTGCGGGGCGCCGTGCGACGAGTCGTCGTTCTGCCTCGACATGGGGTCGCTGTACCCGGAGTCGGGGTTCGACGTCATGCTCACCCCCCTGGGCGATGCGTACTTCGTCGAGGTCGCGACGCGGCGGGGCGAGGCGCTGGTGGAGGCGGCGGCGGTCCGCCCGGCCACCAAGCAGGACATGGAGGCCCACCAGGCTTTCGCCGAGGAGAAGCGGAGCAACTTCCACTACAAACTGCCGTACGAACTGAAGTACCTGCCGGAGATACTCGACGCCTCTTACGACAGCCTCATCTGGGAGGCGATTGCGCGGCGGTGCTTCTCGTGCGGGTCGTGCAATATCGTCTGCCCGACGTGCTACTGCTTCGACGTGTACGATGAAGTGGAGGCGGACCTGACGAAGGGGTGCCGCGTCCGCCGGTACGATTCCTGCCAGTTGGACCCGTTTGCCGAGGTGGCGGGCGGCGAGAACTTCCGCCAAGACCGGTCCAGCCGTCTGCGGCACCGCATGTTCCGCAAGGGCAAGTACATCCTGGAGCAGACGGGCCGGGCCGGGTGCGTGGGCTGTGGCCGGTGCGAGCGGGCGTGCGTGGCCGGCATCGGCATCAAGGACACGTACGTTCAGATTGCAGGTCGCCAGTGAGACGGGCGACTCGATAAGGCGAGGAGCCGATAACCGTGACTCAGATCGATATCGAAAAAGGGGCGGCCGCCGCCAGCCCGTACGTGCCGAAGATGGCTCGCATCGTCGCGGCCGAACAGATGACCGAGACCGAGCGGTTCTTCCGTCTCGAGATGGAGGGCGAGCCGCTCGTGTACGAGCCGGGGCAATTCGTCGGCGTCACGGTCTTCGGCGTCGGCGAGGCGCCCATCAGCATTTGCTCCAGCCCGACGCAGGGCGATGCGTTCGAACTGACCGTCCGCAACGTCGGCCTGGTCACCAATGCGCTTCGTGGGTTCGAGACAGGCGGCCGGCTGGGCATCCGCGGGCCGTTTGGGAACGGCTTCGACTACGACGCCATGAAGGGCCAGGACGTCCTGTTCGTGGCCGGCGGGCTTGGCCTTGCGCCGACGCGAAGCCTCATCCGGTACGTGCTCGACAAGCGCGACGACTTCGGCAAGGTGACGATCCTTGTCGGGGCGCGTGACCCGAACCTGCTCCTGTTCCGCGAGGAACTCGCCGAGTGGGTCGAGCAAAGCGACGCCGATACCCTGGTGACCGTGGACCAGCCCGACAAGGACTGGAAGGGCAACGTCGGGGTCATCACGCGGCTGTTCAAGCAGGTCGAGATGGATGCGGCCCGGACGTACGCCGTCATCGTCGGCCCGCCCGTCATGTTCAAGTTCGCGGTCCTTGAGGCGCTGGCCCGGGGGGTCCCGGAGCACCGGATCATCTGTTCGCTGGAGCGGCACATGAAGTGCGGCGTGGGCAAGTGCGGCCACTGCCAGATTCGCGACGTGTACGTCTGCCGCGACGGACCGGTCTTCACGTACGAGCAGGTCAAGCGCCTGCGTGAAGGCATTTGAGATTTCAAATTTCAGATTTCAGATTGCGTTTGAGGCGAACGCCCCGGCGCGTTTGCGGCTCGCCTTGGCGGGCGCGTACTTGAAAGCAAGGATCATCGCATGGCCGATAAGCCGACACTCGCGTTTTTCTCGCTGGCCTGCTGCGAGGGCTGCCAGTTGCAGGTCCTGGCGTGCGAGGAGAAGTTGCTGCCCATCCTCGAGAAGGCCGACATCGTGCGGTTCCGCGAGGCCTCCGACGGCGACGCCGACCACTACGACGTGGCGTTTGTCGAAGGCTCGATCGTCACGGAGCACGACATCGAGCGGATCAAGGCGATCCGCGCCAAGACGGGCACCCTCGTCGCTCTCGGCGCCTGTGCCACCATCGCAGGCGTCAACGCCGTCAAGAACTTCCAGGACCCCGACGACGTGGCCGCCTACGTGTACGGCGACAAAAAGGATTGGTTCCCGCACATTGCCGCCCGGCCGCTCAAGGCCGAGGTCCAGGTGGACGTCGAGATTCACGGCTGCCCGATCAACTCCGATGAGTTCCTCGAGGTGGTCACGTGCCTGCTCATGGGCAAACCCTACCGCCAGCCCAACTACCCGGTGTGCGTGGACTGCAAACTGGCCGGCAACGTCTGCCTCTGGAACAAGGGCATCCCGTGCCTGGGCGTGGTAACGCGGGCTGGCTGCGCCCCGCTGATGTGTCCGAGCGCAGGCCACAAGTGCATCGGCTGCCGCGGACTTGTCGACAACCCCAACACGCAGGCCGCCAAGGACGTCATGGCCGAGTTCGGCCTGACGGTGGACGACGTCCTGCGCGAGTTTCGCCTGTTCCAGGGAATCTATGACGAGGTCGCCAAAGAAGCGTAAGCCGCGGGTGAATGTTAGCCGCCGGGCTTGCCCGGCGCGTCATGATCGGATTTCGGATTGAACGGCGGACAACAGCAACGGGTGCCAGCGTTAGCCGCCGGGCTTGCCCGGCGCGTCATGATCGGATTTCGGATTTCGGATTGAACGGCGGACAACAGCAACGGGTGCCAGCGTTAGCCGCCGGGCTTGCCCGGCGCGTCATGATCGGAGTCATGTTCGTATGGCGGAAGCATCAAAAACATTGGATATTCGAGTCGATTACGTGACCCGCGTCGAAGGGCACGGCAACATCGTTGCCAAGGTCGAGGACGGCGAACTCGTCGAGTGCCGCATGGAGATCACCGAGTCGCCACGCTTCTTCGAGGCGATGCTGCGCGGCCGCTCGTGGGCGGACGCCATGTTCCTGACGACGCGGATCTGCGGCATCTGCGCATGCGGACACGGCACCGCCAGCCTCAAGGCCACCGAAGACGCCATGGGCATCACGCGCTCCGAGCAGACCGAGCGACTGCGGCGGATCGTCCTGGCCGCAGAGCAACTCGAAAGCCATTGGCTCCACTGCTACTTCCTGGTGGCGCCGGACTTCTTCGGCGCGCCGAGCGTCATCCCGATGGCCAAGACCCACACCGACGTGGTGCTGCGGGCGATGCGCCTGAAAAAACTCTCCCACCACATCTGCCGCGTCCTCGTCGGCCGCCACACGCATCCCATCGGCATGGTGCCCGGCGGATACATGAAACTGCCGAGCGTCCGGACGCTGAAGGAACTGCGCGACCACGTCGCAAGTTTCGACAAAGACGTGCAGGACACGGTGGACCTGTTCGCCACGCTCGAGGCGCCGTCGTTTCAGCGCGAGACCGAGTACGAATCGATCACCGACCCCGCCGAATACGCCTTCTTCGACGGACGCCTCATCACCAGCGACGGCGATGAGGCCGACACCCACGATTACCGCGACATCATCCACGAAGAGGTCGTCCGGCACTCCACTGCCAAGCACGTCAAAAACCGCCGCGACAGCCTCATGGTCGGGGCGCTCGCGCGGTTCAACAACAACCACGGGCAACTGAACCCCGAGGGGAAGGACGCCGCCGAGCGCCTCGGCCTCAAGGCGCCGTGCACCAACCCGTTCCACAACAACACCGCCCAGATCGTCGAGACGGTCCACTGCTACTACGACATCCTGCGCCTGCTCGATTCGCTTATCGAAGCGGGCATCGAGGACGAGAAACCACCCCTCGAGTGGCCCGCCGGATGCGCCGGCACGGGCGTCGGCATCGCCGAAGTGCCGCGCGGCACGCTCGTCCACGAGTACGAGTACGACGAGGACGGCATCGTGACGGGCGCCAACCTTGTCATCCCGACGAACCAGAATCTGGCGAACATCGAGGCCGACTTCCGGGCCTACATCCCGCAACTGATGGAACAGGGCAGAACCCAGGACGAGATCACTCACCTGCTCGAGATGCTCGTCCGTGCCTACGACCCTTGCATCTCCTGCTCGGCTCACCTCGTAAAGGTTGAGTTCAAGTAGGGGATTAGAGCGCGCGGCGGGCTTCACCGGCCCGCCGCGCCTCATCGTTTCCACACCCCAAGTCCGAAGCGACGAACCATGATACGTGGCCGCCCCGACGGTGGCTACGTTTTTGTTTAGGTCGCGCACCAGTCGGTGGTGTGCCACGGCCGGTCCCATTCGGCAGGCTCAGGGCAGGCTTGTCCGGCCGTGCTTTTTTCGCCGCGGCCAGGCACACCGCCGCGCGGCAAACACCCCTCCGGCCGCTCAGCCCTGTTGCCGACGCATCCCAAGATGTATAATGGGCCCACGGACCCACCCCTTTCTGAAGGAGCGCGCCATGAAGCCAAAGCCCTTCCTCCCCGTTGCCGCCCTCTGTGCCGCATGCATCGCCCTGATGCCGGCCGAAGCCCCCGCGGCCAAGGCGTCCGTGCCGCCGCCCTGCCCGCCCGCGTTTTCCGCAAGGGTGGTCCGCCTCATGGATGGCGACAGTTTCAAGGTGGTCTGCGAGGCCGGCACGGTCGAGGTCCGCCTCTTTGACGTCAACTGCCCGGAGTTCGACGAGCCCGGCGGCGAACTTGCCAAGAGCATCACGCGCCAGACCACCCTCAGCCGGCGCGTGTGGGTTTTCCCGTCCGGGAAGCGCCCCAAGGATGCCTACGGCCGACTGCTGGTCCGCGTCTGGACACCCAACGGGTGGCTGTCGGACGTCCTGCTCCGGATGGGCGCCGCACAACGGTACGTCGATCCGGACAAGCCGTCGGCGGGGCTCGTCGGAAAGCCCAAGGCCCAGGCCCCCTCAAAGCCGCGGGACCGTGGCGCCGAACCCAAATTCGGCGCCGAACCGTCCGGCAGGAAGGCGAAATCCGGGGCCGAGAGCAACCCCCTCGTTTACATCACCAAGACCGGCTCGAAGTATCACCGGGCCGAATGCCCGCACCTGCGGCAAAGCGCGATCCCGATCCGCCTGAGTGAGGCCAAAGCCCGCGGCCTGGAACCGTGCAGCCACTGCCAGCCGCCCCCATTCGCGCGACCGTGATTCGGCCCGCCCACGTCGGGTCGCGAGGAAACAGGCTCACGGGCGCCGCCTGATGTACGGTCGGACATGGATGGTTGGCGGCCGTTTGGCGGACTTAACGAGTTTGGGCCGGCCGGGCAAAGGAACTGTGACGATCCGCTGACCGAGCACCCAGGCCGAGTACTGCGGGTCTATTAACTGGGGCTGGGCGACCGGAGCGGGGACATATACGCCCTGGGGCTGGCCCGGCACTTGCACCTGTGCAGGTGGCGGCGGTGGCGGCGCAGGGGGCGCCGGATACCGCTGCAACTCGCGCACGCGGGTCAGCAAGGCGGCTGGATCGTGGGCCCAAGAGACCGTCCGGGTGCTCTGGTGGAGCGCCTGGATCCGCCGGATACACGTCTCTGCCTTCACGACCTCGCGGCCAAGATTGGTAACGTTGGAGTTGTGCGTGTTAAAGACGCCCCAGTACGCCTTGGCGACATCGTACGCGGCTTGGTTGCTGTATTGAGGGCTTGACCTCCAGGGCCAGACGTACCCGTGGTAGTAGGTCCAGTAGACCCTCTTGGGATGGCTGAAGAGAATCCTGGACCGCAAGGCGTCCATCTTCCCCAGATAACTCTCGACGGCGCGTGCGAGGGCGTTTTCCCGCGCCTGGGCCACCCGCCGCATCATAGACTCGGCCTTGGCCTCGTCGAGGATACGCAGTTCTGCCATCAGAGGGTTGCATCTGTTCAGTATCCCCTCGCCCGAGACGCCGGGTTGCTCGGCGGCAGCGATGAGCACGCCCTCGATCGCGTTGGCAGCCTCGGCGGCCATCTTGCGAAAGGCGGCCTGGAGCACCTTGGGATCGTCCAGGCTCTTGGCCTGATAGAGGCCGTCGGGATGGGCACGCAGGACCTTGGCGGTCAGGCGCCACCGGGCCTGTTCGTCAGCGGGCAACTGGTTCGACTTCGCCTGCCTGGCGTATTGCAGTGCTTTCTCGTAATCCTGGGCGGCCCGTGTGAAGGCTTTGCCCCGCAGGCTGATGTCACCGCGCAGGGCGTGCCCTTTCGCTTGGAAGCAGGGCACCGGAACCTTGTAGGCCAACAGTTGCTCCGTTGCCTTCGCGGCGCCTGCCAGGTCACCCGCCCCGTACAGGTCGAACGCCCGGCGATAGAGTTTGGCGGCCCGCTCCTCGGGCGAAGCCAGTTGGGCATCGGCTGCAGCGAGACGCCCCGCCGCCACCGCGTGAAGGGCGATGAAAACCGCCGCCCACGCGACGGCCCGGCCGGTCCTCGATCCGCGCAGAAAGATCATCTTGAGGCTCCTCACACTGGAGTGGCAGATACAAAAAACCATACGGGTCCGTATCCGGGCCGGCAAGGGTAAACCAAACCACCCGTTGGAGCCGGCCCACGTGCCGCGCGGCGGCCTTCCCAGGCCGCCGCGCCAGGGCCGCCACACCCTTTCCTGGTGGCCTGGGAAGGCCACCAGGCGGCATCAAGAAGCGAAGTGGCGCTGTAGGTTTACTTCGCGGCCTTTTTCTTGGCGGGTTTCTTCTCGGGACGCGGCTTCTTCTCCGGCTTCTTCTGGAGCGCCTCTCGCTGCTCGGCCGTCAGGATGGTCTCCTCGATGGTCTTGCGGAGGCTCTTGTCGGCCTCGGCCCGTTTCTTCCGAGACTCCTTGTCATCGCCCGCGGCGGCGCCGAGGTCCTTCGCCGCAGCGGCGGCGGCCTCGCGGATCTTGGCCGTCTGCGCCTCCGTCGGGTTCAGCCTCTTGTACCGGCGCATCAGCGTCCGGTACGTCTGGAACGCCTGCCACTTCGCCTTCTGCTCTGCCGTGAGGACGGCGTAGATGGCGGCCATGCTGTCGGCGTCGATCTTGCGGCGTCCCGAGTCGAGGGCCTTGAGGTCATCGCGGGCCTTCTGCATGGCGTCCTTGTCATTGGCCTCTTTGGCCTTCTTCTGGGCTTCGCGAAGGGCCTTGACCTTCTCGCCGTTGGCCTGCTGCCAGGCGGCCTGTGTCTCTTTGCGGACCTTGACCTTGGCCTCCAGGTCGGTTTTCTGCTGGTCCGAGAGTTCACACTGGCTGACCATGATGGCGTACTCGCCGCGCAGGGCGTCGGAGCCGCCCTTCGACCTCTTGCCCTTGCCGGCCTTCTCGGCAGCCAGGATCGGCGAGGCCACCAGCACCACCACCGCCAGCCCCAACAGCAACCACGTGACACGTTTCATCGCCGTATTCTCCAGACGGCCGTTGCCTCAAACGGGTCTTCGTCCCGGGGCCGCGCGGTGCGGAGACCTTACCCCCGACCGGCCGGCCGTGCGCCGGCCCGGTCTGCGGGTGGTTGATTGAACACGTAAGGACGTATTATGTTACGCCCGCCCTTCGGCCTGCAACGAAAAAGCGGCCGGCGGTTTTGCCGCTCGACAGGCCCGTCCCCCCGGCCGATAATAGCGAAGGCACTTGCCACGTGTGGAAATTACCGGGTTCAGACCGCGGAGCGGACCATGGCAAAAACCAACGTCACCCGCATCGGCATCCTCACCGGCGGGGGCGACTGCCCGGGACTCAACGCCGTCATCCGGGCCGTCGCCAAGACACTCATCCACGAGCAGGGAGCCGAGATCGTCGGCTTCCTCGACGGCTACGACGGCCTGGTCACCGACCGCACCACACCGATCGAGTGGGAGACCGTCTCGAACATCCTGACCCAGGGCGGCACGATCCTCGGCACGAGCAACACCGCCAACCCGTTCGAATGGGCCGAGAAGCAGGGCGATGAGATCGTCATCACGGACCGAAGCGACCAGGCCCTGGCCGTTCTCAGGAAACACCGCATCGACGGCCTCGTCGTCATCGGCGGCGACGGGTCGATGGCTATCGCCGGCGGCCTGGCCAAACTCGGCGTCCCCATCGTCGGCGTCCCGAAGACGATCGACAACGACGTGCCGGGCACGGAGCGGACGTTCGGGTTCCAGTCGGCCGTCGTCGTGGCGACCGACGCCCTCGACCGTCTGCACACCACCGCCAGCGCCCATCACCGCGTGATGGTGGCCGAGGTCATGGGCCGTTACGCCGGCTGGCTGGCCCTCGGCGCGGGAATCGCCGGGGGGGCCGACGTCGTCCTGATTCCCGAGATCCCGTTCCAGTGGGAATCGGTGTTCGACGCCTGCCGCCGACGGGCCCAAAAAGGCAAACGGTTCAGCATCATCTGCGTGGCCGAGGGTGCGCGGCCGGAAGGCGGAAAGATGGTCGTCCGACGCCGCGTCGAAGGCAGCCCGGACCCCGTTCGTCTGGGCGGCATCGGTCGGCTGGTGACCGGCAGCATCGAGCAGAACACCGGAATCGCGTCCCGCGCAACCATCCTGGGGTACGTCCAGCGCGGCGGCAGTCCGTGCCCGTTCGACCGGGTCTTTGCGACGAGTCTGGGGTACAAGGCGGCCCAACTGGTGGCCGACGCGAACTGGGGCCGCATGGCATCCTGGCAGAACGGACGCCTGACCGACGTTGCCATCGAGGACGTGGCGGGCGGCAGCCGCACCGTCCCCCTCGATCACCCCCTCATTGACGTGGCGCGCTCCGTCGGAACGAGTTTTGGGGAGTGAGCGCTCCTGCCGGTAGTGTTCTGTCCCACGTGAAACGGTGGGTGCCACTGGCGGCTTGTCCGCCAGTGCCTTCCTGCCGCTCGCCACACACTGGCTGACAAGCAGCCAGTGGCACCCGGCAAATCAGCAGCGACAGAGCTCTAGGAGGCCGGCGTGGCGGGGTCGGCGCGCGTGCGGAAGTAGAAGTCGGCATGGGTGGCGTCCGAGGGGCTCGCCGCACGCACCAACCAGCGATACCACGTGTTGGGTTTGAGTTGCTTCATGTCGGTCAGGTCGCCCGTCAGGACACAGCCGGTCGGTGGCTTCCAGGGGTCGAGGCCGTTCGGGCTCTTGGTGTGCAGGCCGCTCGCAAAAGCCACCCGTTTCCAGCCGCTCTCGTCCTGGATGGGCCGGTCGCCGTCGCCGGCCTCGGCCAGTGTGAACGAGACGAGCGCCGGGCCGGCGACCCTCGGCGGCAGTTTCCAACCGAACGTCGGCCGGCGCGTCACCTGCTCGGCCATGTCGCGCGGTTGCAGGGCAACGATATCCTTTTGGAACGGCGGCGATGTGTCGGGCGGCGCCTCGGGCGGGCCGGAGTCGCAACCCATCACCAGGATAGCGGCGGCGAGCACCACGGCGGCAGGCCATCGGTTCATGCGGGAATCCTTTCCCAGTGCGTAAGGTCCGGGCGGCGTTCGATACGGCGATACAGCGTGTCGCGCTCGGCCGGCTCGCACCCTGCCCCGCGCACCAGGGCCACGAGGTCCGCGATGCTCAGGCGCTGCGGCGTCCGAGCGCCGGCCGCGTGAGTGATCTCCTCACGAATGACCGTGCCGTCGATGTCGTCGGCCCCGAACCGAAGCGCCACCTGCGCGAGGTCCGGCCCGAGCATAATCCAGAATGCCTTGATGTGCGGCACGTTGTCAAGCAGGAGGCGGGCGACGGCCATCGTCTTCAGGTCGTCCACGGCGGTGGGGCCCGGCAGATTCTCGAAGCCGGTGCCGTTCGGGTGGAACGGCAGTGGAATGAACGCCTGGACGCCGCCGCTCGCTGCAGCCGGTCGCCTGTGAAGACCGGCGTCCTGAAGGTCCCGGAGGGCCAGCAGGTGGTCCACCCGATGCGCGGGCGACTCGATGTGGCCGTACAGCATGGTCGCATTTGTGGGGATGTCCAGGCGGTGGGCCTGGCGTTGGACGTCGAGCCACTCGGCGCCTGAGATCTTGTTCGGGCAGATGCGGCGACGTATCTCGGGGTCGAAGATCTCCGCCCCGCCGCCGGGCGTGCCGGAGAGACCCGCCTCCTTCAGCCGCACCAGTACCTCCGCGGCGGCAAGGCCGGATTGCGTCGCGGCGTGGGCCACCTCGACGGCCGTCAGCGCCTGGATACACACCTCCGGGAACGCCTCGTGCAGGCGGCCGACCATCTCAAGGTAGTAGTCGAGGCCGACGTCCGGGTGCAGACCGCCGACGATGTGGATCTCGGTCGCCCCGGCCTCGACGTCGGGTGCGGCACGCTCGAGGATTTCATCAACCGTCAGCAGGTAGCCCCGCTCGTCGTTCGGGTCGACCCAGAAGGCGCACAACGGGCACTGGTTCACGCAGCAGTTCGTGTAGTTGACATGCGTGTTGGCGCAGTACCAGGTGGTCAGGCCGTGCTTCTCTCGTCGCACGCGGTCGGCCAGGGCGCCGACGGCCATGAGGTCGTTCGTCTCGAACAGCGCGAGGCCGTCGGCGCGGTCCAGCCGCTCGCCGGCCGCTACCTTCGCTTCGATGCGTGCCAGGTCGCTCATACGAACACCCGCATCCGGAGCCTCACATTCTGCGCGGTGGGTCTCCGCACCCACCGCGCAAAGTAGCGTTGTAGTATTAACCTCGCACCACGTCAACCACGACGCCCGCGAGCCATATCATACTCACCAGCGCGTTGGCGCGGAAGAACGAGTCCGCAATCTTCTCCGCATCCGCGCCGCGGGCGAGGACGTGCCGGACAAGCAGTGCCAGCGCAATAACCGCCAGGGCGAGAAGGCTGGCCCATCCCAGAACGGCGGCGCCGCCGGCACGGTCCTCGTAAAGGATTGCGGCGAGCAGCAGCGCAACCGTCGCCAAGTGCGACGCCGCTGCCAGGGCGTGCGCACGGGTCCGGCCGTACTTCGCCCCGGCGCTGTGCAGCCCCTCCCGCCGATCCACCTCCACGTCTTGAAGCGCGTAGAGGATGTCGAACCCGGCCGTCCAGAACAGGACGCCGCCGCCGATGAGGACCGGCACAGCCGACACGCCACCACGCAGGGCTATCCACACCCCCACCGGCGACAGGCCCAGACAGAAGCCGAGGATCCAGTGCGTCAGCCACGTCAGCCGCTTGGTCCACGAGTAGCCGAAAAGGACCACGAGAAACGCCGGCGCCAGAAGCCCGGGCCACCGGTTCTGCCGCAGTGGGACGAATACCCACGCCAGGCCGATGAATGCCGCGCCGCTCAGAATCGTCAGCACCAGGGCCGTGCGGCGCGAGAGTCGTCCCGCCGGAATCGCACGGTCGGCCGTGCGCGGGTTGCGGGCGTCGAGCGAGGCGTCGGCCACGCGGTTCATGCCCATCGCCGCCGTCCGCGCCGCCACCATACACGCTACCAGCAGTGCGAGCGACCACCCGTCAGGGTATGGCGGCTCGGCCAGAAGTGCGGCGCCCAGCGCGAACGGCAGCGCGAACAGGCTGTGACTGAGGCGGATCGTCCGGCCGAATTCGTCGAGTTGGCGCGCTAAGGGCGGTCGCATCCCGGCCACCGAACGTCAAGGTCGTGCGCAATACCCAACCGGTCGAGCACTTTGGCGACGACGAAGTCCACCACGTCTTCCACGGACCGCGGATGATGGTAGAAGCCCGGCATGGCGGGCATGACGACGGCCCCGGCGCGGGCGAGGCGGGCCATGTTGTCGAGGTCGATCCGCGTCATGGGCATTTCGCGCGGCACAACGACGAGGGGCCGACCTTCTTTGAGGGCAACCTGCGCCGCCCGCTGGAGCAGGTTCTGCGCGAGACCGTGCGCCAGAGCCGCCAGCGTGTTCATCGAGCACGGGATGACGGCTGCCGCCTCCGCGCGGAACGACCCGGAAGCCGGCGGCGCGCTGAGAGTTTCGGCAGGCCGGTACGTCACGCCTGCAAGGATGTCCTGCGGCCACAGAGTTGCCAAGTCCGGGGCCTCGGGCGTCCCGGCCATGCCCGCCTCGTCGGCCAGGACGAGTCGGCCCGCCGCCGTAACGACCAGGTCCACGTGCCGCCCGGCCCTCACGGCGCACTCGACGAGACGCACCGCGTATGGCGTACCGCTGGCGCCGGTGACGCCGACGATCAGCGTACGGTCGCTCTCCACGGTCGAGTCGCCGTGGCGACCGGCGCGATCAGCGGTCGGCGTCGGGGCTCCGGAGTTGGGCCTGGACATAGACGAGTTCATTCTCGACGCGGTCCTCGAGCGCGGTCACGTAAAGGGATTCCGCCTTGCGTTTCTTGCGTGCGACGAGGTCTTTCTGTGCGGCCAGGAGATGCACCCTGGCTTCCCGCATGGCGCCGGGGTCGGAGGCCGCCCGGGCGAAGAGGCCCTGTGCAACCTTCAGGTGCGCGAGCAATGCGCCGTCGGTGCCGGGCCACCTGGCGGCGACCTCTGCCAGGCCCTGGATCCGCCGGGCGTCGTCGGCCTCGAACATCGCCAGGTCGTACGCGACGTTGTCGGCCAGCGCACCGTTCGGCTCGGCGTCGCGGGCCGTGAGGAGGGCCGTGCGGTACGGGTTGGTTCCCTTGAGGCCGAGGGCGACGAAGTACAGGGCGAGCGCCCGGCCGCTCTCCGCGGTGGCCTTCCGGTTCTCGGCCAGAAGAGCCAGCCGCATCAGCGCGTTTTGCCGGACGGCGGCCAGACGGTCGGCCTGCTCTTTGGTCCGCAGGTCCCGTCCGACCGAAAACAGGTCCCAGACGACGTTGGCGTCGGCCAGCGGGTTCTCGGAAGGCGCTTCAAAGGCGGCCGTCTGAGCGAGCGCATCGCCGTAGAGTTTTTCGGCCTGGTCGAACAGCCCCTGCCTCGCCGCCGAATCGCCGAGGTGCCGCCGCGCCTCGGCCGCCCACGGACTTTCCGGATGGGCCTCCAGCAGTTCTTTCCAGACCTTCTCGGACGGTGGCGCACCTGCCTCGGTCTCCGCGGCGGCCGGCGCCTTCTCAAGATTCATCGCGAGGCGGGCCCGAACCTGGTCCGCGCGCGGGCTGTCCGGGTGGCGACGCAGGAACTCACGCAGCCTTTGGATCTCGGACCCGCCCGCCTCGGCCAGCGGACCGACCGGCGGCCCCTCTGCCAGGACCATGCCGTAGCGCATCTCGTCGATGCCAACGAAGGCCAGCAGCGCCGGCACGGGCGCGGCCGTCAGAACCGTCAACAGGACGCCAGGCCACCGGATGTGCCAACGGTCGGCCCACCCGATGCCAACAACCACGGCACACGCGGCCGCGGCCATGACGGCGCCAATGATGGGCGGCAGATACGCCAGCGAACGAAGGCCGGGAGGGAACCCCCGGCCGGCCTGGGCGAGCAGGACCGGCTCCGACACGGTCGCCGCGGCGACCGCGGCGCCCTTACTGAAGTCCGTCAGCGCCGTGGCGACGAACCAGTAGATGATAATCGGCGCCAGGCCCAGCAGGGCGCTCGAGAGTTTGCTCCGCAGACGGAGCGTTTGCCCGGCGGCGATCCAGACGCCTAGCGCTATGACCGCAGCAAGGACCACGCTCGGACCCAACGCCGCAATCACCAACGCCAGCAACCAACCGCCGCGCTTCCCGTACATCATCCCCGTCAGGATCGGCGCGGCGGCCAGCATCGCCAGCCACCCGCCCAGGACGAAGCCGTAGGCCGGGCAGTCCACAATCGAGACCGGCCACGCGGCCCAGGCGCCCAGATCGACCTGCGGCCGGACGAACGGGTCCACGTGGCCCGTCAGCACGTGTCGGAGTGTCCAAGCCAGGCCACCCGTCACGAGCACCATGAGGCCCAGGTACACGTTGGCCTCCGGCAGGTACGCCCGGCCGCAGCGGTCACAGACCTCGTCGCCTACGTCGGTCTCGTAGAAGAAACACTTGGCACAGTGCATAGCGGGTTACCGCCTTATTGCGGCACGTATTCCACCGCTCGCTTACGCTCGCGGCTAGTTACACTCGCGCGCGAGGAGCCACGTGAGAAAACTAGCCGCGCACGTAAGTAAGCGGCGCAACCCCTTGGGCTACGAGCCCAATCAGGTCTCGCCACGGCATGCACACGCAAACGTAGGCATGGCACCCAACGGCAAGAAACTTACCTGACCCCGCTTAGCGTGGCTTCTGCCCGGTGTATACCGAGGCGATGCCGCCGGCCAGGGGCTCGACGCGAACCCGATCCAGACTCGCCTCGCGCATGAAGCCGGCCACATGTTCGGGCGGGCCGAAATCCTTGATCGACGCCACGAGATACGCGTACCCGCCATGGCGGCCCCCGGAAATCCACCGTCCCAGCCTAGGCAGAACGTGGTGAAAGTAAAGGCTAAACAGCCCGGCCAGCGCGCCCTGGCCGCGCGGCCGGTGGAACTCGAGAACGGCAACGCGCCCGCCCGGGCGGATGACGCGGACCATTTCCGCAAGGCAGCGCCCCGGCTCGTCGAGGTTCCTCAGGCCGAAGGCGCACGTGGCGGCGTCGGCCGAGGCATCGGGCAGCGGGAGAGCGAGAACGTCCGCCTCCACGACCGCCGCCCGACGCGCGAGACCCGCCCGCGCGAACTTGCGCCGGGCCCGTTCCAGCATCGGACGGCAGAAATCGCACGCGATGACGCGCGCCCGCGGCACACGCCGAAGAATCTCCACCGCCAGGTCGCCCGTGCCCGAGCACACATCCACCACGGTGACGGCGGGCGCGGGCGCGGCCTTACGGTCACGGGCCGGCGCCGCAGCAGCGGCGGTGCGCCGGCGCCACCGTCGGTCGAAGTTGGCCGAGAGCAGGTGGTTCAACAGGTCGTACCGTCGAGCCACGGCCGCGAACATCCTGCGAACGTCTCGGGTGCGGCGGGCGCCGTGATGGGCCTCGTCACGAGACATGATCGTCGAAGCCGTACTCCTTCCAGCGCCGGGTCACGCGGCGGGTCGTCTCGGGGTCAGGTGTGATGGGGTCGGGCCAGGAGCGACCGCCGACCTCTTCGGGCAGTTTGCGGGTGGCGTCGATGCCGAGTTTGCCCGGCGGGCGGTCGGCGGGAGCGGCGTGGTCCAGGACGTCGGCCGGGCCGGTCGTAACGACGCAGTCGCGCCGCGGGTCGGCCTCGGCCCCAACGCGCCAGAGCACCTCCTCGGCGTCCTGGACGTTTACGGTCTCGTCCACGACCACGAGGAACTTCGTGCAGGCCATCTGGCCGAGGCCCCACAGGGCGTGCATCACCTTGCGGGCCTGCCACGGATGCGTCTTCCTGATACTGACGAAGGCCCAGTTGTGGAAGGCGCCGAACAGCGGCAGGGCAAGGTCCACGACCTCGGGCACGACCATGCGGATGACCGGCAGAAACAGCCGCTCCGTCGCCTTCGCCAGGTAACAGTCCTCTTTCGGGAACCGGCCGACCACGGTCGTCGGGTAAATCGCGTCGGCCCGGTGCGTGATGGCCGTCACGCGCATCACCGGGTATCGGTCGGCCGGCGTGTAGTAGCCGGTGTGGTCGCCGAACGGTCCCTCGAGGGCCGTCTCGTCGGGGTCCACGGTGCCTTCGATGACGATCTCGGCATCCGCCGGAACGCCGAGCGGCACCGTCACGCCGCGCACCAGCCGCACCGGCTCGCCTCGCAGGATGCCCGCCAGCACGAGTTCGTCCATGCCGTAGGGCAACGGCGCGGTGGCGGCATAGGTGAGGACGGGGTCGCCGCCGAGGGCGACGGCCACGGGCATTCCCGGCGCGGCGGGTCTCCGCTCGGACCAGGCCTGGAAGTTGCGCGCGCCGTCGTGGTCGCGGTGCCAGTGCATGCCCAGGCGCCGGGGACCGAAGACCTGCATCCGGTACATGCCGACGTTGCGGTTGGCCCCGTCCGGGTCGGCCGTGATCACCTGGCCGAGGGTGATGAACGGCCCGCCGTCGCCGGGCCAGCACGTCAGGATCGGCAGGCGACCGAGGTCCGCATCGTCGGTATGGACGATCTGACGGCAGGGCCCGGAGCGGACGGTCTTGGGCGCTGCGCCGGCTGCTTTCAGAAGCCGCGGTGCGGCCTTGATCTTCTCCAGCAGCCCCGCGTCGGCGCCGGGAGGGCGGAAGAGGCCGGTCAAATCGGCGGCGATCTCGTCGAGGTCCTCGCCGCCGAGTGCCCACGCCATTCGCTGCATCGACGCGAAGGCGCCGACCACGACGGGCATCTCATAACCCGCCACGTTCTCGAACAGGGCGGCCGGGCCGCCGCACGCAACGAGGCGCGACGCGATCTCGCCGATCTCCAGATGCGGCGAGACCTCGGCCGACACACGGCGAAGTTGCCCCGCAGACTCCAGCCTTGCAAGGAACGCTCGAAAATCCTGGACAGCCATAATCAGCCCTACCTGAAGACCTGCCGGTCGCCGCGCGGCACACCGGGTTTTGCAAGAGGTACCTGTTTAGCGTGCTCTCGAAGCGATGTCATTTCGACCGAGGCCTCGCGCAGCGAGGCCGAGCGGAGAAATCTCGTCGTCCGGACACGGATAACGGCGAGATTCCTCGACTCGCTTCGCTCGCTCGGAATGACACGCTAAACACGTACTGCAAGAGTTTCCAGACCCGGCCTATCGTTTTTGCGTCCAGCGGCCTTCTTCCTGCGGCGCCACAAGCGGCCGCTTGATCTCGGGTTCCTTTTCGCCGATGCTACGAATCAGTTGCAGCAGCACGTTTCTCCGGACGAACACGTCGTAGGCGAATTCATGCGGCAGGACGTAACTGACTTGCTGCTCGGCGAACTGGCTGCCGACGATGCGGCCGGTGTAGTTCATCAGAGGCAGTTTGCCTTGGTCAAGGCTCACCGACAGGTCCACGCCCATTTGGTACGAGGTTCGCCCGTCGGGATGGGTGACGCCGAAGATGTAGAGGTCGTAGGACTTCCCGTCCAAGAGCATCCGGTTGTCCACGTCGCCGTTTGGGCAGTTCTCGAAGACGTTGCTCATCCGGTTGAAACGGTACTGCGTCAGTTTCAGGCCCGGCAGCAAGCCGGTGATGTATTCGGGCGCGGCCGGGCCTTCGAGAAGGCCATCCGTCAGGACGGTTTCACCCCGGCCGATCGTGCGTGCCCCTTTCTCGAGCCGCCGGGTGATGGTTGCCCGCGTGCTGAGCGTTCCAGAGACCTGCATCCCGGGGAACGTCGTGTCGATGAAGGGTTTGAGGTTCTCGGCCATTTTGAGGTCGCGCGCATCGTAGGCCACCGACAGCACCGGCACATCGTGGCGGAAGTCGAGGGCCATCTCGCCGCTGACGGTCCCTTCGTTCAACGCGCAGGCGAACTGCGGCATGACGAACCGGCCGTCGGCCAATCGCCCCTCGGCCGCCAAGCCCGTCAGGTCGTACCGGGTTTTCCACTCGGGGACGACGAGACTGACGTGATCGAGTTTGATCCCGGCCGACATCTGTGCCGTGACAAGCAGCCGCCGAAGCCGTTGCGTGACGGTGTCTTTCCCGGCCGCCAGGTGTTCGGCCGTCCGGCGTATCATCTCCTGGGCCTCGTCGAGATCCAGCGCCTTGCCACGCACCAGCAGCGACCCGGTCGGGTCGGCATTCGGGTAAACGATGTACGCAACGAGCGTCACGTCCGACCCGCCGGCCACCAGGTTCAGCCCGTCGCCGGTCTTGAGGCGTTGGCTGTTGTAATCGAGCGGGCCGTCGAGGCGGACCGTCTTGCCGAGCCATTCGATGCGGGCTTTATCGAACGCGAGGCGGCACGATTCCACTTCCGTAGCCTTCGCGTCGTGGGCTGCCTTGATGTCGACCGTCACGGCCCCGCTCGGTTTCAGGTCGGCCAGGTACGCCGGAAGCAGCGACGCGACAAGGCGCGAGTCGGGTATGCGGCCGCGGACGCGAAGCGCCCACGCCGTCGGCCGCTCGAGCACGGTCAGCCGCGGGTCGTCGAACAGGACTCGGCCCTCGGCCGAGACGGTGGCGTCTGCGAGGTTCAACTCAAGCCGGTCCACGATCATCTCGCCGGGGACCTCGCCGTATCGGACGACCAGGCCGACGGCGGCCTGCGTCCCCGCCGGCTTGAGGACGGCCGGGCGGTCGGTTCCGCCGCCGTCGGTCTTTGCGGCGCGGGCGGCTGAGATGCGGCAATCCGTGGCGCCGACGTCGAGACGGACGCGGCCGCGAATCGGCGTCCCGGAGAAGGCGATCGACCAGGCGGTCGGCCCATCGAGCCGGCACCAGGCGTAGAGCGGTTCCAGCCACGGCAGCGACCGGCGCAGCGCCGGGGTGTGGGTCCAGTCGGCGCGGACCTTGAGGTCGGCCTCCTCGAACATGGCGGCGATTCGGGCCGTTCCACGCAGCGCTGAGATCACGCCCGCCTGGTCCAGCCGCACCCATCCGTCGGCCCGGGCCACGGAGTCGCCGAGTTGCGCCTTGATGTTCGCCACGTGGACGGTGATCGGTTCTTGCGGGACGGGCGCGAAGTCGGCTTCCACGTCGACGGTCAGCGCCTGCCCCTCGGGTTTCTTCAGGTAAGGCTCGACGGCCAGGTCGGCGTGCGTCAGGTCCAGGTGGCCGTTCACCCACAGCGCTTGCCGCTGCTCGGTCAGGGTGAGTTCCGCCGCGGCGCGGCCGGCGGCGTGGTAGTCCTTGAGGCGGCGTTTGAGCAGGGGCGAGATGTCGGCCGCCTTGGCCAGGTCGCTGATCTGCGCCCGGACGTTCAGCGTTGATGTCAGCAACAGCGTCACCGTGACGGTCGAAGCCGGTTTGGGCGTTGCGTGCGGCCGGCCGGTGTCTGGCGGATGGGTCCGGTGCGGCTGCGGGTCGTCCGTTACGTCGAGCCACTTCAGATCCAGCAGGCCCTGCCCCCGGGCCTTGAGGCTGGCGCCGGGCAGTTCGACCTCGGCCTCGGCCTCCACCTGGTTCCACTTGCCGGTATGCCAGAGACTTGTGACAGAGAGCGACGCCGGCAACCCGGCCGGTTTGGCAAAGTAGTCCTCCACCCGGATAGCCATCTGTTCGAGGCCGGCCTTCATGTGGTTGCGGAGGCGGCCCTCCGCCAGGTCGGCCGCGACGGTGAAGGTCGCCCCCCCGGCAAGAGGCGGGTCCTTCGCAAATCTGTCCGGCGCAACGATCGCCCCGATGGCCTCGATCCCCGAGACCCGCAGCGCGCCGTCGAACCGGCCGACCGGATGCTCCCCTTCCTTCTGGGGCCAGTCGATCCGGGCCGAGCCGTTCCACTCGAGCGCCCCCTTGCCGAGGTCGATCTTCAGCCGTCGGACGTCGGATCGGTGCGCGTCGGGCATGAGGTCGATCAGGGCGTCGAACGTGACGGGCATGCCGCCGGGCTTGTGGATCCGAGACGGGCCCCAGAGCGTCGTGCCCGTCAGGTCGCCGCGGACCTTGGCGGTCAACCGCGGCGGCGAGGCGGCCGGACGCTCCGACCTCAGGACCCGTACCGGGCCGGGATGGGACGGCGCGTCGGCGACCTCGGCCGGGGCACACGCCAGATCCAGCGTCAACGGCCCCGCTGCACGCAGATTCCCCAGCCGCACGCCGAGCGCGGGCACCAGGGCGAGCAGCGCCTCGGCATCCTGGATGTCGGCGTGAACGGTGAGGTTGGCCCCGGCCAGCCGGCGGTCGAAATCTGCGTCTGCGTCCTGCGGGGCAGCCTTCAGGAGCGACGCCAGGGGCAGGTGGCCGTTGGCGTGGATGCGGCCGGCATCGGTCTCCAGGTCGAGTCGCGTGATATCGGCCTCGGCCAGATCGCGCCCGCAGCCGGCCTCCACCTCCAGCCGCAGCCTCTGGCCTTCCTCCTTGTGCAGCACGCCCGTGCAGACCATGAGCGTGTCGGTCAGGTCGGCCCAGCCTGTCAGGCGTGGGCCTTTGTCGGTCGTTTTCACGTTCAGGTTCACTCTGGCCTTGCCGCCGATGCGATCGAACCGTTTGGCCGGACCGCCCACCGGCTCGATGCCTGCCCGCCGGCCGGCAGGCGGGCTTTGCAGCAAGGCGACCCACGCGACCACACCTTCGGCCTGAAGGTCGGCGTGGCGGACGGTCCACGGGGCGGCGGCCGGGTCGGCGTCACCTTCCGTGGCCGACCGTTCGATGCGGACCTCGCCGGAGGCTTTCACGTTGATGCCGGGCGCAGAGAACTTGGCCAGGCTCACCTTGAGCGGCGCGTCGGCCGACTCCCGACTCAACTGGAACCCGAGGATGGCCTGGGAGAGCGTCACGGCGTCGGCCCCCGCGCGTGCCGCCAGCGTCAGGTCTGCGGCCTGGACGGCCCCCTCGGCGGTCCAGGCGTCGCGGCTGAACGATGCGGACATGCGGCCGGACGTGCGGCTGAAGATGCCGATCAGCGGGGGCCAGAGTTCCGCCACGGCCGCCACCTCGGGCCAGTCGATATCCGTCCACTCCGCCTTGCAACTGCAAGGGCCGTTTGCCTCGCCCCCGAACTCAAACCGGTCCAGGTTGGCCGTCACCACAAGGTGCCCCGACTTGTCTGTCTCAGACGCCGGCTCCCGCCCGGGCGCAGGTTCGCCCAGGTCGGCCGAGAAACTGATGTATCCGTGTCCGATGCGTGCCTCGTCGGCGAAAGTGGGGACTGCCGGCCGTTGGAGTTGGTGAGAGGTTCTGGCCCGTCTGACCCCGGTGCTCGCGAGTTTGCCGAGGCTCGCGTGGACGTTTCGCAGCGTCAGGCGTCGCCCGACTCGGCGGTTCTCGAAATGGACCGTTGCGCCGCTGACCTGGATGGAGTTGATCTTCAGGGGCTTGCTGCCGGCGAGGTCCTCGACGTTGAGCCGTCCCTGGGCGTCGAGGACGAGCCAGAGTTCAAGACCCTCGACGCGGACGGCTTTCAGTGGCACGTCGCGGCCGGCGGCGGACCGAGCCGTGTCGAGCGGGCCGAGTTGGACCGTCAGACGGTCGGCGGTCGCCAGATGCCCGTCGCCCTCGCGCCGGCCGATTCGCACGCCGGTGGCCGTCAGGCCCTCGCCCCACGCCAGATGAGCCGATTCCACCGTGACCGGCCGCCCGAGACGCTCCGTCAGGATAGCCGCCACTTGCCGCCGGACGGCCGTATCGGGCAGGAGGTCCGGCAGCACGATGAGCGTCACGACGGCCAGCGCCGCCGCGCAGACGAGGACCCAGGCGGTCCATTTCCAGGACCAGCGGCGGCGTTTCGGTTTGGCGGCTGGCTCGGCCATACACCTCGTCCCCCGCGCGCACACGCCGTGCGGCGCGCTCGCGTTCGACGCATCAGGTTACCGGTTTTGGCTCCGGGATTCCAGACATCGTGCGCTAGACTGCGGTGCGAGGGCCCGCGTGCCGCTTGCGCGCTTGACAAGCGTGGCCTGGAAAGCGAAGGTGGGGCGGCGGAGAGGAAGGAGGTGGTTTGATGAGGCGCGGCTGCGCGGTCCTCGTGTTGATGGCCTGTATGGCGGCGGGGTGCACGGAGGCGGGACGGGTCGGCGACACGTCCGTCCAAGCCGATGGCGTCTGCGACTGGTATCTGTACAACCGTCTGCTGTACGAGACGGGCCGCTTGATCGATGAGGGGAAAACGACACCGCTTGACACGATACGGGCGGGCCTTGCGCGTCGGTCGTGCGCCCTGCCCTTGGCACCGCCGCCATCCGGCCGGATGACACCCGCCGACATTTACGCCCGGTGCTGCGAAAGCGTCCTGGTGCTGGCGGGGGCGTGGAAGTGCGACAAGTGTGACCGCTGGCATCTCACGATCTCAACCGGATTCGTCATCACGGCGTCGGGCGCGTTTGTCACGAACTATCACGTCGTCGATAACGCCAAGCACGTGACGCTGCTGGCGATGACCGACGACGGCACCGTCGTGCCGGTGCGCGAGGTGGTGGCGGCCAGCAAGGAGGACGACGTCGCGATCCTGCGGCTCGATGCGGGGGAGCGCCGTTTCCGGCCGCTCGTGCTTTCAACCGATGCGCCTGTGGCCTCGAGTGTGTGTGTCATCAGCCATCCTGCGCGTCGGTTCTACTCGCTGACCCGTGGTATCGTGTCGCGGTACTTCCTCGTGCGGGCGGGCGAGAAGCGCGCGGTGCCGAGGATGCACATCACGGCGGACTTTGCCCGCGGGTCGAGCGGCGGGCCGCTCTTCAACAAACGCGGCGCCGTGGTGGGCTTCGTCAAGAGCACCGCCTCGATCTACTACGACGTGTCCGAAGGCAAGAAGGACAGCCTCCAGATGGTCTTCAAGGAGTGCATCCCGGCGTCGCAGGTGCTGAAACTCATCGGAAAGAAGTAGCACGCTGCCTTCTCGCTCTGCGTCATGACCCCTCCGTCTCGTTCCGTGTAGGCAGGAATTTCAGATCATCAGATGGGCCACCTCCGTTGCGCGGAGGGCCGTGCGGCCGGCGAGTTCCTCCGGCGCGGGCGAGGCGAGAAAGACACCCCATCCGCGGCCGTCGTCGAGGACCAGGCCGTGCGAGCCGCGCACTCGCTCCGCCGACAGCGGAATCGCCTTCGTCTCCGGATCCACGAACAGTTCCGCCGCGTCGAAACCCGGTTTGGCGTGGATGTCCACGGTCCGCGCAAACGGCGGCGCCGCCGCCTCATCGAGCCACCAGTAGTAAACGAAGTGGGCGTCGGGCTCGGCCAAGGCCACCAGTTCGCCGCTTCGCGGATGGTCCAGGCCGCGCTCGCCCATCGCGGGGCGGTCGAGTACCTCCGCCACACCATCGAGACGCTTGAGCAGCCGTTTGACTTTGCGGACGTCGGCGGCCAGGTCCTCGGTCCGGGGGAAGTAGATGTGAGCCACCTGGTTATCGACCATGGCGAAGGACCGCGAATCGCCCGGGTGCAGGTACTCGGCCCCATCCACGTTGCGGATCGCCGTCAGTCCCGCCTCGCGCAGCGCCCGGTTCGGCGCCACCGTGCGGCCGACGGGCAGGAACGAGTACTCCGAGAGGACGATGGCGCGGGCGCCGTCCTCCTCGGCGGCGGCGATGAGAGGGGCAACGAGAGGCTCGAGTTGGCTCGCGGCCGCACGGTGCTCGTCCGAATCCGGTCCGTCGCGATGGCCGCTGTAGTCGAGGTGCGGCAGGTAGGTGAGAAGAAGGTCGGGCCGCTCGTCGCGCCACACCGCCAGGGAGGCGTCGGCGATCCAGCGGCTTGCCTCGACGCCCGCCGCCGGGCCCCAGTAATGCATCAGGTTGAATGGGCCGCGCGGGTTGCCCGGCTCCAGCGCCGACTCGCCCGTCACCAGCCGCGCGTACAGGTCGGCGGGGCGCGAGTAGCAGTCCTGAACGAGTTTCCCGTCCGGACCGTGGACCGGCTTGGGCGTCAGCAGCACGTCGGCGGTGCCGTACAGGATCTGCTGCCAGAAGAGGACGGCGACCTTCGGACGGCGATCTGAGACTTCGGGTCTGAGATTTGAGATCTGAGATTTGAGATCTGAGATCGGAAGTTCCCAGACGCGCGGGGCAGTCACGAGGTTGGCCGACTGTTCCCAAAACCGCACCTCCGCCGTGTCGAAGAAGTACAGGCCGCTGGCGATGATGCCGTGCCGCGCGGGAGGCTGGCCGGTCGTCAACGTCGCCTGCATCGTGCAGGTGACGGCCGGGAGGACCGGCTCCAGTTCGAGGCACATGCCGCGCGACGCCAGCGACGCCAGCGATGGAACCGCGCCGATGAGGTCCCGGCTCAGCCCGGCGACATTGATAACCATGGTTCGCGGCATGGACGCGCTCCCCTTCGGGTCGCGGCTAAAAAGGCGTCATGTACTCGCGAGCACGTTCTCGCCGTTGGTGGCACAGACGTCGGCGTACCACAAGGCGGAATCCTTGAGCGTGCGCTTCTGGGTCACGTAATCCACGTGGATGAGGCCGAAACGTTCTTTGACACCCTCGGCCCACTCGAAATTGTCCATGATCGACCAGTGGAAGTACCCCCGGATGTCCACACCGTCTTCGACGGCGCGATGCAGTTCAAGAAGATGCCGCGCCGTGTAATCGATCCGCGCCGGGTCGTGGACGCCGCCGTCGAGGGCGACCCAGTCGCTGCTGCTCATGCCGTTTTCGGTGATATAAACGGGCAGGCCGTACCGTTCGTGGAAGAACCTCGGCCCCCAGTACAGGCACGTGGGCGTGACGGGCCACTTGAACGCCGTCAGGCCGATGCCGACCGGGTTGGGCACGACCTCGGTGGCGCCGTCGGCGCCGGCGCGAATCGTCGTGCCGTTGTAGATGTTCGCGCCGAAGAAGTCGAGCGGCTGCTTAATCATATCGAGGTCGCCGTCCTGAATGGGCGGCAGGTCGTCGGCGTACAGGGCGAGACCGTCTTCCGGGTATGCTCCAAGGAAGACGGGGTCCATCCACCACGTGTTGTTCCAGGTGGTCTTCTCGCGGACGGCGAACATGTCGCTTCGTGCGGCCTGGATGTCGACCTGGGAATCCGTCGCGGGAATCCGGACCACGCCGACCGGCGCAAACCCCACGCGGCACGTTTGCGGCGACGCCGCACGAATCGCCTGGACGCCCTTGCCGTGGGCCAGCAGCGTGTGGTGGCCCACGCGGAGCACCTCGGGCCAGTTCCACTTGTCGCCGGGCGCGTGCCGGCCCTCGTGGTGTCCGAGGCCGACGGAGCACTGCGGCTCGTTCAGTGTCATCCAGTGGGTGACACGGTCGCCGAGTTTCTCGACCACGACGGTTGCATAATCGGCGAACCAGTCGGCCGAGTCGCGGTTCAGCCATCCGCCGCGGCAATAGAGTTCGTACGGAAAATCCCAGTGAAAAAGGGTGGCGAACGGCTCGACCCCGGCCGCCAGCAGTTCGTCCACCAGGCGACTGTAGAAATCGAGGCCTTTCGGGTTCGCGTCGCCGGCGCCCTGCGGGATGACGCGCGGCCAGGAGATGGAGAAGCGGTAGCCGGCGAGGCCGATGCGCTTCATCAGCCCGACATCCTCGGCGTAACGGTGATAGTGGTCGCAGGCCGTATCGCCGGTCTGCCCGTTCCAGATGGCCCCGGGCTTGCGGCAGAGCATGTCCCAGACGCTCAGGCCCTTGCCGTCCTCGCGTGCCGCCCCTTCGATCTGGTAAGAGGCCGCCGCAGCGCCCCACACGAAACCTTCGGGAAATGCCATTGTCGCGGTCCTTTGCTCGGACACGGTTCCGAGGCCGCCGCCGGCCCGGCCGGATACTACCAGACGCCGCTCTGAATGGAAAGGGGGGCCGCGTAATCTGCTTGCCGGAGGCCCGCAGGCGTGGTAGAAAGGTTCGTAAGAGCAAGTAGGATCGGGGGGTAAACCGATGGGAATCAAGGAGAAGATCCGCATCCTTCAGGGCGACTTGACGGAACAGGCGGTGGATGCCATCGTCAACGCCGCCAATAACGATCTGCAACTCGGCGGCGGCGTAGCCGGAGCCATCCGCCGACGCGGCGGCATGACCATCCAGGATGAGTGCGACCAGATCGGCGCCATTCCGCTCGGCGAGGCCGCCGTCACCGGCGCCGGACAACTCAAGGCGCGGTACGTCATCCATGCCGCCAGCATGAGGCTGGGTGAGGCCACGACGGAAGCGAACCTCCGCCTATCGACCCGCAACAGCCTTCTGCGGGCCAGGGAGAATGGCCTGCGGTCGGTCGCCTTTCCCGCCATCGGGACGGGTATCGCGGGGTTTCCGCTGCGGCGGTGCGCCGAGGTGATGCTGGAGGAGGCGGCCGAGCACCTGGCCGGCGAGACGAGCGTCGAAGACGTGCGTTTCGTTCTCTACGATTCCGGTGCGTATCAGACCTTCCGCGAGGTCCTCGAGTCCCTGCCGGCGTGATCCCCCAACTCTGTTTGGGGTTTGGCGTGCGCTGCGTTGCCGGGACATTCCGCCTGCCATCTGTCACCGGAGAGTCGTAGGGTGCGTGCTTCGCACGCACGCGCATCATCTTGGCGAAGGCGGGTT
>CAYVAM010000004.1:0-59581 GCA_964449275.1 uncultured Anaerolineales bacterium
CGAGGATCTCGATCAACTGATCCACGAGCGGCGTCAGTTCCACGGGGACGGTCGTCATGCTTTCGGTCCTGAAGCGGGTGGCATAGGGGCTTTCTGCCCAGCCAGCCCCATGGTGCGGGACAGGTCTTTCCAGAGGCCGATCCCGCCCTTTTCGGCAACCTCCTGAGCCAGATAGAACCAGAACAGGCTCTCCATCTGGCCGGAGGAGCCGGTCTCGAGGAGACCGGACTTCGGGATCGTCCGGCGCATCTCCTCCATGAGGCGGTGGAGCAGGATGGCCTCAAAGTCCTTGGCGACCTTCTCGGCCTTGACGGCGTCGCGAGGGTCCGTCTTGGGGAGGCGCCGGGGAGAGACAGCCCTGCCCAGAGCGTCGCCGACGAGGGACTGGATGTTCGGCATCTGGAACTCGCTCACCCGGCTACTCCTACATTACCTTGAGTTCCGCCTGAAGGGCACCGGCCCTCTTCAGGGCCTCGAAGATCGAGATGAGGTCGCGGGGGGTCAGTCCCATGGCGTTTAGTGCTTTGGCCAGTTCCTGGACCGAAACCCCCGTCGGCAGGACTTTGAGTTCGGCTTCCTTCTCGACGGCGGTGATATCGGTCTGCCGGATCCGCTCAGTGGTTCCGGTTCGCGAGAACGGAAGCGGCTGGGACCAGGCCTCCTTTTCCTGCGTGATGATCGAGAGGTTGCCGTGCGAGATCGCGACCGTGGAGATGGTCACGTTCTCGCCGACGATGACGGTGCCCGTCCGCTCGTTGACAACCACAACGGCGGGCGTGTCGACTTCGGCTTCGACGGCCTCAAGTTTGGCAATGAAGGCACCGAGGCGGGCCGGCGGCAGGTCAGACGGAATCCGGACGGTGACCGTGCCCCCGTCAACGGCCTCGGCACTTTGCGGAAACGCGGTGTTGATGGCGGACTGGATGCTCTCGGCGGTCGAGAAATCCGGGTTCTTCAGGTTCAGCGTCAGACTGCCGTTCCGGATGTAGGTGGCGATCTCCTCGCGTTCGACTCTGGCGCCGCCGGGGACGCGCCCGACCGTTGTGTGGTTCTGGGTGATGCTACTGCGCTCGCCGGACTCCGAGAACCCGCCGATAACCAGCGGTCCGTCCGCCACGGCATAGACTTGGGCGTCGGCCCCGCGAAGCGGCGTCATCAGCAGCGTCCCGCCTTGAAGGCTCGCGGCGTCGCCGATGGAGGAGACCTCGACGTCGATCCTCTGCCCGAGGCCGGCGAACGGCGGCAACTCGGCCTTCACCATGACGACCGCGATGTTCGCTCCGCTCAGATCCGCCGGCTCGATGGAGATGTTCTCAAAACGACGCAGAAGATTCGACAGAAGGCGGGTCGCGACGGCAGCGGTGTCGCCCGTGCCGCTCAGCCCGGACACCAGCCCCATACCTTGAAGCGGATTGCCGCGGACGCCTTGGATGTCTGCGATGTCCTTGATGCGTTCGGCCCGGGAGGCGGTCGCCGCCGCTGCCAGGATGAGCACGCCGAGAAGGATCGTCCGACGAAGCATCCTCAGTCCTCCAGAGAAGAGCCGCGAATTACCACGGGCTCAGCCAGTTCAGGATTCGCCCCAGCCAACCGGGCTTTGTCCAGTGTTGCTCGGGTCCCTTGACATTGGTGGTCATGTGGAAGTTCGCCACGCGGTCGCTGGTAACCGTGTTGAGGCGCGTGATGTCACTGGGGCGGACGATCCCGCCAACCTCGATGACCTGCGTGTCGCCTTCCGTGTTGCGGTGGCGCGTGCCGAGCACAACGAGGTTCCCGTTCGGCAGAACGTCCTGCACGACCACGGTCACCCGGTCGGTGATGAGACGGTCGCCTTCGAAGTCGGCGTTGCCGGTGAAATCGCTGGTGCCGGTGGACGTGGCGTTGACGTCCGGCAGGGTGTGGTTGCTGTTGCGGTTGCCGTACCAGGAACCGACGTCGCGCAGGTTGACCGTACCCGACATGGTAGCCGTGCGGTTCGAAGTCTTGTCCGCCTCGCGGGCCGTTTCGTTCTCGATGACGCTGTGCTCGTTGATGACGATGGTCAGGACATCGCCGATGCCGAGGGCCTTGTCGTCTTCATAGACCCGGACGACTCTCGTGCCGCGCTTGCCCCGGGCCTTGGCCCAGATGGAGCCGGCCCGCGCGTGGGCGGCGGATGCCGAGAGAATCAGAAGGGCCGTCATCGCAAGCATAGTCAATCGCTTCATGGTCTCACCTTTTGCCAAAGACCGGCTGCACGGTTCCGTCGTCCGCCACCTTGGCGACGACGATGCGTTTCGAGTCGACGTTGCGGACCCTGATAAAATCTCCCTCGCGGCCGTCCTCAAGGGCTTGGCCGAGGGTGGTGATCTGGAAACAGTTGGCCGCAATCCGCATGACGACGCTCTTGTTGCGGCGGACGAGCACCTCGGCCCTGGCCGGCCGCACCATGCCCCGCCGCACGGCCGCGCCGGCGGGGATTATCCGGATGGCCCGCTGGCCGTAGGGCGCGGCCCAGTCGACGGGTTCAGGATTGTCGGCGGTGGTGGTGTGAAGTTTGGTGTTCTCGGGCGTGATGACGCCGCCGGGGAGAATGTCGCGCTTCGCCACGAGCCGGCGGTTCCGGTACGCCATGCGGAACACGACGCGGGAACCGGCCAGCGTTTTGCCTGCGGCCGTCACCATGACTTCCACCTTGGCCTCGCCGCGGGCGCCGTGCGGCACCATCCGAGGTTTGAACAGGACGTCGCTTCCGGCCGGCGCGTACAGGTCGTTGGGAGGGCAAATCAACCGCCAGCGGCAACCGTTCGGGGCCGGACGGGTTGTTGCGAGAAACGCTTCGGCCGCATTCACGATTCTCCCCGACTTGACAACCTCTTCGTTCCGGGTAACGACGACCTTCTCGGCGCCCGAGAAACCGACCTCGTCGCGCGACACACCGTGAGTGGCCAAGCGACCGAGGATGGTTGGCCGATTGATGACCAACTTCTCCTTGGACCAAGGTGCCCGACCCATCGCGATGGCCGAGACCTTGCGCGCGAGCGCGTCGTCGTCGGCCCGGACCAGCGAGATCACGCCGAGGCAGAGACGCTCGCCGTCCACGCTGACCGTTCGAGGCAGGTGCACACGAAGTGCCGGGCCGCCATCGTCCGCGGGCGCGACGCATGAAACGGTCGCGAGAACGAGCGCCGCCAGTGTAACCTGTGTTACCTTCATGGTCCCTCCTAACGGACTAATTGGTTCGCGGTGTTGAGCATCTCGTCGCCGGCCCGGATGGATCGGGAGTTGATCTCGTAGGCCCGCTGGGCGGTGATGAGGTTCACCAGTTCCTGGACCATCTGGACGTTCGACCGTTCGAGGTGCTGCGACAGGATGCTCCCGAATCCGTCCTGGCTGGCGGTGCCCTCGGTCGGCTTGCCGCTGGCGGGTGTCTCGGCGAGCAGGTTGCCGCCCTCCGCGGACAGCCCCGACGGGTTCGGGAAGCGGGTCAGGGAAATCTGGCCGAGCGCGGTGGCGGTGTTCTCAGAGCCTTTGAAGATCGTCACGGTGCCGTCGGGCCCGAGGCTGACGGAGCGGGCGTCTTCCGGGATCGTGATGCCGGGATCGACGACGTAACCACTCGAGGTCACGAGTTCGCCTTGGCTGTTCTTGCGGAACGAGCCGTCACGGGTGTACCGCTCGTCGCCGTTGGGTAGGGTGACCTTGAAGAACCCGTCGCCCTGGATGGCGCAGTCGAGTTCGCGGCCGGTGTTCTCGAGTTCGCCCTGCGTGAAGACCTTAAGGGTCGAGGCAGGGCGCACGCCAGAGCCGATCTCCAGACCGCTCGGAGCCTCGACGCCGGAGGCGACCTCGCGGCCGGGCTCCTTCAGCCTCAGGTACACCAGATCCTGGAAATCGATCATCGATCGCTTGAACCCGGCCGTGTTCATGTTGGCCAGGTTGTTGGCGATCGTATCGACGATCATCTGCTGGGCGTTCATGCCCGTTGCGGCGGTTGAGAATGCCCTGAGCATCGAATCCTCCTTGCGCGTTAGGCCATGGCGACCCGCATTAGGTCCTTGCCCCGGTCGTCTTTTGCCTGGATCATTTTAACGTTGGCCTCGTAGAGCCTCGTCACCTTGATCAGGGCCACGAGTTCGTGGACCGGCGAGACGTTCGACGCTTCCTGAAACCCCTGCTGGACGGCGGTGTGCGTGGCAGGGGCAGGTTTGGCGCGTTTGGAGGCTCTGAAGGCGCAGTCGCCGACCGGGGCCAGCGTCTTGAGGTCATCGAACTCAACGATCCGCAGTTTCCCGATGTTTGCCTCGCCGGCGGAGATGCGACCGTCTCGGGCAATCTCGACTGCCATAGGCGAGACGTTCGGTGGAATAGTGATCGGGCCGCCTTCGCCTGCGACCGTCCGCCCCTGCGCGTCCACGAGTTGCCGCTGGCTGTTGAGCCGAAAGACGCCGTTCCGGGTGTATCGCTCGCCTTTGTCGGTTTCCACAACGAAGAACCCCTTGCCGTGGAGAGACACGTCGAGCGGCCGACGGGTTTCGATCACATGCCCCTGTGAGAAGTCCACAAAGGCGCTCCCGTGGATTCTCACGGCCCGGCCGTTGGCAGCCCCTGCCGGGGGCGCGGCCGACCCGGAGGCCGGGGCATTCCCCGTCGGCTCTTCCAGCGTAAACACGCCGATTCGCCGCTTGAACCCCACCGTGTTGGCGTTGGCCAGGTTATGCGCGATGGTGTGATACTCGCGGGTCAGCGCCGAGAGGCTGGAGACGGTGTTGTCACTCATCGTGTTTCCTGTCAAGCAGTTCCGACGGACACGGCGGTGCGCTCGGCCCCGCCGGCCCCATTGTGGCGAGCGGCCGCGTTGGTTTCCTTCACGAGTTCGGCGATCTCGCCTTCGGTCATTCCGACCATCTCAACGGCGATCTCCGCCACGCCGTCGTCGCCTGGCGAGAAGCGGCGGACCTGACCGAGGCCCTGGAAACTGCGGCCGGCGCCCACCTCCAGCACCACGAGAACACGGTCGCTGGTTGCCAACTGGATCGGCGCCTTGATGCGCAGGCCGGGCCCCGCGATTTCGGCCAACGTGCCCGTGATGAACTGCGGCAGTTTGCCGGCTCCTTCTTCACTGCGGAAGGGGAACCGGGCCACGCGCGCTGTCCTTCGGGTCGCAACCCGGGCAAATTGGCGCAGGTTCGTCGTATGGGGCTCGCCGATCAGCCGCGCGACCGCCAGCCCTTCGAGCGGCTCGGTGATCGACACGTTGAACTCCCACCGCACTTGGCCACGCACCTGGCGCAGCGCGCATGCCTCGCCGACGCGAAGCGAAACGGGCCTGTCGAATTGGAGTGTGATGTCCCGGTTGTCGATCTCGATCACGGTCGCTCCGACCTCCGGCGGCGTGCCGCGATGGACCAGCGCGCCCCGGTCGCCGCGGCTCAAGCCGATTCCACCGTCGCCGGCGCGGAACCCGAACTTGATGCGAAGCGAATCGATGATGTCCGACACCCGCTGCCGCACCTCCTCGGTCATCGCTAACGTGTCCCTGGTCTGCATGAGGCGGGCGACGCCTTCATTGAAGGCCACCTCGATGGTGTAAAACCTGCCGAGGCGTTTGGCTCCGGCCATCCGGGCGATGCGCGTCAGCACGGCCCGCTCGTTCACGCCCAGTTCGAAGTGCTCGGCCGCCCGAAAGAAGACCTCGAAGATCTCGCGTCGGGCATCGTATCGGCGCCAGACCAGAATCAGACCCGTGCCAATCACTACCGCAGCCAGCACCGGCGCCCACACGATCCAGCCGCCCAGGTAGGAGGGGTCGTAACTCCGGAGGGCCGCCCACCGCTCGACGGGGTTCAGTGCAGCCGCGATCATCCCGTAGCCAATGGTCGTAGCCATGCGTTCAATGCCCTTTAGCGGATCAGGTTCGAGAGTTCACGGAGCACATCGTTGGCAACCTTGATGGTCCGGGCGTTGGCCTGGAACCCGTTCTGGGCCTGGATCAGGTCGACGAACTCCTGGGCGATCTCGACGTTCGACTGTTCAAGCGAGCCGCCGTTGACAGCCCCCGCCCCGCCGGGGGTCAGGGCCCGCGTGGGAACCGGGTCGCCGGAGTTGCCGGAAGGCGTGAAGTACGACCCGCCCAGGCTCTCCAAACCGGCAGGGTTCTGGAACGTGGCGAGTTTCAACGCCGCAATGTCGCAGCGGGTGCCGTTGGTGAACATGCCGACGAGTGTGCCTTCGCGGCTCACGGAGAAACTGGAGAGGTATCCGGCTTCGTAACCATCCTGGGTGCTGACCCCTGCGGTTGATGAGGCCCCGCCGCCGAACTGGCTCAACCCGTCGAGTTGGCCGACCGTTCCCAAGTTCACGTCGATCGTCGACTGGGCGGCGGAGGCGCCGCCGAAACGAACCTTGATGGACGACTCATCCGGTGTGGCGCCGCCCAGGCCGTCGAAACTGCCGTCGGCGTTGAACGTAATGCCTCGGATACGCCGGTCGTCGGTGTCGTCAAACACGGCGGTTCCGGTGAGGCCGGTCACCACCATGTCCCAGGTGTCGGGCGTGTCGGTCCGCACGAAGGCTGCCGAGAGGACGTGGCCGATGCCCCGGGAGTCGAAGATCTCGGCGCTCGCCCTCTGGACTTCCCCGCCCCCGGCCGCCAGGTACGTGAAGAAGTTCGGAAGTTCGAACGTCCCGGCCCCGTTGTACGTCAGGTTAAGGTCCGTCTGGCTGTAGCCGGCGTCGCCGTCGGTGAGGTGAATCTCGCCGTTCGAGAGCGAAGCCGTGGCGCCGGTAAAGGCGCCGGAGATCTTCTGGATCAGGTCGCCCAGGGCCAGCCCGTCCTGCCCCGCCCCATCGCCGATGGTGAACGTGTCGGTGACATCCGTCCCGTTGGAATCCTTGCCCGAAATGCCGATGGTCTCGCCGGCCACAATGCCGGACGCCTGGTCCAGATCGCTCAACAGCGACTCTGCCGAGGCGCCTGAGCCGTCCACGGCGTATTGGATGCCGCTGGTGAGCAGGTTCGTGGTGGGGGCGTCGGCGTCGGCGCTGAGGTTGCCGGTAAAACTGATTGTCTCGGTCGCCTTGGCCGGCAGGACCATGCCGTAGGGGATCCGAATATTATCCGACGAGGCGCTCTGGAACCCCTCGGCCACCCCCTCGTTGCCGATGCGCTGGACGCGATAGCCGGCGCTGGGGTCGACGAGGTAGTACTGGGAATCCACATCGAAGTTGCCGACGCGGGTAAAGACGTCCTTTTCGCCGTCGTTCAGGACGAAGTAGCCCGCGCCCTCGATGGCCATGTCGAGCGGCTGGCCGGTGCGGATCAGGGTGCCCTGCCCCATGTTGCGGTCGATACCGGAGATGCCGACCCCGCTGCCGATCTGCTGCGGATTCGTGCCGCCCACCGTCGCGGAGGGTTGGGTCGCCTCGCGAATCGTCTCGGCCAGCAATTCCGAGAAGGTGACGCGGCTGCCCTTGAACCCGTACGTGTTAACGTTGGCCAGGTTGTTGCCGGCCACGTCCAACATCGTTTGGTGAGCCCGAAGGCCCGTCACGCCAGACATCAGTGCATTACTCATCGTCGGTCTCCTCGTGCTCCCGGTCTACTCCCTGATTCCCTTAATCGCGTCCAGAGCGACCAGTTGGTCGCCGACTTGCAGAAGGAACCCTCCATCGCTCATCTCAACACCCGAGACGCGGCCGTCCTGAACCTCGCCCTGCCCGTCGGGCACGAACGTGACTTGCCTGCCGATAAGCGACGCGGCATAACGCCTCTGGGCAACCATCAGCGCTTCGGCGAAGGCTGAGTGGAACGCGTCAAGTTGTCCGAGTTGCGAGTTGATTCCCTCCAGTTGCTCCAGTTGTGAGATCTGGGCCAGTTGGGACGTCATCTCGGAGTTGTCCATCGGTTCCAGCGGGTTCTGGTACTGCAGTTGCGTTACCAGCAGTTTCAGGTAGTCGAGTTTCAGGTCTTCAGAACGCTGGCTGACACCCGCAACAGTCGTCATGGCCTTCTCCTAGATTCGAACGTTGATGGACCCGTCGGTGGCGGCGACGTCGGCCACCTCCGCTTCCTGAACCGCTTGGCCGGAGTTGGCGAGCGTTTCGCCCGCCGAGGCGCCGCTCTGATCGTCGCCGACCCAGCCGCCTTGCTGGTCCCGACCCTCGCGGAACGCCGGGTTCTGGGTCGCATTGCCGTCGTGTGGATTGTCCAGCACCACGTCGAGGCGCCGGACCTCGATGCCGGTGCCCTGGAGGCGCGCCATAAGAGGTGCGGCTTCCCGCTCGAGTTTCGAGAGCGTTTCGGCGTTGTCAACGCGAACAACGCCGCGGACGGCGTCGCCCTCGCTGCGGAACATAATGCGGACCCGGCCGAGTTCCGGCGGGTGCAGCCGGATGACGATCTGCCGCCCCATGGGCGGCCCCGATGCCCGGATCGACTCGGCCAGTTGGTCTGCTACCTCACCCCCCGTGGGCCCTTGCGGCGTCTGCGCCGGGCCGGTCCCGCCATGGGCGGCACCGCTCCGTACCATCGCTGCGTCCTGGACGGCGCCACCGGGCAGGACGACCGCTGCCCCCTGACCTGCCTCGCGGCTGACGACGATCTGGCCGCCGGTGCTTCGTTCAACGGAGAAACCCTTGGTCGTCGTTGGCGCCTGTCCCCGCGACGGGGTCATCCCGCGGGCCTCGGCCTTTCGGAACGCCGCCAGGGCGCGCTTCGTCGTCGGCAAAACCGCGGTCGGTTCCTTCCCGTCCCACACGTTCGCCGTTTGAGAGGCGGTTGGCCCCGTTGTCTCGGCCCCGGCCCGGACCGTCTCAGGAGCAGGAGCGGCCCGTAGCGTCGTCAGGGCAGATTTGGCAGCCGTCGGCGCCCCGCTGGCTTTCGCCCTGTCGGTCTGAATCTCGCCGGCGGCTTGGCCGGCCGTCTTCGGCCTTTTACCTTCCACAGTGTCCGTCATGCCCTTGCGGGCGGCCTTTGCCACAATAGCCATGTTTGTGGTTGGGCTGGCCGGCTTTTCGGCCGAGGGCCGGCTCTGAGCGGACTTGACCGCCGCGTCGGCAGTACTGATCGTGCCTTGTGATGGTGCCGCTACTGCCGCCTTCGTGGTTGGTCGGGCGGCATTCGCGGAGCGAATTGCCCGATTGACAGCAAGCGGCTCCTTCCCAGTAGCGACAACAGGGGGCGCTGTCGGCCCATTGCGCGTCGTCGGGCGGGCCTTCTGAATTGCCGTGTTGAGCGCAAGAAGCCCCTTCCCGGCAGCGGCGCCGGGGACCATCGCTGACCCATTGCGCGTCGTCGGGCGGGCGTTCTTGAGTTGCTTGGCGGGCGGCTTGCGCCAGGCCGGCGGGCCGGCCCGTGGGGGTTGCCTCCCCGGCACGTTGCGTGGCGCATGCGTTTCAGCCTGGCGCGGTCCTTCTGCGTCGCCCGCGTGTGGAGGCGTTTTTTGCGGTGACTGCTTTGCAGGGGTCTCAGTGTTGCTCTTGGCGGCCTGCGTGTCGTGTCTCGCGTGCGGCGTGCGTGCTTGTGCGCATTGCCCTGTCCAGGGAAGAATCGCCGCCAGTTGCGAGATCGGGTTTGCCCGCATCATCACCTCCCGCGTTCTGTCACGCAAACAGCGTGCCACTTTTACAGCGGCGTAAGGAGGGCCTTGCCTAACGCATTTACACGCAGGGGGTTACGCGCATTGCTGCCACTCGGCGGGAGGCCGGGGCGCGACCGTGAAGCACGGAGATGACCGGAAGACTGTGCCGGAGTCCGGCGGAATCTTCCGGACCGCCGGTTTCTCAGACAGGCTTTGCGAGACCTGCCGCCTGCCCGCAAGAAGCGGCACAGACGGACCGGTAGGAGAGTCCGATAATGCCCCCTCAACGTGCGCCTACGGTCTGACGGCATGCTTCAGGAATCAGACAGCCGCTCTGACGGGCCGGGAACCGATATTCGACCGTCCGATAATTCTCCTAAAGCCTGCATCCCTTGCTTGCCGAGAAACAGGTAACTTTCGGCGAGACAGCGCCTCCCAGGAGTGCCGTTGTTCTGCGGCGGGCGGCAGCAACGTTCGTCGCACATCATCGCGGAGAGCGCTGGAGAGCCGGTCGGGCGCGACCAAGGGGCCGGAGGGAGTTGGGAATGCGAGCGGGTTCACCCGCTGTGCTGGGCTCCGTCGTTACACTTGGCGAACTGGCGGAATCTCGTGTCTGTCCGTTTCAGGGCATCGCTCAGACGGTCACCTCGGCCGTCGGAGGCGACCAGGCCCTCAAGGCCGCCCGGGAACTCTGTCCGGAACTGGTGGTCATCCGCGAAACGGTGCCGCCGGCCGAAGGTCTGACCTTTCTCCAGGAACTCCGTTGCACGGTTCCGCACAGCCCCGTCGTCGTGGTTACGGACCGCCCGGACGTGGACGAGGCGATCCTGTTCATCCGCAACGGGGCGCTGGACTACGTTCGCGCCCCGCTGGACCCGGCTGCCGTTCGGCGCATTGTCGCATCTGCCAGGACCCACGGCGTCGGGAAAAGCCGCGACCGGTTCTTTGTGCCCGAGTGCCCCGCCGGCGTGCCCATGGTCGGCCGCAGCGAGGGCATCCGCGAGGCCCTCAAGACGATCCGGCTCGTCGCCGAAAACCAGTGCAACCCCGCGATGATCATCGGGGAAACCGGCACCGGCAAGGAACTGGTGGCCCAGGCGATCCACGCCCTTCGCGAGGCTCCGGCCGAGACGTTCGTTGCCCTCAACTGTGCCGCCCTGACCGCCAACCTCCTCGAAAGCGAACTGTTCGGCCACGTCAAGGGCGCTTTCACCGGCGCCGACCGCGACAAGACAGGCCTGTTCGAACTGGCCGGGAACGGTAGCATCTTCCTCGACGAGATCAGCGAAATGCCGCTTGCACTCCAAGCCAAACTCCTGCGGGTCCTCCAGGAGAAGCAGTTCCGAAAGGTTGGAGGCACGAAGAACATTCCCTGCCGGGCGCTGTTCATCGCCTCCAGCAACCGGGACCTGACCACCGAGGCCAAGGAGGGCCGCTTCAGAAGCGACGTGTACTACCGCCTGGCGGTGTTTCCCATCCGTCTGCCTCCGCTCCGCGCGCCCGAGCGTCGCGACGACATCCCGTTGCTGGCCGAATACTTCATCGAAAACTGCTCCCTGCCCTGCCGGGGCAAGGTGCGCGGCCTGAGCCCGGAATCTGAGCAGCGCCTGCTCGCCCACAACTGGCCCGGTAACGTCCGCGAACTCCGCAACGTGATCGAGCGGGCGATGATCCTTGAACAGTCCAACCAGATCACTCCCGGGAGTCTGATGATGCACGACGAACCCGGTCTGCCGGGCGCCGACACGAACATCCCGGCCCCGGGAGACGAGTTCTCGCTGGAAACTGCCGAGCGGCTGTTCATCGCCCGGGCGCTTCAGGAGACCGGCTGGCAGCGGACGCGCGCCGCCGCCCTGCTGGGCATCACCCGCGCAACCCTCCACGCCAAATTGAAGCGGTACAAGATCAAGATTCCCGATAGTGCCGGCGGGTCGCCCGCCTCAAGGGATCATTCGATAACTTCCTCCCGCGTCCAGGTGGCCAGTGCCTAGTGACCGGCGCGCCAACCACACGCCGATCACGCCACCTTCCGTCCGCGTGCCATCGTCGACGAAACGCCGTGACCCGCCTCGGCGGCGCGTTTGAAAACCTTACAGACGCGCGAAATCCTGGCGCGCCCCGCCCAAGCCGTCCCGGGGCCTCGCCGTCCGGAACCGCCATCTGTAGCGCGGAATCAGCGTTTTCGGTCCGAACCGTCTCGGCGAACCCAATTGGCACGGTTATTGCACCGCCACCTTAACGACTGCGCACGCGCACCTGAGCCAGCGCGCAACAAGAGCCGAACCGAACCAACGGTTTCCCGGCAACAGAGAATGGCAGACGAAACAAGACCCGAAGGTGATGAGACGCCCGAGCGGCAGCCCGCGGCAAACAGCGAGGCAGCCGAGAGCAACACCCAGACTCAGGCGCCGGACACACCCCAGTCGCAGCCCGAACCCCAGGGCGAGCCCGAGCAGCCGCCCGCCGACACCGGACAGCCGCAAACGCCCGACGAGCCAACCGCTCAGACGCAGGCATCGCCTGCTGCTTCACCACAGCCGGAAACGCCCGACGCCGCCGACAAACCGTCCCCTCGGCAAGAGGCCGAGTTGCCGCCCGAGTTCTTCAGTCCGCCCAAGCGGCGGCTGACCGTGCTGCACGCCGTCATTGGCGTCAACACACTCGTCCTGATCGGCGTTCTGCTTGCCGCGCTGCTGTCCTTGGCGCCGAGGGCGCCTCAGCCCATCCTCGTGCAGCCGAGCGGCTTGACCCAGGCGCCGGGTCCTCTGCCCGCACTCACGGTCGAGCCCGTCGCCCCGGAGGCCTGTTCCTTGGGCACCGAGGAGCAAGCCTACGCCGACCGGCGTTACCGTGAAGCCCTGGCGCAGTGCCGACATCTCTTGGCCGTGACCGAAGGCAACCGAGGTGACGAACTCGTCGCCGATCTCCTCCGCTTACGCGAAGCGCAGTGCCGGCAGCACCTTGGCCGCAGCCGCGAAGCGCGCGACGGCCTCATCGCGGTGGCCGAGAGCCGCTCGCCCGTCATCCGCGGCGTCGCCTTGTTGAACGCGGCCTTGATGGACGCCGCGGAGGGACAGTATCTGACTGCTCGGATGCGAGCCTACCGGGCGTTGGCCTCGCTGGGCGCGGTTGGCCCAGCGGCGCCGCTTCAGAGCGAGTGCGATTTCCTCGTGGCCGAGGTGCTGACCCGCAAGACCCTGTCCTTTTTCAACGCCGACGGCGACCTGCCGCCGACTCTTGTGGCCGCGTCCGACCCGTTCCCGGGCGCCGAGGGCGAGAAGGCCCTCCGAGCCATGCTGGCGGGCGGGATGGGGCGCCTGGGCAAAGCCGCCTTCGGTCCGCAGGTCCACCTCACGCAAGAAAACAAGGTGGGGCGCCGCTGGACGGTCACCTGTGCGGGGGCGCCCCTGGACGAAGTGCTTGGCCGCGTGGCCGGCGCGTCTGAACTCAACGTCGAATGGGGAACCCTCGAGGCGGGCGCGCAGGGAAGGGCCCTGTGGCTGGCTTTGACCGAGGCGACCGACCACCGGGTCGTCGAAGTCGCCTGCGGCGCGGTGGGTCTCGTGGCACGTCTGACAGGCAGCGACGTGCTCGTCTATGATCCCCGGGGCCTCAAATCCACGGACGATCTGCGAGACCTGCTGCTGAAGGAATCTATCTCCACGTGGCGCCGGCTGCTTCTTCGGGATGCGGACACTGAGCGGTTCGCCTACGCGCACCTCTCTCTGGGGATACTCTACGAGCAGCAGGGCGACAAGGGGAGCGCGATGTCGGAGTACCGGCTCCTCGCACAGCGGTATGCGGCGTCGCCGGTCGTGCCGAACGCCATGCTGCGCAGCGCCGCGATTCGCATCGACCTGCGCGACTACACGGGCGCACGGGACGAACTGCTGGGGCTGCTGGACCGGCATCCGAACTTTCCGGCCATCGACAAGGTGTACCTTCGCCTCGGCCAGGCCACCATCGAAGCAGGACTGCTGGACGAGGCCATCGCGACGTTCAAGAAACTCTACTACTGCGAACTGTCGCGGCCGTCCCAACTCGCGGCCGCTCTCGGGGTCGGTACAGGCTACTACCGCAAGGCCGAGCACGAGGCCGCCACGACGTGGCTGGAGCGGTACGTCAAACTGGCCGGCGAGACGAAAGGCGAGCAGGTGGCCCGGGCGAACTACCTGCTGGCAATGAGCCTGCTGGCACAGAATCAGCCCGGCGAAGCCACGGACGCCCTGCGGCGGGTGCTGCGGGCCGAACCGTCGGAAACCCTCAGGATCGACGCCACCTTGAAACTGGCCTGGACGCTGAGCGGCCAAGACGAGTTTGCGGCGGCCCTCGCCATTCTGCAACGGGTTGCTCGCGACAATCTCCCGAAGGCAAAGGCCGACGAGGCCGCGATCCTGGAGGCCCGAATCTTTCGGAAGGTGGGCCTGCCGGAGCGTGCCTTGCGGCTGTTGAAGGACAGACGGCCCAAGGCGTCTTCGGCGGAAATGCGCGTCCGGATGGAGGTCGAACTGGCACGCTGCTGCGCCGACGCCGGCGACACGGACGTGGCCGGTCAACTCCTGGCAGGGGCCATGTCGGATCTTGAGCCCAGCCCGCTGGCCTGGCAGGCCGCCTCCGAACTGGCCAAGATCCACCTGGAGGCCGGCCGGACTGCCCAGGCCATCAGCATGTACCGGGAACTCTTGACGCAGCCGATCCCGGACGAGATCCGCCGCCGCGCCCTGGGCGCACTCGGGATCGCCTACGTTCGCCGTCGCGATTACGCTCGGGCCGCCCTCGCCTTCTCCGGGAAGGTGCCCAAGCCGGAAGGAGTTGCCCGTCCATGAAGCGCCGAACATGCTTATCCGCGTGCCTCGGATGGTTCGTCCTGGCCGGCCTGGCCTCCGGCGCGGTCGGGGAAGATAACGACCTGATCAGCCAAAGCCGGAAGAACCGGCAGAAACTGGTCGCGTCGCAGATCGGCGCTTTGGAAGACACCCACTCCGGGCTCGAACTCGATGAGGTCGCCCGGCGTGCCCGCGCCATCTTCGAGGAGCCCGCCCGCAAGGTCGTGCAAGGTTCGCCGGCACCGGGGCCGGATCAGCCTGACAAACAGGGAAAGAACGCCCCCAAACCCGCGAAGAACCTCGTCCCCGGCCTCTCGCCGGGGCAACTCGCCCGGCTGAAGGAACTCTCGCCGAAGAGCCTTGCCGACCCGCCCGCGCTGGCCGATGCGCTGTTCCTCGGCGGGCACTGGGCTGAGGCCGGCGCGCTGTACCAGCGAATTCATGAGGACGCTGCAACCGAGAAACAAACGAAAGCGTGGGCGCTGTTTCAGATGGCCAACTGCCGCCGTCGGCGCGACCCTGCTGCCGCAATCGTTCTGTACAGCCGGCTCGTGACCGACCACCCGCAATGCTCTTGGGTCAAATTGGCGACAACCTATAAGACGCTGCTCGAGTGGTACCAAGCGGCTCAGCCACGGGCCCTGGTCCAACCGCAACAGCCGGAGTTGACACCCCAAGCCACAAGAGGTGAGACCGGATGAAGGAATCGGTTTGCCAAAACGTGTTGATTGTCGAGGCCGAAGCCGCCACGACCCGGCTGCTGCTTGAGGTCCTGGCCGGCCGGGGCATCCGCGGCACCGTCGCTCGCGACCTCGAGACGGCCTACAAGCGATTCGAACACGGCCAGTGGGATCTGGTGATCGCAGACCTCGACGTGCCGGGAGGTGGCCTGGGAGTCGTCAGGCGTGTCAAAGCGCGTGAACCCGAACTGCCTGTCGTCATGCTGGGCCCCGAGTCCCCTGCCGAGACGACCGTCCGGGCCATGCGCGAAGGCTGCGACGACTTCCTCGTCAAACCGCTTGAGCGCCCTGTTATCGAGAAACTCCTCGATCGCCTGGTCCCCAACCACTCGGTCGTCACCGCAGAGGTCGCCGAGGCCGACAGCCGGCGCCTTTACCGCATCATTGGGCGCAGCCAGAACCTGTGCCGGGCGATCGCTCTGGCGAAGAAGGTCGCCTCAACGTCCGTGCCGGTCCTGATCTGCGGCGAAAGTGGCACCGGCAAGGAACTGGTCGCCTGCCTGGTGCACCGCGCCAGCCGCCGCGCCGGCGGGCCATACATCCGGGTCAACTGTGCCGCCGTCAGCGAGACGCTCCTCGAGAGCGAACTGTTCGGCCACGAGCGCGGGGCCTTCACCGGCGCGATCGTCCAGCGGAAAGGCCGTTTTGAACTGGCCCACGGCGGCACGCTCCTGCTGGACGAGGTCACCGAAACCGGCCCGCGCCTCCAGGCGGAGTTGCTGCGGGTGCTCGAACAGCAGGACTTCGAGCGTGTGGGCGGATCGCGGCTGATCCGCGTCAACGTCCGCGTCATCAGCACGACGAACCGGGATCTGGCAGCCATGGTCAAGGCAGGCGAATTCCGGGCCGACCTGTATTACCGCCTGGCGGGGGTCCAGATCTACATCCCACCGCTTCGCCACCGCAAAGAAGACATCCCGCTGCTCGTCTGGCACTTAGTGAACCAGTTCGCACGGGAGAGCCAGCGGCCGATCACGCAACTGGACCCGGAGATGATGGAACTGTTCTACCGATACGAGTGGCCCGGCAACGTGCGTCAACTGCGCAACGTCGTCCGGGCCGCCCTGATCTTCGGGAGCGGCGAGGTCCTCTCGCTGGCCGAAGCACCGTGGCTTCAGGCCGAACTCGCCCGGAGCGACGACGGGCCCGAGCCAAGAAGCCTGCGGCTCCGCGACGTCGAACGGCGCACCATCCTGGAGGCCCTCCGCGTCACCGAGAGCCATCAGGCCAAGGCCGCCCGGTTGCTCGGCATCACCGACCGGACCCTCCGCGAGAAACTCCGGCGCTATCGCCAGGAGCAGTACCCGGAGGAGACAGGAGAGAAGCGATGGCTCAAAGCGCCCGCATAGCCGGATATCTGGAGGCCGGCCTTGGCGCAGCCAGTCTGCGGCAGGCCGTCATCGCGAACAACATCGCCAACGTGGCGACGCCCGGCTTCCGCCGCAGCACGCTCCCTTTCGAAAAGGCCTTCGCCGAGGCGATCGCCGGCGGCAAACCCATCGATCGTAAGGCCCTGTTCCAGCACATCGTCCAGCCCCGAACCGATGCCCTCAACGAGTTCGGCAGCGACGTTCAGATCGACACCGAGGTCGGCGAACTCATCAAGAACTCCATGCTTTACAAAACGTACGTGCGGCTGCTGAATCGCATGTACCAGCAGATGGAACTGGCCATGGCCGACGGGAACTAGACCGCGGGAGGAACCGGCCGATGAGCATCGACAGCATCGCATCGATGGCGGATATCGCCGTCTCGGGCCTCCGGGCCCAATCGCTTCGGCTGAACCTGATCGCCGGCAACATCGCCAACGCCAATACGACGCGGACCGCTACGGGCAATCCCTACCGCCGGCGCGACATCGTGCTGCGGACATCGCACGGCCAGTTGGGCGGCGTCACGATTCTGAACATCGCACAGGACATGAGCGACTTCCGCTCGGTCCTCATGAAAGGCCACCCCGACGCCGACGAGAACGGTTACGTCCGGATGCCCAACATCCAACTGCCGACCGAGATGATGAACCTGGTCGTGGCGTCGCGGGCCTACCAGGCCAACGTGGCCGTACTCAAACGGTACCAGGATATGGTCGAGGCCACCGTGGAACTGCTCAGGTAAGGAAAGGAGCCGCCATGAACATTGCGGGACTCGGTTCCATCACGACACAGCCGATCTTTCCGCACCCGGCCCAGCAGGCCGGGGCCGGACAGACCGGCGCCAAGACCGACTTTGGCGCAATGATCAAAGAGGCCGTGGACGCCGTCGATCAGAACCAGGAGCACTCGGCCGCCTCGGTCCAGCAACTCCTGAGCGGCAAGCAGCAGGACGTCCTGCCGGTCGTGGCGGCCGTCGCCAAGGCCGACATCAGTTTCAAACTCCTCATCGGTATCCGTAACAAGATGATCGAGGCCTACAAGCAGACCGTCAACATGCAGGTGTGAGGTGACCGGCTGCCGGTCGCCCCGTATCGGGTGATGAACCGTGCCAAACTCTTTTCAAACCGTGGTTGAGATATGGCGGCGGATGGGCTTCATGCAGCGCATCCTGCTGATCTCGGTCCTGGTGGCCTGTGTGGGCGCGGCGGCGCTGCTCCTCGGATGGGCACGCCAGCCCGACATGGCTCTCCTCTACACGGGCCTCGACCCGGAGGACGCCGCCCAGATCGTCGAGAAGATCCGCGACGCCGATGTCTCCTATGAACTCCGCAACGGCGGAACCGCCGTCTACGTGCCCAGCGACAAGGTGTACGCGCTGCGGCTCGAACTGGCCGGCGAAGGCCTGCCCAGCGGCGGCCGCGAGGGATACCGCATCCTCGACACCGAGAAGATCGGCACCAGCCCCTTCGCCCAGCGCGTCAACTACGCCCGTGCCATCGAGGGCGAACTGGCCAAAACCATCTCGCTCTTCGACGCCATCGCCGATGCACGAGTCCATATCGTCCAGCCCGACAGCAAACTGTTCCGCGAGAGCGAGAAGGGCGCCTCCGCGACGGTCGCCCTGAGGCTGCGACCCGGCCGCAAACTCTCCCAGCAGAACGTGGCCGCCGTCGTCCACATGGTGGCCGGAAGCGTCGAGAACCTCAGCCACGAGGACGTCGTGGTCGTGGACAGCCGTGGAAACCTTCTGTCCAGCGGGTCCGATGACGGCTTCGCGGGAAGCACCGGCAACGTGCTCGATTACAAGAGCCAGGTCGAGCAGTACCTTGGGAAGAAGGTCGAGGACATGCTCACCCTCGTCCTCGGACCCGGCAGGGCAACCGTCAAGGTCGACGCCACCATCGAAACCAGCACCGTCAACGAGACCGTCGAAAAGTACAGCCCCGAGGAGAAGGTCACCACCAAGGAAGAACTGATGACCAAGTCGTCGAGCGGCGGCTCAACACCGGCCGAAGGCGCCGCCGCCGGCGCCGGCACCACCAAGGAGGAAACCACCACGACCGAGTACGAGGTCGGCCGGAGTGTCCAACAGACCATCGAGATGCCCGGGAAGATCCTCTCCCTTTCGGTGGCCGCCTTTGTTGACCTGTCGGCCCCCGAGCCCTCGCCGACGGGAGCAGAAGCGCCCGAAGAAGGCGCGGCGCCGGCGAGTTCCCCCACCCCGTCGGCGCCCACGTTGACCGACAAGGACGTCGAGGAGGTCATCCGCAACGCCGTTGGACTGAAAGAAACCGATGCCCTCAAGGTCATCAGCGTGCCGTTCCATCGCCCGGCCGCGCTGGCCGAGGAGGCCGAAGAGGAAAGCCTCTTCTCCAGCCCACAGTTCTACCTGGACATCGCGCGACACGGATCGCTAGGCGTGCTCGTGATCGGGGCCCTGCTGATGCTGAAGATCTTCGGTGGCTCGAAGCCCAAGATCGGGTCGGCTCCGGCCGAGGGCGCGCTCGGTCCCGGCGCCGCCGCCGGACCGGATCGTCTGCTGGCCGCGGGCGGTGAGAGCCTCGCCAACCAGGCCCAACTCAACGAACGTATCTCCACCGCCCTTCAGGAGAACCCCGAAGAGGTCAAGCGGCTCTTCCGAACCTGGGTGGAAAGCGAAAAAGGAGCGGTCTAAGTGGCACTGAGCGGAGTCCAAAAAGCCGCCCTTCTCCTGATGGGGCTCGATCCCGAAACCGCAGGCGAACTGTTGAAAGCCGCACCCCCGGAAGTCGTTACCCAAATCGCCGCCGAACTCGTTTACCTCGGCGCCACCCGGCAACACGGGGAACTGCGCAGCCAACCCGCGACCGAGTTTGTTGACCTGCTCTCTAACAAGACGGGACCCAAGAAACTCAAGACGTTTATCCGCAATGTCATCACCAGCGCGGTCGGCGAAGAGAAATCCAAAGAGGTCCTCGGCGAAGTCCAGCGGATCGTCGATGGCCGGGACCCTTTCATCCCCATCCGCTCGGCCGATGTCGAAAGCCTCGCCTGGGCCCTCGACGGCCAGCATCCCCAGGCCACCGCCCTCGTTCTCAGCGAACTGCCTCCGGAGAAAAGTGCCGCTCTCGTTGCTCTGCTCGGCGAGTCGGTTCGGGGCGAGGCCGTGAGGCGAATGACCCGCAGCGAGTCGGTTTCCCTCGAAGCACAGGCCCGCGTCGCTGCGATCGTGCGAAACCGCCTCGACACCATTCGCCAATCCGGCGGCCAGGCCGTCAAGGTCACGCCCGACGTCCGCCTCCGCCGCGTGGCCCTCTTGCTTCGCAACCTCCGCCGCGAACTGCGGGACAGCCTCATCGAGACCATCAACCAGCACGACTCCGAGATGAGCACCGCCGTCCGGAACCTGATGGTCACCTGGGAGGACATCCCCGTTATCGCCGACCGCAACCTCCAGGAAGCCCTCCGCAGCGTAGAGGCACAGCAGTTGGCCCTGGCCCTCCAGGACGCCGACCCGAAGACCGAAGCCAAGGTCCGGGCGAACATCTCCGAGCGAGCCGGGGCCATGATCGACGAAGAGGTCTCGCTCATGAGGGCGCCGAAACCGGAAGATATCGAGGCGGCCCGCGAAGCCATTCTCGGCGATCTGCGCAGGCTCAACGCCGACGGCGAATTGGAATTCGAGGAGGCCAGGGCTCATGCCGCAGCCCCTCAGAGTTGAACTGCCCCACCCGCCTGCGGCCGTCCGGCTGGTCCCCGGACCGTCTGCCTCTGCGGCGGGCCCGGCCGCTGACCCGTCGGCGAGCACCGGCGAGACGCGAAATCAACTCATGCAGACTGCTCTCGACGCCGAACGCGCCGAACTGGCCCAGGCGCGCCGGGCCCTCGAACAGGCAGCCGCCAGGATCGGGAAACTCCACGAACAGGTCGTCGCCGACGCCGAGGCCCATCTGCCGGACCTGGCGATCGAGATCGCACGAAACGTCCTGATGCAGGAGATCGAGGCCGGCCGTCACGACATCGAACCGATCGTCCGCCGGGCCCTCCGCAGCGCCCCGGCGAATCGCGAGGTCGTCGTGCGGCTGCACCCGGAGGACCTCGCCCAGATGGAGAAGGCGCAGGCCGCCGACTCCGCTGCTCCGGCCGCCAACGTGCGGCTGGTGGCCGACTCAGGCGTCGGCCGGGCCGAGTGCGTCGTTGAGACGGCTGAAGGAACCGTCGAAGCCCGAATCGAAGACGAACTCGAACAGGTCAAACAGGCGCTCAAGAACCCGGAGTGATGATGTCCCTGATCGACTGGGACAAATACCGCGCGAGGCTTGGCTGCGCCGAACCACTGGCCTGCCGCGGCGCGGTGGTGCGCGTGACCGGCCAGACGGTCGAATCGCAAGGTCCGCCCGTGGGCGTCGGCCAGATGTGCGAAATCAGCATGGCCGACGGGCGGCGTGTCTTGGCGGAAGTCGTCGCGTTCCACCGCGAGCACCGCGTGCTGTTCCCGCTCGAATCTATCGATGGGATCGTGCCGAATGCCCCGGTTGTTGCCTGCTCAAGGCCGCGGACCATCCGGCTTGGCCCGTCGATTCTGGGCCGCGTGATCGACGGCCTTGGCCGCCCGATCGACGGCAAGGGGCCACTCGACGGCACGGACACGCGGCCGCTTGATGCCGATAGCCCGCCGCCGCTTAGCCGCCGACCCATCACCGAGCCGCTCGCCTTTGGCATCCGCGTGTTCGATGGTATTCTGACGTGCGGCAAGGGGCAGCGGATAGGGATCTTCTCGGGCAGCGGTGTCGGCAAAAGCATCCTGCTGGGGGAAATCGCCCGGGTCTCGAGCGCCGACGTCAACGTCCTGGCCCTGATAGGCGAACGTGGCCGCGAAGTCCGACAGTTCCTCGAACACTCGCTGGGTCCGGAGGGCCTGGCGCGAAGTGTCGTCGTGGTGGCCACTTCCGACTCGGCCCCCATTCAGCGCGTCAAGGGGGCCTCGCTGGCCATCTCGGTTGCCGAGTACTTCCGCGATCAGGGCAAGGACGTCCTGTTCATGATGGACTCGGTAACGAGGCTGGCCTACGCCCAGCGCGAGATCGGCCTGGCCGCCGGAGAGCCTCCCACGACCAAGGGTTACTGCCCAAGCGTCTTCAGCCTCCTGCCGAGGCTGACCGAACGCCTCGGCTCGGCCAGGCGCGGCAGCATCACGGGCATCATCACGGTCCTGGTCGAAGCCGACGACATGAACGACCCGATCGCCGACTGCGTGCGGTCGTTGCTCGACGGTCACATCATCCTGTCGCGCCGGCTCGCCGAACTGGGCCACTACCCCGCCGTGGACATCCTCCAAAGCATCAGCCGCCTGATGGACGCCTGCACCAGCAAAGAGCACTACCTGGCAGCCCAAAAACTCAAGGCAATTCACGCGACGTACCAGGGCGCCGAGGACCTCATCAACATCGGCGCGTTCAAGCCGGGTAGCAATCGGCGGATCGACACGGCGGTCTCGCTCATCGAACGCGTCAACGCCTTCCTCGCCCAGCCGCTCGGCACGCGGTCCGACTTCACCGAGACCGTGCAGCGGTTGCTCTCGATCACCAAGGCCTGGGACTTCCTGATGCCGTCGGATGAAGACGAAGGCCGAGAGCACGTGGCGGGTCGGGCCGGTGGGGCTGAATCATGAAGCGCTTCAAATGGAAACTCCAGCGCGTCCTCGACATCAAGACCCAGCACGAGCAGGCCATCAGGAATGACCTGTTTGCTCTGGCACAGACCATCGCCGGCGTCCGCGAGGAGATCCTCAAACGTCGGACCATTCTTCGGACGCTGCTGGAAGAACTGGGGAAGCGACGGCCCAGCGACCGCTTGCCCGATCAGATGATCTTCATGCAGTTCTCGAGAGTCGAAGAGCGGCAGATCGAGCGCCTCGGCGCCCGGCTGAAGGAACTCGAAGCACAGCGGGCCGAGAAGCAGGCGAAGTTCCTGGCGGTCCGCTCGACGTGCAAGACCCTGGAACGGCTCCGGGAAGAGGCACGCGAGCGATACATGCGGGAAGTTGGAAAACGCGAGCAGATGGCGTTCGACGAGAGCGCGCACATTGCTTTCGCGCGAAAGCCCTCCCCGCGCCCAACACCCGTTTTGCAATAGGAGGTGGTCATGTCCGGAAAAAAACTTCCCGTCCTGATCCTGATCGGGCTGGCGGCCGTCACGTTCGGCGCTTCGTACGGGCTCAGCCTCTGGCTCGGGGCTGGCCCGACGCCGGCAACCGCGGAAACGGACGCCGGGCAGCCCACCCCCGGCGACAAGGAGCCGCCCGCCACGGCCGGCCCTGCCGAGGAGCCGCCACGCCTTGAGGAAAAGCACCTGATGGCCCTCATCCGTGAATTTGGCGCCAAACGCCGGAAGTATGACAAACAAGAGCAGGCACTTCGCCAGGAGGAGCATCGCCTGCGGATCGGCCACCAGGACCTCCAGAAAGAGGCCCAGCAGTTGGAGACCCTCCGCGGCCAAGCGGCTGCCGAACTCACCAAAGTCAAGGAAGCCAAAGCCGAATTCCAGAAAGGACGCCTGACCGTCGAAAAGGAGGAAGAGGCGAACCTGAAAAAACTGGGCGCCATGTTCGACACGATGGACGCTGCCGAGGCCGCCAAGACCTTCGAAGAGATGTGCAAGAACAACCAGGAACCCGATGCCGTCAAGATCCTCCATCACATGACCGAACGGACCACGGCGAAGGTCCTGGCCGCCATGTCCGACAAAGCGACCGTGGCCGATCTCTGCGAGAAAATGAAACGGTTACATAAAGAGGGATAGGATTTGGATATTGCAACCGTCGTAGGTTTAATAGCAGGTTCGGGTCTGATCATTGTCGCGATCGTGTCCGGTGGCGGCGCCGGCATGTTCTTCAACATCCCCTCGATCATGATCACCGTCGGGGGAATGGCATCGGCCACGCTGATTCACTTCTCGCTCGGCACGGTCCTGAGGATCTTCTCGATTGCAAAGAACACTCTGTTCAACGAGATGGAGTCGGAGCAGGAAGTGGTCCAGCGGCTGGTCGATTACGCCGCCATCAACCGGCGCGATGGAGCCCTGGCCCTCGAACAGCGACTCGAGGGCGTACAAGACACGTTCCTCATCAAGGGCATCCAGATGCTCATTGACGGCCAAGAGGAGGACACGATCGATCAGCAACTCAGCATCGAGGTCCAGTACCTCCAGGAACGCCACGAAACCGGCAAGAAAGTGCTGGAGTTCATGGGCGCCAGCGCCCCCGCCTTCGGCATGATCGGCACGCTGATCGGCCTGATTCAGATGCTCCGCAATCTCGATTCGCCCGACAGTATCGGCTCGGGGATGGCCACCGCCCTCCTCACGACCTTCTACGGTGCGCTGCTGGCCAACCTCGTGTTCCTGCCGCTGGCAGGCAAACTCGGCCTGCGTTCGAAGATGGAAACCATACAAAAAGAGATGATCGTCCAGGGCATGCTGGCAATCGCACGCGGCGAGAACCCCACCGCCGTCCGCGAACGCATGCAGGCTTTCGTCTCCGCCAAGCACCGTGAGGAACTCAAGCCCAATGTCTAACCGACCTCAACGGAGATCGAGAAAACGGGACGAGCCGCCCGGCAACGACTGGCTGGTCACGTTCAGCGACTGCATGACGCTTCTTCTGACGTTCTTCGTCATGCTTCTGTCCTTCTCGTCGTTCGACCCCAAGGACTTGACGCGCGTCTTTATGGCCTTCAAGGCGCCCTCCATGCCGTCGGTGTTCAGGGGGCAACGGCTGCCCCAGGATTCACCGCTTCCGGACGACGCCGAAGTCGATTGGACCGAAGACGGTTCGGAAAAGCCCAACGACGACCGTCTCGAGCCTACCCACCCGCCGCGCAAGCCGCTCGACCCACTCGGCGACGACGCCTATCGCGACCGTCGAGTCCTGACCATACCCAGCGAACTGCTCTTCTGGGGCCGGGGGGACAGGCTCAAACCCGTAGCCAGAGACCTGCTCGGCCACGTTGCCAACTACCTGCGGTTGGTTCCGTGCCGTGTTGTCATCAGCGAGACGAGCCCCACAGCGGCCGCTCGGCCCGGAGCGCTTTCCAGGGCCTGGGCCGTGATGAACCACTTTACCGACGCGGAGAACCTCAAACCGGACCGGTTCGCCATCTCCGGCTCGCCGGGCGCGGCGAAGAGCGGCGCGGGATTCGAGCCGGTCGTCCGTATCGCGATGCTGAACCAGAAGGTGTACCCGTGAGACTGAATCGCAACAAGAAAAGCGACCACAAGGAAACGCCCGGCTGGCTCGTGTCGTTCACCGACATGATCACGCTCCTGCTTTCCTTTTTCATCCTGCTCCAGGTCTTTGCGCGGGAGCGCGATCAGGACTTGTTCTATGAGGGCCAGGGCGGTTTTCGCCGCGCCATCGCCGGCCTCGGCATACCCGACTGGCTGTTCGGCCAGCGCGACACGCGGTTCTTCAGGCACCCCACCTACAAGCACCCGATGGAAGAGGACGAAGAGAACCTCGAGATGCAGCGCGTCATCGACGCCGAAGGCGAGAAGATCCGCAAATTCTTCGACGACCTCCGCCGCCTCGGGGACACGAAGGTATCCGATTACGAGGGCGAACCTGTCCGCCTGCTGAACACCCCGATCACGTTTGCACCCGCCGACGCCGATCTTCAGGAATCGGCCAAGGCCTTTCTCCTCAACTTCGCGGCGGATCTCAGGCAGCGCACCAGCGCCGCGGCGCGGTATGTCCACATCATCGGGCTGGCCCCCGACCAGACCGCTCCCAGGGCCCGGTGGATGCTCTCGGCTCGCCGCGCCATGGCCGTTGAGGCATTTCTCACGAGGATCCTGTCGGCTGAACTCAAGGACCGCGGCACCCGGGTCGACGCCTGGGGAGGCGGGACGGGAGAGTCGTGGTATGGCAGGGCCAAACAGGGTCCGCAGCAGGCGTTTATCCTTCTTGCAATCATGGAATCTTGTACCGAGGAGTAGTGAAAGCCATGGCCGACGAAACCCATACCGACGAAGCCTCCGAGAACCGGGCTAAAACGAATGATGAGGACACTTCGCCGGCCCGGTCCGAGGACGGCATCGCGCCGGAAGCGTCCGGCAAGTTCAAGCGGTTGCTCGTGCCCTGCGCGGCCGTGCTCGTGATTTCGGCCGGCGCCGGATACGCCGCCGCCATCTTCAGCGGTCACCAGGACCAGCAGCCCCAGCAACCCGTAGAGCAAACCGTCGAAGTCGAACCCCAGGAGGCGACCGACAAGTACCAGTACAAGGGCCTCGAACCGATCACCGCGAACCTCGACGAGCCGCGCCTCGCACGCTACATCTGCGCAACGGTGACCCTGGCCATCCCTACCGAGGAGTTCGATGTGGCCGGCGAATTCGTCGAGTTAAAAACGCCCGAACTCAGGGACTGGCTGAACGCCTACTTCGCCGGCTGCGCGCTGGACGACGTCCGCGGGGAACAGAACCACAACCGCATTCGGCGCGAAATCTGCGACACCATCAACCAGCAACTGTGGCCGGACCAAAAGCCCAAGATCACTTACACCCTCTTGGAAATCGTGGTCAAATGAAACCCGATGAACGAACACAGAACATGGCCATTCTGGAACGGCTCCACGCGGTCGCCCGACGCAGCACAGGTCACCCTCCCATGCCCGTGGACGCGACGGATTACGACTGGACCTGCCCCCATCACTTCACGGAAACTCAGCACGATCGGCTGTCGGCCTTCGCCAAACAGGTTGCCGAGCGCCTCGCTGAGGCGATGGCGGCGATACTGCGCGTCGAGATCTCCTTCGAGGCGGCGGAGGTTGTTGAACGCTACGCCGATTCCATCAGCCCCGACGACCAGAACGTCTACTACGTGCCGCTGCGCGACCCCGCCGGGGAGCCCTGCGGCATGGTGTGCCTGCCTGCGGCGGTGGCCGTCGGCTGGATCGAAAACCTCCTCGGCGAATCCGGATCGGCCGAGGGAGAAGACGGCGAACTCTCGTTGCTCGAGACCGCCCTGTTGTTGGACATCGTCGCGGCGATGGTCAAGACGGCCTCGGCCGCCAGCCGCCAGGCCGGCGGACCGGCCCTCCAGCACGACGCGGCCCTGACGTCTCTTGAGGAAGCGCTCCCCCACCGAGACGGCGACGAACTTTGCTGCTTCAGTTTCCGGCTGGCAGGCGACCAGGACAACGCCCAGTTCACCTTTTTCATGTGGAGCGACTTCCTCGAATCGGCCGCCGAGCCGAGCCGACGAAAGAAGGCCGCCCCGAGCAACGAGGAAGCCCACGCTCGAATCCTCAAGCGCATCCAGGCAGCGCCCGTCACCGTTGCCGCACAACTCGGCACCGCTGCCATCTCCCTCCGGGATCTCGTGTCGCTCGAACCCGGCGACGTCGTGGTCCTTCAAAGTCGCGTGGGCGAAACCATTACACTCGCCGTCGGCGAACAGGTCGTGTTGGGAGGCATCCCGGCCGTCTGCAAGGGCCGCTACGCCGTCCAGGTGCAGGACCGCCGCCGGTACCCCCGTCTGGAACGCCAAATCTGATCCTGCGGGGTCCATGCAACGAAAGGAATAATACGATGACGCAAGCATCCGCAATCGACGCGAACGAGGCTGCCAACGAAACCGAGACCAAACAGGAAGGCCAGGCCGACGTCGAAGTCCGCGATGCCGAGTTGAGCGAGGTCCGCGATTCCGGCAACCGCACCGGCGCCGGAAAGATCGACATTCTCCTCGATACCACCGTCGAGGTCACCGCCACGCTCGGCTCGGTCCGCATGCCGGTCGGTGAACTCCTCAAGACGGGGACCGGCGCGATCATCCAACTGGACCGGGTGGCCGGCGAGCCGGTGGACCTCCTCCTGAACGGCGTCCCGTTCGCCACCGGCAGCCTGGTCGTTGTCGGGGACCACCTGGCCGTCCGACTCAAGGACGTGCGGGCGCCCGACACCGAAGAACCGGCCAACGACGATGGTTCGACGTCCAAGCCCGAGGCGGCCGAAGAGGCGCCGCCGTAAACTTCTTGGGCGCCGTCAGATAATTGCTCGTCCTGGCCGGTCAAAACTGCCCTTTCGGCCGCGCCAGGACGGCTTTTCGTTTGGCACGCCATGTGCACTGCCTATCCACGGGAACCCGTGTGCACGGGCAGAGAGTGAAATCATGACAACACGATGGATCTTGGCGGCCTTGGCGGGCATTGCCCTGGCGGTCGCGACGGCGCCCAACACGTGGGCCGATCCCAACACCGCCACCACCACCCGTCCGCTCTGGGGCAAGGCTGACGACCGTCCCGGGACGGACGACGACGCGCCGGAGGCGGACGAGAAACAGGGCAGGAACGGCTTCGGCTCCAAGCGGTTCGATTCCGGCAGCCTCTTTGCGCAATCACTGGGCGCTGTCCTCGTCATCCTGGTCCTGGGCGGGGCGGCGATCTTCGTCGTCAAGCGGCTGTTGCCGCGGTTCGGTATCTCCCAAGGCCGCAGGATCAACGTTCTGGAGACGGTTTACCTCGGATCCCGCAAATCGCTCCACCTGGTCCAGGTGGCCGACCGGACGCTGCTGGTCGGCGACACGCGCGAGCGACTGGGCCTCCTGGCCGACATGACGGGGTCGGTCGATCTCGACGATCCGCCATGTGCCGCCCCGGTCCGACGCAAGAAACCGGAGTTCGTCATCCCGGCCGCCGACCTGGAGGAAAACTGATGGCCCGGTGCGTTGCCATGATGGGCCTCGTCGCGCTGCTTGCCTCGGGCGTGGCTGCCGCGCCCGCCCCGCCGGCGGCGACCGCCCCCAAGCCTCCGTCGCTGGCGCCCAAGACTCCCTTGCCCGGCCAGCCCGCGGCCAAGGACACGGGCGCTACGGCGCTGCCCGAACTCGGTGACGTCCTCGAAGCGGTCGAGAAGGTCACCTCGGAGAAGGACGTGGCCGGCGACTGGTCGGCCCCCGTCAAACTGGCCGTCGTCTTCACGGGCCTGGCGCTCGTGCCGGCCGCACTCGTCATGATGACCAGTTTCACCCGCATTGTGATCGTCCTGTCGTTCGTGCGGAGGGCGCTGACGACGCAGAACATCCCGCCGAACATCGCCGTCATCGGCTTGGCGTTGTTCCTGACCCTCTTCACGATGGCGCCGACGCTCTCGCGCATCAACGAGCAGGCCTTCCAGCCGTACTTGGGCGGCACGCTCGCCTTTCAGACGGCACTGGATCGCGGGTTCGCCGTAGTCAGAGACTTCATGCTCCGCCAGACCAGTGAAGAAGATCTTCTGATGTTCCTGGACTTCGCGAAGGTCAGTGCTCAGAAACCCGCCGATGTCCCGATGCACGTGATGATTCCGGCGTTCGCCATCAGCGAGTTCCGCACCGCGTTCGAGATGGGGTGCCTGCTCTTTATCCCGTTCCTGCTGATCGACCTGGTCATCGCGGGCATCCTCCTGAGCGCCGGCATGATGATGCTGCCGCCGATCATCATCAGCCTGCCGTTCAAGATCATTCTGTTCGTGCTCGTGGACGGGTGGGCCATGTTGTCGCAGAGCCTTGTGAACAGTTTCTACTGAGGATAGCCGATGGACGAAGATCTCGTTCTGCACCTGGGCCGGCGGGCGCTTGAGACCGCCCTCTTCGTGGCGGCCCCCGTCCTGACGGTGGCCATTGTGATCGGCATCCTGACCGCCATGCTCCAGGCCGTCACCAGCGTCCGCGACATGACCCTCGGGATGGTCTTCAAACTCGCCGGCGTGGGCATCGCCGTCCTGCTGACGGCGGGCTGGGCGCTCCAGGTGGTCGTGGACTTCACCCACGAGGTCTTCTCGCACGTCGAGATGATGGGGCACTGATGGGAACCGTGAGCAGCATCGTGGTGCCGTTCATGCTGGTTCTGGCCCGGGTCTCCGGGCTGTTCGCGGCGCTGCCCATTTTCAGTTGGCGCGGCGCCCCCGTGCATATCCGGGCGGGCCTCGCCCTGGTCGTCAGCATCGTCTTTGCGTCGGTCCTTCCGGCCGACGCGGGCGTGGCGGGCGGGCACTGGCTCGCCGTCGGGATGCTCATCGTGCGAGAGGCCGTGACGGGCGTGGCCCTGGGCCTGGCGGTGGCGCTCGCGTTCGGGGCCGTCCGACAGGCGGGCCTGATCATCAAGCGCCAGATGGGCCTGGCCGTCGCCCAGGAGATCGACCCGATGAGCGGCGAACGCTCCGAGCCGGTCGGCCTGCTCATGGAGATGTGCTTCGCGGTGTTCTTCCTGGCGGCCGGCGGGCACCGGTTGATGCTTCGGCTGGTGTCCCGCAGTTATGAGGTGTTCCCCGTCGGGCAGGCGCCGACGGCGGCAGCCATGGCCGAAGCCATCGTCGACGCCGGCGTCATGATGCTGACGCTCGCCCTGAAACTGGCCGCACCCATGGTCGGCGCGTTTCTGGTTCTGGCGGTGGTGCTGGCGATCCTGGCCCGCATCCTGCCGGAGATGAACATCCTGCTGGCGAGCCTGCCTCTCAGGGTCGGCCTCGGCCTGTTTGTGGCCGCCGCCATCATGCCGTCGCTCAATGCGTTCACCCTGGAACTCGGAGACCTGTTGGACAGTTTCCTGGCAACGTAGAAAGGAACCGGCTGGCTGATGGCCAAGTCCGCAGCCGAAAAGACCGAACCCCCGACACACGATCGCCTCAGAAAGGCGAAGCGCGAGGGCAAGGTCCCCACCAGCCACGAACTGCCTCTGGCGATGACACTCGGGACCATGCTGCTGGCCGTTGCCTTGTCGGCCTCGAAACTGTGGCAATGGTTCTCGTATCAGATCGAACGAGGCTTCGCGTTCGAGGCCGGCCGACGGCTCGACATCGCCTCCATCACCGAAATCCTGACCGGCCGCGGCGCGGAGGCACTGACAATGATCGCACCGTTCATGCTTGCCGCCGGCGTCGCCAGCATCGTGAGCGGCGTCCTGGTCAGCGGATGGGTGTTCGCGCCGAAGGCGCTGCGTTTCAACCCCGCAGCCATCAATCCCGTCAACGGTCTGAAGAACCTCTTCTCGACGCGGTCACTCGTCCGGCTGGTGGCGTCGATCCTCAAACTCGCCGTCATGGTCGTTATCGTCATGACGTACCTGTGGGGGCGCTTCGACGACTGCCTGGCCCTGAGTTGGGTTACACCGATGGCCTCGCTCACGGTCATCATGGAAGTCATCTTCGGCCTGGTCGCCCGGTTCGCCGTCGCCATGGTCGTCATCGCCGTGCTCGACGTCCTGTACCAGCGATGGCAATACCGGAAGGACCTGCGGATGACCAAGCAGGAAGTCAAGGAAGAGCGGCGGCAACATGAACTGCCGCCAGAGGTCCGGGGGCGACTGCGACGCATGCAGATCGAGATCGTCCGAAAACGCATGCTCCACGAGGTGCCCGCCGCCGACGTCGTCGTCACCAACCCGACCCACGTCGCGGTCGCCCTCAAGTACGACGCCGAAACCATGGGCGCCCCCGAGGTCACCGCCAAGGGCGCCGACTACCTCTGCGAGAAGATCAAGGAGATCGCCCGTGCACACGGCGTGCCCATCGTCGAGCGGCCGGAACTGGCCCGGTCCATCTTCAACACCGTCGAGATCGGCCAGACCATCCCCGAACCGCTCTACGTCGCCGTTGCCGAGGTGCTGGCCATGATCTACCGGCTCAGAATGCAACGCCAAACCGGCTCAAGCGAAACCTAGCCGACCATGGACCTGGAAAAGCGAAACGTGAAGCCGACCACCGGCCCGGACGCCGCCTCCGGCATGCGCCGACTGCTCGCCAACAACGATATCCTCTTCGCCGCCGGTCTGGCCATGGTCCTGGCCACGCTGCTGATTCCCCTGCCGACGTTCCTCCTCGACCTGATGCTCTCGTGCAGCATCGCGGTGGCCGTCGGCACGCTCATCGTCGTTCTCTCGACGCGCGAATCGGTCGAACTGTCGACCTTCCCGTCGCTGCTTCTGTTCCTGACGCTGTTCCGCCTGTCGCTGAACGTGGCCTCGACGCGGCTCATCCTGATGGACGGAGACGCCGGACACATCATCCAGACCTTCGGCAACTTCGTCGCCGGCGGAAGCCTGACCATCGGCCTCGTGGTCTTCCTCATCCTGGTCATCATCCAGTTCATCGTCATCACCAAGGGCGCCGAACGCATCAGCGAGGTGGCTGCACGATTCAACCTCGACGCCATGCCCGGCAAGCAGATGAGCATCGACGCCGACCTGAACGCCGGCCTCATCGGCGAGGCCGAGGCCCGCGCCCGACGCGACAAGATCGCACGCGAAAGCGAGTTCTACGGCGCCATGGACGGCGCCAGCAAGTTCATCCGCGGCGACGCCATCGCCGGACTCATCATCACGGCCGTCAACCTCGTCGGCGGCATGGTCATCGGCCTGACGCACGGCATGGACCTCCATCAAAGCGCCGAGACGTACTCGATCCTGGCCATCGGCGACGGCCTCGTCAGCCAGATCCCCGCCGTCATCATCTCTTCCTCCGCAGGGTTCCTCATCTCGAAGACCTCGACGCTGGAGAACCTGAGCCAGGACCTGATGCGGCAGATGCTGGCGCGGAGCCGGCCCATCGCCATCGCCGCCTTCCTTCTTGGCGCCATGGTCTTCGTGCCGGGGTTCCCGAAGACGCCGTTCATCGTCCTGGCGCTGGGAGCAGGACTGCTGGCACGGACCCTCGCACGCCACGAGAAGGGCGCCGCAGCAAAACCGGAGGAGGCCAAGCCCGCCGCCGAACTCGACGAGCGGCCCGTCGAAGCCATGCTCGAGGTGGACCGCATCGCCGTCCTGGTCGGCGCGCGGCTCATACAGACGGTGGATCCCCGCCGCAAGGGCAGTCTGTTCCACCGGGTCGCCCCGCTCCGGCGCCGGTTCGCCGAACAGTACGGCGTCATCCTGCCGCTCATCCGTCTGCGCGACCAGATGGCCCTCGATCCCAACGTGTACGAGATCCGCTTGCACGGTCACGTGGTCGCCGGCGGCAGCCTCGAACCCGAACGGTTCCTCGCGATGGACCCCGGTACCGTCACGAAGCCCATCAAAGGGCAGGTCACCCAGGAACCCGTCTTCAACCTGCCCGCCATCTGGATCACACCCGACCAGAAAGAGGAAGCCGAACTGGTCGGCTACACCGTCGTCGATCCCGAATCGGTCCTCGTGACGCACCTCTCGGAGACCCTTCGCCGGCACGCCCACGAGGTCCTTTCGCGGGACGACGTCCAGACGCTCGTCGATCGGATGCGCGAGCGGTATCCGACGCTCGTGGGCGGCGTCGTCGGCGACCTCGTCCCGGTGGGCCTGCTGCACCGCGTGCTCCAGAACCTCCTGAAGGACGCCATCCCCGTCCGCAACCTCGCCCGGATCCTCGAAACGCTCGGCGACCACGCCTCGCGCACCAAGGACCCGGCCATCCTAACGGAACTCGTGCGCAAGGCACTCGCCCGGACGATTACCGAGCAGCACACCGACGACGCGGGCCGCGTTACCGCGATCGTCTTCAATCCGACCCTCGAATACGAACTGCGCGGCACCCTGACGCAGGACGGCGGCTCCGAGTCGCTCGCCCTGCCACCCGACCGCGCCCTCGACCTGTCGCGCCGCGCGAGCGCCGCTTGGACCACCGCCATGAACGAGGGACACGACAAGGCGGTCCTGTTGTGCGATTTCCGGCTGCGGCCGCATCTGGCGGCCCTGTTGTCGAGGCAACTGCCGCAACTGCCCGTCCTGGCGTACGACGAGATCACCGTCGGGACGCCCGTGGAATCGATCGCAACGATCTCGATGGAGACAGCAGGCCAGCCGCAGCCCGGGGTCCCGGCCGGTTCGGAGCCGGCCTTGGCCGCTGCGGCCGCGACCTGACGTATAAGAGCCGGTGAAACTCCGGGGGGAGACAGAGGACGACCGTGAGACGCACTGCCACGAGCACTGCCGTCGCGGCCTTCATCATCCTGGCCATCGTCGGGACGGTGAGCGGCGTGCCGCCCTTTGTCTGCGGCATGCGCGCGCTGGTGGGTGCGGGCGTGGTGTACGTCCTGGTGACCGTGGCATGGCGCGTGGCGATCTCGATCCTTGTCGGCATCATCCGCAATAGCCAATCCCGCGAGCTACAGACAAAGGACAAGGCTGGTGAGCACACAAACTGAGCAGACCACAGGCACTGCCCGCCCCACGCCCCTGCAAACCAAGGCGCAGGTGGCCTACGCCAAGCAGTCACGCCAGGCCATCGAAGACCAACTGATCGTAGACCACCTGCCGCTCGTCCGGCACATCGTCCAGAAGGTGGTCGGCAACCTGGGCCGGCGCATGGACACCGACGACCTGATCTCCGCCGGCACGGTCGGTCTCGTTCGGGCTGCGCGAGCCTACGACCCGTCGAGACACGATAACTTTAGCACATACGCGTATATCCGTGTCCGCGGGGCGGTCATCGACGAACTCCGAAGCCAGTCCTTCACCTCCTCGTCCACTCGCCAGCAGATACGCAGGATCCGCGAGGCGCACCAACAGTTCGTGGCCGAAAAGGGGCGACCGCCAACCGACGCCGAACTCGCCGACACGGCCGGCCTTCCCCTGCAAACATACTATCGGACGGTCGAGAACGCCCGGCGGCAGCATTTCCTCTCGATCCACGGCCTGAGCGAGGACCAACCTGCCCTGGCGAACCTCCTTCCAACCGACACGGCATCGCCCGATACCCAGGCCGAAAAAAGCGAACTGCTCCGGCGGCTGACCCGCGCCATCCAGGAACTGCCGGAACGTGACCGCAAAGTCTTGCTCCTCTACTACGAACGCGACCTCACGATGAAGGAGGTTGGCGAGGTGCTGGAGGTCACCGAATCGCGCGTCAGCCAAGTCCATGCGAGTGCCCTGTTCAAACTGTCCGCGAAACTGAGGGACGTGTCATGAGCAGCCCAAGCGACAATTCCGTGCCCGGGCCCGGCCGCACCCACGAGATCGCCGCGCCCGTCCCCATCGTGCACGAGGACGAGCGTTTTCCGAATCGAACGCCGCCGAACGGAAGGAGGCGAAAGCGGCGGCCCAAACCCCGTGCCGAAGGCTCCGCACGGCCCCACGGGCCCGAAGCGACCTCGGCAGAACCGGCGCCGCCCACGCGGAACGATCAAGATGAGCACGCGGTCGATACCCTCGCCTGACGGGTCGGCCCGCTCACGAGGAACCCCGAGAGATGACTCAGACAGCCGTGGTGAAGAAGAATCGGGTCAAGATGGGTGAGCCCCGCAGCATCGGCGTCGGGCCGCCGGCGTCTGGCGGCGCCGGGGCGGGTGCGGCCGTCCAGCCAGAGGTCCGCATCGCCGAGCAACACGCCGACCGCGCGATCCTGGCGGTGCAGTGTGCATGCGGGCAGATAACGTACGTCGAGTGCCGATGGAAGGACCCCGCGCCGGAGAACGAGACCGCCGCAGGGCGCCCCGGCGTCCAAGGTCCTTCCCCTGAGAACGACAAGGAGGACAAGTAATGCGAAACGTGGCGACGTTGCTGTTGGTCATGGCGCCGTTGTGTGTTGCCGGCTGCTCGTTCCTGAAAGAGCGGGGCGAGCCAACGGTCACGAACATCCCACCGCCGGTGGTTGTCGATCCCCCGGATCGCGGAAACGAGGTGTCCCCGGCCCTCGAAAAATACACGGCCTTGCTCGAGAAGCACAACCGGACCGTCGCAGAGATGGCCCGCCAGCAAGAACAGAACCGCCAACTCTACGACGAGAGCCGCAAGGTCAACGAGCAGGCCATCACCCTGAAAGGCGAACTGGCCCGGACCCAGAAGGAACTCCAGGAGGCCAACGACCTCCTGATCGAGGTCCGCCAGCAAAACGAGAAGTGGAAAACCGATGTCCTCGGCTACCGTGACGAGATACGCAGGGGCCTCCAGACGATCCTCGAAACCGAGATGAGAGTGGTCCGGTTGCTCGGAGGCGAAGCGCCCGGGCAGAACGCCGTCCCGGAAGCCAAGGCACCCGGCGGCAAGACCCCGGCGCCTGCCACGCCGACGAAGGCGTCTGCTTCTTTGCCTCGGCCGTCTAGCACGCCGGCCAGGACAGCCGCGCCCTCGAACTCCGAGTCCACCGCCACAGCCGCCAAGCAATCCCAATCCTCGACCCAAGCGCCCGCCCCCGACAAGGGCAAGGCCCCCACGCAGACGGAAGGAGCCAAAGGTGCCAAGACGAATCCCGCTGGGTAGAACAACGGCGGTCGCCGCCGCAGGACTCGCCGCGCTGCTGGCCGGCTGCATGGCATCTCCACACGGGCACGAGGGGTGGAATGTCTACGTTCACCCGACCCTCGCCAGCCATCCCCCAGCCCGTGTGGTCTTCCTTCCCCTGTACAACGAGACGGACTTCCCCAACATGGAAGAAGGACTCGCGGAGGAACTCTGCCAGGCGATTCAGCGTAGGCACCTGTTCCACCTGGAAATGCCGGTGCAACCACCGCAGGACAAGGGCGCCCTGCCCGCGCTGAACGCCAAGACGTTTACGCTCAAGGAGTTAGCCGAGATGCGCCGGACGCTCGGCGGGGCCGACGCAGTGCTGATCGGCGGCGTGGACCAGGCCCATCCGTTTCCTCAAATGCAGGTCGGCCTGTGCCTGAGGCTCCTCGACTTGAGGAATGCCCGGCTTCTCTGGGCCGTCGGTGGTGGGTGCGACACGACCGACCAGCGCACCCAGCGTTGTATCGAGACGTTCTTCAAGCGTGAACTGGGCAGCGGCGCCGGGCCGTTTGAGTGGCAACTGGCCACCGTCAGCCCGCGGGCGTTTCAGAAGTTCGTGGCCTGGCAGGTGGCGGGCACCCTGCCAAGGCGAATTCGGAGCAGCGCCGGCACAAGCGGGTAATTGCGTGCCTCGGCGAACTTTAGAAAAAAACCCCGATTTTGAAAAAATTCTCTCAGGTCTCGGGGCCGTTCAACGAGAATAGGGGTGGCGGGAACACAGCCAGGGGAGAGAAACAATGGAAATCAAGCCTACGCAAGGACTTGACGCACTCGAATTGCCCGGCGAAGCCAAGAACCCGCCGAAAGCCGCCCCGTCGTCGGCTGCCGCGGACAAGACTGCCGATTCGCCCAATTCCGCCGCCGAATCTGCCCTCCAACCATACATCGAGCGCGCCGCGGGGGTCGTCGAGGTCCGCCGTGATGCCGTCGAAGACGCCAAACACCTCCTGGCCGCCGGCGAGTTGGACACCCCCGAAGCCGCCGAGAGAGCGGCCGAGAACATCCTGAGACTCGGCATCTAGCCCCGCGAACGCTTTCCAGAAAGCATCCCCCGCTCGCAGGACCACGAAATCTCTCCACACCCTATCCGGTAGGGCAGAACGAAGGATGCCAGGCGGCCGGTTCGGACGCCACACTGCCCATTGGGCTTCCCGCCCGGTTCCCCCCCACCCAGCCGGTGCGCCGGCACGAGATGCCCTGAGGGCCGCCCGTTTTGCGGGCGAAGACGAAGACACAGATCCAGGCAGTCACCAAAAAGTCCCCGAAAACCCTAAAGTCCCATCCGGGTCCTTCGATAATGAAACTCGAAGCGCAGCGGTTGCCGCAAGGTGCCGCAACGCCGCGTTTCGCGAACACATGCCAAGGGTGTGGGCTACTGGGGCTTGCACAGGCCACTATCCGGGGGCTGGCAAACGGGCAAATAGGAAAAGGGAGAGGAAAACATGCTAGCAATCAAGAGCAATGCGATGGCAGACACGGCGGCACGCCATCTGAGCGCGAGTTATGACGCGCTCGCCCAATCGGTTGCCAGGCTCTCGTCCGGCCTGCGCATCACGGGTGCCAAGGACGACGCGGCCGGTCTGGCCGTCCGCGAGTTGATCCGGGCCGACGTCGCGACGCTCCGCCAGGGCCAGCGGAACGCCGGAGACGCCATCTCGATGCTCCAGGTGGCTGAAGGTGCACTCGGAGCCGTCGATGCCATCCTCATCCGTATGAAGGAACTGGCCGAGCAGGCCTCCACGGGGTCGTACTCCGCCGACCAGCGCACCCTGATGAACCAGGAGTTCGCTGAACTGGCCAAGGAGATCAGCCGAATCTCCGAGACCACCGACTTCAACGGCATCAAACTGCTTGCCGGCACGACCTCCTACGAGATCCACGTCGGCAGCACCGACGCCACCACGGCCAACAAAATCTCCGTCCAGGGCGGCAACATGGACGGCGGCACGCTCCAACTGACCGGCAGCCGCGAATACGGCATCTGGGTGACCGGCGGCGGCGTGGACACCAGCGACTCCACCCTCATCAACGTCACCGGCGACGGCACGCTCCTGTTCACGTTTACCGGCGACACGGATGACAATGACGACCCGATCGGTGACCTGCAAGTCGACCTGCTGTTGGCCACCGGCGCGTACACCCTCCAGGAGGTCGTGGACGCGATCAACGTCGCGTCGGAAACCAAACAGACCGGCTACACGGCCGGAAGGATCCACTACGACGCAGACCTTGAGAAGTACTACCTCAAGGTCCAGGCCTACAAGAACGGCAACCTGACCGACCTCGTCATCGCCGGAGACGCCACCATCACCGAAGGCATCCAGACCGCGGGCAACTGGAATCTGGTTGGCGGCACGGGCACCGGCGCGACGATCGCCACCCAGGCCGCCGCCCAGACCGCACTGGCCACGGTGGATACGGCCATCTCGACCAAGGATACGCTCCGTGCCAAGTTCGGTTACCAGATGAAGCGTCTCGAATCGGCGGCGGAGGTGGTCGGCATCCAGGCCGAGAACCTCGCCACCGCCGAGTCGCGGATCAGCGACGTGGACGTGGCGACCGAAATGTCGGCCATGACGCGGAACCAGGTCCTCGCCCAGGCCGGTATCTCGATGCTGGCCCAGGCCAACCTGATGCCACAGATGGCCCTGGCGCTGCTGCAATAAGCCTTGCCGCCTGCACAACGGTGGACACCGAAGGCCCGCCCCTCGGCCCGGGGGTGGGCCTTCTTTTCCAGGCGTTCGCGGATCGGTTGCACGCGGCACGTTCGCCGACGACCTCGATGACGGCGGCGCCACCATCGCCACGCCACCTCGAATACGACAACGCCACTTCGCTATCTCGCGCGTTGGGTCTCCGGACCCACCGCGTTTGAAGGCCCCTTTTCGCCGTTGCGCGGCGGGTACTCCAGACCCGCCGCGCAGCAAGTAGCGTTGGCGTATCAGAGACAACGGTGGGATACGCCTCACGTTTTCCGGGTTCGTCTCGATAATGAAGCATGGAGGACGGGGCAGTCGGCTTCCCCCTGCGGGGAAAACGGCCGAGGGAGAGTCGGATCATGGCAGGTCTGGAACTCACGGGCATCTTCTCGGGGATCGACACCGACCTCCTGATTGCCCACACCATCGCGGCCAACAGCACCGGACTCAACGCGCTGGCCCTCCGGAAGGCCGAACTACAGGCCGAAGTCTCCGCCCTGGATGATATGGACGGCAGTCTGGAGAATCTGCGCTTCGCGGTGAACCAACTCCGCGACGCCTCCACGCTGCGGCAGGTGACGGCCTCGACCACCAAAGACAACGTCGCCTACGCCGCCTCGGGAACAGCCGAGGGGTCCTTCAAAGTTAAGGTCGAGCAGTTGGCCGCCGCCGAGAGGGAAGTCCACGACGGCGTGGTAACCTGGACGCACACCACGACCGTCGCCGGCGGCGACGACGAGTATCTGTCCGCCGCCGACATCTCCGACGGTACCGGCACGGACTACAAGTTCGTCTTCCAGTTCAGCGACGAGGCCCAGGTCACCGTGGACCTCTCTGCCTACGATGTCACCGGCATCACGCTCAACCAACTCGTCTCCGAGATCAACACCGCTGCCGGCTACACGGCCGCCACGGCCGCCCAGGACGGCAACGACTATATGCTTGGCCTCCAGGCCCAGAACGCCGCCAAGGGCGCGGCACTGGTCGTCACCGACGACGATTCGGTCGATCTGCTCGACAACATCAACGACTTTGCCCAGACGGCGGACGATGCGCTCGGGACGGACATGCTCATCGGCGCCGGCCAGTTCGTCTACACCTACGACGGTACCACGCGGACGATCACCACCACCGCCGAGACCACCTTCGGCGAGTTCCTCGACCTGATCAACAACGACGCGGGCAACCCCGGCGTCAGGGCCAGCAGCCTGCTGCACGAGGGCGTCCACCTGGTCCTCTCCGGCCAGAACACCGGCGCGGATTTCGGGATCGCGATCGAGGCCGCAACGACCCTGGCCGGGTTCGCCCCCGGCGACTGGACCGAGACCCAGACGGCACAGAACGCCCAGATCCGGGTCGATGGCTATCCCAGCACCGGCTTCATCGAACGAAGCAGCAACACCGTTACCGACGTACTGCCTGGAACCCTCCACCTGACGGGGAAAGGCGATACCACCATCACCTTCTCCAGAACCACCGCCACGCTGAAGCAGAACCTGACGAACCTCGTGGGCGTGTTGAACACCATCCGGACGAAGATCGACGACTACACCGGATTCAGCGAAGACGCCGAAACCGGCGGCGTGTTGCAGGGCGACTACTATCTCAACAGCGTCTTCAACCAGATCCGCGCGGCGCTGGTCCAGCCGGCGCCGGGCTTCCTCGACGGCAGCGAGACCTTTACCCTGGCCAATCAGATCGGCATCGAGGTGGACCGTTACGGCGAGTTCTCGTTCGATGAAGCCACCTTCAACGACGCCGTTGCCGAAGACTACCAGGCCGTCCTGAACCTCATCGGCACCGTGGGCACCGGGGTTGTCGATTCATCCGACATCCAGTTCACCAGCGCCGACGAGAGTACCCAGGGCGGTACCTACGACCTCAAGGTGGAGTATGACGGGGCAGGCGACATTGTCTCGGCACAGATCAAACTCGAGGACGAGGACACGTACCGCGACCTCGACGTCTCGGGCACCACCCTCACGGGCGTTTACGGCAACCCGGAACAGTACCTGATGCTGACGGTCGTGTCGGGCGGAACGTCCGAAACACGCAACTACACCGTTCGCGTCAAGCGAGGGTTCGCCGGCGGGGTCTACGAACACCTGCAAGACATCCTCGACGAGGTCAGCGGCACCCTTGCCACGAAACGCGACAGTTACAGCAACGCCACAGATTCCGGCACGATCGACATCGTTGACCAGAGAATGGAACACGAACTGGAACGCCTTGAGCAGATGGAGGAGCGCCTCATCGCAAAGTACGCGCGGCTCGAAGCAACGCTGGCCCAACTCGACGCGCAACGCGGCGCCTTCGAGGCGATGTTCTCCGCACTGGACGCCTCTGGGAAGAACGACTAGCGGCATCGATGAGAGGAAAACCTGGTGGACGGAATCGGCGCTTACCGCGAAAACGCCGTCGCCACGCAGACGGGGGCGCGACTCGTCGTCCTCTTGTACGAGGGCGCCATCAAGTTCCTTGGGCAGGCCAAGCAGGACCTCGAAGCCGGTGACGACAAAGCCAAGGGCGAGCATATCGCCAAGGCCCTCGCCATCATCGACGAACTCGACTCCTGCCTCAACCTGGAAAAGGGCGGCGACGTGGCCGGCAACCTCCGCGGCCTCTACCACTTCATGATCCGGCACCTTAACGAGGCGAACATCCACCGCGACCTGCAGCGGATCCAGGACGTCATCGACTGCCTCAGGGATTTGAACGCGGGCTGGAAAGCGATCACACGCTGACGCCCTCGCCGGTAAGGACCAGTCCCGGCGACACTGGCCGCACATACGCGGGGCGATTTGTGTCCGGACAGGTCCGACGACGTTCCTTTCAGACGTTACTCCTTTCAAACGGGGACGGTGAACTCCAGGCTGCACGCCCCGCGTTGAAACGTCGTGGGCCCGCCGTCTACGAGGCCACGTCTCCAGCAGATGCCATCAGCATCCTCGAGGCCGAGCCCATCGACATTGTGCTGCTGGCCTGCACACCGGCATAGCCCGAACCGTCGGGGCGTCGAGCGCCGCCCTTCGCTTCGATCCTTGGTCCTACCAGAAATGCCGGCGGGCGAAGGCGTGGCCCGAGCCCCCTTTCGGGTAACGCTCGAACGCCTCCGCCTTGCCGTCGTCCTGGAAGCGGATGACCACGATGGGCCGCCAGGGGCGGTGCTTGCGGATGGAGGGTGACTCCTGGCCTCCCTGCGCGCAGCGCATTTGCAGCGCGCAGTTGCCCGGTACGCCATCACCTGGCGAGATCGGAAGGTGGCCCGGCTTCGCGGCATGCAGCCGCTTCGCCGCGGCAGTCTCCGTCCGTCACAAGCGGCGAACGAAGACTGGTGGAGCCGAGGGGACTCGAACCCCTGACCTGCTGATTGCGAACCAGCCGCTCTCCCAGCTGAGCTACGGCCCCATGTGCGTCGGCATTATAGCCGCCGGCCCTGCCAAAGCAAGGTCTTACGCGGCGCAACCATGCCCAACGCCGAATGGCCTGCGCCGTTTGAACTTTGAACTTTGAACCTTGAACTTTGAACCTTGAACCTTGAACTGTCGTTAAACCGGTACGGCCACGGCAGGCGTTTTCCCTTGTGACCGTCTGTGCCGACTGATACGATTCTGGCTTGCTGCCTGGTGTTACCGGACGGCAGGGAAAAACGCTGGTGCGGGAAGTCTCCATGGCCCAGGCCGAACGACAAACGGTTCCCGACGTGCTCCGCGAGCGAGCCGAACTGGTCCGCGCGGCGCTCGACGCGTGCCTGACCGCTCCCGACGAGCCCAGCCGCCACGTCTATGAGGCCATGCGGTACATGGTCCTGGGGGGCGGGAAGAAGTTGCGGCCCACACTCGCGCTTCTTGCGGCCGAGGCGTGCGGCGGGTCGGCGGAAGCGGCCATGCCGGCGGCCTGTGCCGTTGAGATGATCCACACCTATTCACTCATCCACGACGACCTGCCCGCGATGGACGACGACGACCTGCGGCACGGCCGCCCATCGTGTCACAGGCGGTTCGGCGAGGCGATGGCGATCCTGGCCGGCGACGGACTCCTGACCGAGGCCTTCCACGTCCTGGCGACGCAGGTCGAGGACGCCGAAACGTCGAAGCGCCTGGCGGCAGAACTGGCGCATGCCGCCGGCGCGGTCGGAATGGTCGGCGGGCAGGCGGCGGATCTGAAGGCCCAGCGAGACGGCGGCGACGAGCGGCTCCTTTCCGTCATCCACCGCCGCAAGACCGCCTGCCTCATCGAGGCGAGCATCGTCATGGGCGCCATCTCGGCCGGGGCCGGCCGCCACCTCGAACGGAGCCTACGCGCCTGCGGCATGCACCTGGGACTGGCGTTTCAGATTGCCGACGACGTTCTCGACGCGTCGGCTTCGACCGACGTGCTCGGCAAGACCGCCGGCAAGGACGCCGCAGCCGGCAAACTGACTTACGTGGCGCTGTTTGGGCTGGATGCGGCCCGTACCCGTGCGCGGGCCGAGGCCGAGCGCGCGGTCGATGCCCTGAGCGTGTTCAGGCACGAGGCGGACCCGCTTCGCGACATCGCACGGTTCGTCGTCGAACGCACCTTTTAGGTGCGACCTTTTAGCCGCGACCCGCAGGGGAGCGCGTTAAGCAAGGATGATCGATTGCCGGACCGTCTGCTCGATAGTATCCACTTGCCGCAGGACCTGAAGGACATGGACGCCGCCGCCCTCGTGCGCCTGGCAGGCGAGATCCGCACGCTCATCACCGAGACGGTCGCGACCCACGGCGGGCACCTGGCCAGCAACCTCGGCGTCGTGGATCTGGCGATTGCCCTGCATCGGGCGTTCGACTTCCCGAAGGACCATCTTGTGTGGGACGTCGGCCACCAGTGTTATGCTCACAAGATCCTCACGGGCCGGGCCGAGGCGTTCAAGGGGTTGCGGACGGCCGGCGGCGCCAGCGGGTTCCCGAACCCGGCCGAGAGCCCGTACGACCTTTTCCGGACCGGTCACGCGGGCGCGAGCGTCTCGACCGCTCTCGGCCTCGCGCTGGCCGAGAAGGCCTCGGACACCGATGTCCGGACGGTGGCGGTTATCGGCGACGGGGCGCTCGCCTCCGGCCTGGCCCTCGAAGGCATGAACCACGCCGGCGACGTCGGCGTGAACCTCCTGGTGGTCCTCAACGACAACCAGATGGCCATCTCGAAAACGGTGGGGGCGCTGGCGCGGCACCTGACGCGGATGCGGACCACCCCCGCCTACGGCAGCCTCAAGCAGGACGTACACGAGGTGCTCGACCGCGTGCCGATGGGCGACTCGCTCTCGCGGGCCATCCACGCCTTCAAGGACGTCCTCAAAGAAGCGGTCGTGCCCGAACACATGTTCGAGCGGCTGGGGTTCCGATGCTTCGGGCCGGTGGACGGCCACGACATCGAGGCGATGCTCGAGACGATTGAGGATCTAAGGGCTCTCGACGGCCCGCTCTTCCTGCACGTCCACACGAAGAAGGGGTACGGTTTTGCACCGGCGGCCGAGAAGCCCGAGGCGTGGCACAGCGCGCGGCCCTTCGACGAGCGAAACGGCAAGGTCGTGGCCGATGCCGGACCCGCCGGCCTCCCCCACTGGACCGACGCCGCCGTCGATGAGGTCATCCGGTTGGCCGAGGGCGACGGGCGGCTGGTTGCCATCACGGCCGCCATGCCCGAAGGCACGGGCCTCATCCGGTTCGGCCACCGGTTCCCGGACCGGTTCTTCGACGTCGGCATCTGCGAGCAGCATGCCGTGGCGTTGGCGGGCGGGCTCGCGAAAGGGGGACTCCGACCCCTGGTTGGCATCTATTCGACGTTCCTCCAGCGGGCGTACGATCAACTGTCCCAGGACGTGGCGCTCCAGGGACTGCCGGTTGTGCTGCTGGTGGACCGGGCGGGCCTGGTCGGGGCCGACGGCCCGACGCATCACGGTCTTTATGACATGGCGTACCTGCGGCACCTGCCGGGCTTTGTGCTGGCGGCGCCGGCCGACCGCGCGGAACTTGCCGGAATGCTCCGGCTGGCCGTCGCGGCCGACGGGCCGTGGGCCATCCGATATGCTCGCGACCATGTACCTGCGGCGGAGTTCACCGACGAGGTGGTTGCCGTCGGACGGGCCGCCGTCCTGCGCGAGGGCGACCAGGGCGCCATCCTTGCCCTGGGGAGCACCGTGGCCGCCGCAATGGATGCGGCCGCCGGGCTCGAGCAGGAAGGCATCTGTGTGACGGTCGCCAGCGCCCGCTTCGCCAGGCCCGTGGACGCCGAGTGCCTCGCGCACCTGGTCGAGGCGCAGCCGTGGGTCTTGACGCTGGAGGACCATGCGGCGGCGGGCGGATTCGGGTCGGCCGTGCTGGAGACGGCCGAGGCGCGCGGCCTGGACGCGCGGAAGATCCATCGCGTCGGCATCGGCGAGGAGATCGTCGAACACGATACGCGTGCGGCCCAACTGGCGGCGGCAGGCCTCGACGCCGATGGCATCGCCGCGCGGGTCAGGGCCTTTGCCGGCGAGGCGTAGTACTTCGGCGCCGGATGCCACTGGCGGCTTGCCCGCCAGTGCGTTTCGAGGTCGCGGGAAACACTGGCTGACAAGCAGCCAGTGGCACCCCGCAGACGAGCACCGACACAGTACCAGACCACCATCGGAGTCGCTGGCCATGAAACGAGTTCTGATTCTGGTGAATCCGGAGAAGCGCGGCGCCCGCGAGGCGGCCGAGTCGCTTTGCCCGTGGGTCCAGAGCCGCGTGGCGGTCGAGACGATGGACCTTTCGGACGAGCCCGTCGCGACGGAGGCCGACCTGGTCGTCGTCCTCGGCGGCGACGGCTCGATCCTCCAGGCCGCACGCATGCTCGCCGGCCGCGAGGTGCCCGTCGTCGGCATCAACCTGGGCAAACTCGGGTACCTTGCGGAGTTCACCGCCGAGGATTTCTGCGAGAAGTTCGATGGCATCACGGCCGGCCAGATGCCGATCTCGCGGCGGCTGATGCTCTCGGCCCGCTGCGAACCGGCCGACGGCGAGGCGAGCGAACACCTCGTCCTCAACGACGTCCAGGTGGCGGGCGGCCAGCCGAATCGCATGGTCGGCATCGCCGCCGCCATCGACGGCGATGCCCTGACCGTTTACTACGGCGACGGCGTGCTGGTCTCGACCCCGACGGGTTCCACGGCGTACTGCATGGCGGCGGGCGGGCCGCTGCTCGCGCCGGGGCTGGAAGCGATGGTCCTCGTGCCGATCTGCCCGCATTCGCTGACGCATCGGCCGATCGTGCTGCCACCGGAGACCGAGGTCGTCCTGGAACTGAGCGACCTCCAGGACGAAGCCGTCTGCGTCGTGGACGGGCAGGTGCAGGTGTCTTTGACGCGCGGCGACCGGGTGCGGATCCGCCGGGCCGACGCGTCGTTCCTGCTGGTCCAGAACGGTCGCCCCGGCGCGTTTGCGACGCTCAGCCGGAAACTGCACTGGGGCCATCTGCCGAAGTACGAGCGCGGTTCTTGACTCTCACGCGGTCGCCGCCCTATGATGCTCCGGATGAAGGGGAACGAAGACAAACCCATGGCTTACCAAGTCCGAATCCTGACCGCGTACTGCAAAGGCTGCGAATTGTGCGTCGCGGTGTGTCCGAAGGGCGCGCTGGAGATGTCGGATGAGTTGACGGACCTCGGTGTGCGCCCGGCCCGCCCGAAGGCCGATGTCGAGTGCACCGGCTGCACGCTCTGCTACCAGGTGTGCCCCGACGCGGCCATCGAGATATGGGAAACGGCCGAGGCCTGAATCTGAGATCTGACATCTTGGGTCTCAGGTTGCTCGTGGCACATTCGGATTTCGTTCGTCGTGTCGCGTCCGAGGCACACGGCCGCGGCACCTCCGCTGCCGTGCCACCCGCCTTGTTCCCGACCTTTGCTCCGCGCTACGGGCCCGGTCGCCTCGCACCGCCGTTTTGCGTTGCTCTCCTTCTGCCTCCGCCTTAAGATGGTTAGGCACCATGTTTGGGGGAGGAGGCCAGCGCCGTGGCGGTCAAGACGGAACAGAAGGTTCTGATTACCGGGAACGTGGCGGCGGCCGAGGGCGCCGTCCGCGCCGGGTGCCGCTTCTACTTCGGCTACCCCATCACGCCGCAGAACGACCTGCCGGAGTACATGTCGGCCCGCATGCCGGAGGTGGGCGGCACGTTTGTCCAAGCCGAGAGTGAACTGGCGGCCATCAGCCTGGTGCACGGTGCGGCGGCCGCCGGCGGACGGGCCATGACCTCGTCCTCCGGTCCCGGCATCAGTCTCAAGCAGGAGGGGACCAGTTACCTCGCGGGCAGCGAACTGCCCGCCCTCATCATCAACGTCCAGCGCGCCGGGCCGGGCCTCGGCGACGTCCGCTGCGCCCAGGGCGACTACTTTCAGGCGACGCGCGGCGGGGGACACGGCGATTACCGGACAGTCGTCCTGGCGCCGCACACCGTCCAGGAGACGTGCGACCTGGCTTACGAGGCGTTCAACCTGGCCGAAGCGTGGCGGTGCCCCGTCATGATCCTCTCGGACCAGCAACTCGGCCAGATGATGGAGCCGGTTCAACTGCCGCCCATGACGGACATCCCCCCCGTGCAGGACCACCCATGGGCCCTGACCGGCGCTGCGGGCGGCCGCGAGAGACGGGTCGTCAAGAGTTTCTACTGGCGGCCGGGGGAACTCGAGGGGTTCAACCAGCGTCTAAGGGAAAAGTACCTGAAGATGGAGCAGGCCCTGCCCCGGTGGGAAGAGGACGCGACCGAGGACGCTCGTCTCATCCTCGTCGCCTACGGCACGAGCGCGCGGACCGCCCGCGGCGCCGCCCGGGTCGCACGCCAGGCCGGCATCAAGGCGGGGCTGGTGCGCCCGATCACGCTGTGGCCGTTCCCGGCGGCGCCGCTGCTGGCGGCGGCCAAACGCGGGGCCAGGTTCCTCGTGGTCGAGATGAGTTGGGGTCAGATGATCGAGGACGTGAAACTCTCTCTGTACGGTCACCCCGCGCCCGTGGACCTCGTCTGGCGCGCCGGCGGCGGCGTGCCGACCGTGGCCGAGGTGGCCGAAAAGATTCAACGAATCGTGACGGCGTAAATGAGTCGAGGACGCACCCTAGCCGGCAGGCGAAGGCGCCGGGTACGGCATGACTGCCGTTGAGACGGGAGGGCGGCTGACATGAGAAACGGTCTTGTCATCGCGTTGGGCCTGCTGGTTGCTTCGGCCGCATGGGCCGAACTGCCCGATTTCCCCGCGGGCACCGAAACCAAAATCGAGGACGCCTCGATCGGCGGCAACGGGTACTACCTCGTGTACGTGCCGAGTGACTACACGCCCGACCGCAAGTGGCCGCTCGTCGTCTGTTATCACGGGCTCAACGGCAACGTGACGACGTGGCCGTTCAAGAACGTGCTCGGCGGCAAGCGGTGCATCGTCGTTGGCATGGAGTACAACGAGCGGGGGAGCGGCGGCAGCGGCGGCAGCAAGGACGTGGCGAACGTCAAGCGTATCCTTCCGCCGCTCGTCACGAAACTGAACGTCGATACCGAGCAGTTGTTCATCGGCGGTTTCAGCAAGGGCGGATTCACGACGAACCGGATCGCCGGCCAGACGCTTTCGCTGTGGGCCGGGATCCTCATCCTCGGCGCCGGGGGCAGCGGGCCGGGCGGGCCCGGTAGTTGCAGGGGCAAGGCCGTCTATATCGGCGTCGGTGAGACCGACCAGTATCGGAAATCGGCCGAAACCGCCGTCGCCTCCTACAAGCGACTCGGCGCCAAGGTCACGTTCGAGATTTACAAGGGGCGGGGCCACGCCGTTGACGCGAAGTCCGAGGTCATGCGCGACTGGTTCCTGGCGAACACCGAGTTCCGAACGGTCGAGCCGGCGATCGCGGCGTCGAAGGAACTGGTCAAGCGGAAGAAACTCGGCTTGGCTTACAAGATGCTGAAAGACGCCGCCGCCATGTCCGATACGTTCGGCCTGTGTCAGGAAGCCGCGAGCCAGGCCCGGACGCTCGCCGAGGCGTTCGAGAAACGGTTCGCCGAGGCCGAGCAGGCCGCCGCCAACAAGCAGGTTCCCCGGGCCGGGGCCATCCTGCGGGTCCTCGTCCGCGAGTTCGCCGGATGCGAACTCGGCCAACGCGCGAAAAAACGGATTCCCGAACTTATGGCCGAAGCCAAGGGTACGCCTCAGTGAGAAAGGCCCCACGATGCAATCTGCAATGAAACTCAAACTCGGCCGACCCAAAACGCTCCTCGACAACCGGACCCATTACTGCCCGGGTTGCGGGCACGGGGTGGTCCATCGCATCCTCGCCGAGATCATCGACGAGTGGGACATCCGCGATTCGTGTATCGGAATGGCGCCCGTCGGCTGCGCCGTCCTCTTGTACCAGTACCTTGACATCGACGTGTGCGAGGCGGCCCACGGCCGCACGCCGGAGGTGGCCGCCGGCATCAAGCGGGCCCGGCCCGACAAACTCGTCTTCTCGTACCAGGGCGACGGCGACCTGGCTGCCATCGGGACGAACGAGATTATCCACGTGGCCAACCGCGGCGAACCCATCAGCGTCATCTTCATCAACAACGCCGTCTACGGGATGACGGGCGGCCAGATGGCCCCCACGACCGTGCCCGGCCAGAAGACCACGACCAGCCCGAAGGGCCGCAGCATCGTGAACGAAGGCTACCCCATTCGCGTGTGCGAACTGCTGGCCACGCTGGAGCAGCCGGCGTACATCGAGCGGTGCGTCATCGGAACGCCGAAGGAAATCCGCCGCACCAAGAACGCCATCAAGAAGAGCCTGCGCGTCCAGCGCGACCTGAAGGCGTTCTCTCTTGTCGAGGTCCTCTCGCCGTGCCCCACCTATTGGCGCGTCGCCCCCCCCAAGGCCGCCGAGTATATCGAGAAGTGGATGGAAGAGATCTTCCCGCCGGGGATCATCAAAGATACGACGAAGTAACCGAGTGACGGAGTGGCGAAGCCGCCAGAGCGGCCGGTTAGCCGCCGGGCTTGCCCGGCGGGTGCTGTGCAACGAAGGCGCCGGAGCGGCCGGTTAGCCGCCGGGGTTCTTCCCATCTTCCTCACGTTTCTGCTTGCGCCTGTGAGCATAGATCCCCACATACGCGACCAGGTACGCACACACGACGGCGCCCAGAACAAGTAGGGCCTTGAGCAGGCCGCCGAGCCAGGCCGGCATTTCCGCCAGCGGACTGAGGACATGGATCGTTGCCATTCCGGTTATCTTGCCGCCATTCCAAAGCGCTCGCTCGCCGACTGCCAGTCGATGATGCCCAGCCACGCCTGGACGTACTCGGCACGGCGGTTCTGATACTTCAGGTAGTAGGCGTGTTCCCAGACGTCGCAGACGAGGATGGGAACGCAGCCCCAGACCGTCAGGTCCTGGTGCCGCTCGGCCTGGAGCACCATCAGCCGCTTGCCGATCGGTTCGTGCGCCAGGATGCCCCATCCGCTGGCCTCGACGGCCTTGGTGGCGGCGGCGAACTGGGCGAGCATCTTCTCGTGGCTGCCGAACGAGGCGTTGACCGCGGCCGCCAGATCGTCGGACGGTTTGCCCCGGCCCTTCGGCCACATGCTCGTCCAATAGAGCGTGTGCAGGGCATGGCCGGAGCCGTGAAACGCCAGCGCCCGCTCGTGGTTCTTGATGAGGCCGTAGTCGCCGGCGGCCCGGGCCTCCTCCAGGGCGGCGACGGCGGCGTTCGCGCCCTTGACGTACCCCGCGTGGTGCTTGTCGTGATGCAGGGCCAGGGTCGGATCGTCGATGACGGGCTCCAGCGACTTGTACCCGAGGGCCGGGAGCGTGTACGGCTGGGGCCCTCCAGCGCTTACGGTCTCTTCCATTTCGGATTCTCCTTCCTCGTTTGTGCCACAGCCGGTGGCGGCCATGGCAAGGCTCAGTCCTCCCAGGCCGATGCTTCTGAGCGCGTCGCGTCGGGACAGTCGCACCACGGCGTCCTCCTTTCCGGATTGCCCTTGCTGCACCCTTAGGTGCGGCCTAACCTATAATCCATGATAGGCTTGGGGTGTGCCGAGGGCAAGCCGTGCTCCGAAAGGGCGCGCCGGCGAAGGAGTTGCGATGACCGCATCACCCACTGCCTTTCTCGTGATTTGCGGGGCGATGGCCCTGCTCTTGCTGGCTGTGACCGCGGCGCAAGGGGCCGCGCCAGGGGCAGCCGGCCAAACCTTCGTCCGCGTCAGCCCGCGCGATGCCCGGTACTTCGAACTCTCCGACGGCACGCCCTACGTGCCCATCGGCCTGAACATGGTCCAGCCGCCGTGGCCTCACAAGGAGATGGGCCGGATGGCCGACTGGATCGCGAGCCTCTCGGCCAACCGTGGCAACTTCATCCGCGTCTGGCTCGGGGCCCACTACTTCGACGTCGAACACGAACAGAGCGGCCGGTACGACGAGGCCCAGGCCAAACACATCGACGAGTTGCTCGCGATCTGCCGCAAGCGGGGCGTCCGCGTCAAAATGTGCATCGAGTTCTTCCGGACGCTCGAGGGCGGCAAGGAATGGTCGCGCAAGCCCGTGCACCTCGTCGAACATGGCGGGCCTGCGAAGGACATCGCCGACTTCTTTGACGGCCGGACGAGCCGCGACCAGTTCAAACGCAAACTCGCCTGGTTCCAGAAACGCTTCGGCGACGACCCCACCGTCTTCGGCTGGGAACTCTGGAACGAGATGAACTGTGTGCGCGGCGGGGACTGGATGGCCTGGACCGAGGTCATGCTCGCCGAACTCCACCGCCTCTTCCCCAGGAACCTGGCCATGCAGAGCCTCGGCAGTTTCGACGGCGACTGGGGACGCAAGCATTGCCCGCGTATGGCCCTGATGACCGGCAACGACGTGGCACAGGTTCACCGGTACCTCGACTGCGGCGCTTCGTACCAGGTCTGCCACGGGCCGGTCGATATCCTGGCCGCCGACGCCGTGCGGGAACTCACGCGCCTCACGCCGAAGAAGCCCGTCCTCCTGGCCGAGAGCGGCGCCGTCGAACCGTGCCACACCGGGCCGTTTAAACTGTACGGCAAAGACACCGACGGCATCATCCTGCACGACGTCCTGTTCGCGCCGTTCTTCGCGGGCGCCGCCGGCCCCGGCCACACGTGGCACTGGGACCATTACGTGGCGAAGAACGATCTGTGGTGGCACTTTGGCCGGTTCGCCCGAGCCGTTGAGGGCGTCGACCCGCCGGCCGAGCGGTTCGAGGTCCTCGCGCCCGAGCATCCGACGCTGCGAGTCACCATGCTGAAAGGCCGAAGGACGCTCCTCGCGTGGCTCCGCGATCCGGCCAACACGTGGCGCACCGAACTCGCCGAGGGCAAACCGCCGAAGGCCGTCACAGGCGCGGCGCTCGAACTGCCAAAGGGATTGCCGTCTCTTGCGACCGCGACCGTCCGGACGTACGATCCCTGGACCGACCGCTGGACGCCGGCCAAGGTCGCCGACGGGAAGGTTGCCCTTCCGACGTTCAAACGGTCGCTCGTCGTGCGCATCGAGCACGGGTCGTAAACCGGGCCGCGACCGAAAGGTCGCGGAACTCAACCGCCTGCTCAGCGGTTGGGCGAACTACTGCCGCCCGACGTCGGTCAGCCGTGCCTGCCGGGCGATGGACGAGCAGGCCCGGCGACGGCCGCCGCCGTGGCCACGAAAGCGCCGGAACTCGGGATGACAACCTAAGGCCTGCCACCAGGTTGCATCGTGCCGGGGAATGTTGCCCCCACCGCAAAATGGGCTCTGAAATGTCTTGACTGGGCCGGCACGCCTGCTTAGAGTCTTTCTTCCTTTATGCCCGTTTGTCCGCTGGAGGGTCAGCCGTAAGCAAGCGGCGGCCGACAGGCGCGACGCCGGCGTTTGGTCACAGCCTATTCTGAAGGGAAGGTTTCTATGCCAAGTGACTTGGATATTGCACAGCAGGCCACGCTCAAGCCCATCCATGAGGTCGCCGAAGCGCTCGGCGTCCAGGAAGACGAACTGGAACTCTTCGGCAACTTCAAGGCCAAGGTGGACCTGGAGATCCTGGACCGTCTGGCTTCGAGGCCCGCCGGCAAGTACATCGACGTGACGGCCATCACGCCGACGCCCCTCGGCGAGGGCAAGACCGTTACGACGATCGGACTGTCGATGGGTCTGTCGCAGATCGGCAAGAACGTCTGCACCTGCATCCGCCAGCCCAGTCTCGGGCCCGTCTTCGGCATCAAGGGCGGCGCGGCGGGGGGCGGGCACAGCCAGGTCGTCCCGATGGAGGATTTCAACCTGCACCTGACGGGCGACATCCACGCCGTCGGCCTGGCCAACAACCTCGCGTGCGCATTCGTCGATAACTCAATCTATCACGGCAACCCCCTCGACATCGACCCGTACGCCCCCAGCCTGCGACGGGTGCTGGACATCAGCGACCGCTGGGCCCTCGACGAGATCGTCACGGGCCTCGGCTCAGGCATCGTCCGCCACACCGGCTTCGACATCACCGTCGCCAGCGAGGTCATGGCCATCCTGGGCCTGACAACGGGCCTCGACGACATCCGCAAACGCCTCGGCCGCATGGTCGTCGCCTACCGGCGCGACGGGACGCCCGTCACGTGCGACGACCTCAAGGTCGGCGGCGCGATGGCCGTCCTCATGAAGGACGCCATCAAACCGAACCTCATGCAGACGCTCGAACACACGCCGTGCTTCGTCCACGCCGGGCCGTTCGCCAACATCGCCCACGGCAACTCGTCGATCCTGGCCGACATGATCGCCACGAAACTGGCCGACTACACCGTCACCGAATCCGGCTTCGGCGCCGACATCGGCATGGAAAAGTTCATGAACATCAAGTGCCGCCAGAGCGGACTCGTGCCCGACTGCGTCGTCCTGGTCGCCACGGTACGGGCACTGAAGATGCACAGCGGCAAGTTCAAGGTCGTCGCCGGCAGGCCCCTCGACCCGGGCCTGCTCGAAGAGAACCCCGACGTGGTCGCCGAAGGCTGCGCGAACCTCGAAAAGCACATCGAGAACATCCGAATGCACGGCGTGCCGTGCGTCGTGGCCGTCAACCGGTTCACCACCGACGCCGAATCGGAACTTCAGGCCGTCGCCGAGAAGGCCAAGGCCGCCGGCGCCGGATGGGTCGCCCACTCCAACGTCTGGGCGGAGGGCGGCAAGGGCGGCACCGAACTGGCCGAGGCCGTCGTCGAGGCCTGCGAGGCCCCCAACGACTTCAAGTTCCTCTACGACCTCGACCTTTCGATCAAGGAGAAGATCGAGACCATCGCCACCAAGATGTACGCCGCCGGCAGCGTCGTCTATGAGAAGGCCGCCGAGCGGGCCATCGAGCGGTTCACCCAACTCGGCTACGACAAACTGCCGCTCTGCATGGCCAAGACGCACCTGAGCCTGACGCACGACGCCAGCATAAAGGGTGCCCCGACGGGCTACGAGTTCCCCGTGCGCGACGTGCGGGCCTCGGTCGGCGCGGGGTTCCTGTACCCGCTTTGCGGCGCGATGCGGACGATGCCGGGTCTGCCCACGACCCCCGCCGGCGAGAAGGTGGACATCGGGCCGGACGGCCAGATCGTGGGCCTGTTCTAAGACCGCGGCGCGCCGCCTGGACCTCAGTGGGATGTCGCGATCGGCGCCGACGGGTGGCGCGCGCTTGACTCTGCGGGCTTACCGTTATGGGGCCGGCGGCGCCCGCTTCCGCGGTTTTCTAACGGGTGGGTGACGGAGACGTTTCGCATGCGGGATGGTGACTTGACATCAAGAGACGTGGCCACCCTGCCATCGACCTGCGAGTTGATGGAGCGCGAGTGGGCGCCGTGCCGGCACGCCTGCCCGGTTCACGCCGACGTGCGCGGGTACATCGAGGCCATCGCGCAGGGCCGCTGGCGCGACGCGACGGATCTGATCCGGGACAATCTGCCGTTTGCGGTCGTGTGCGGCCGGATCTGCCACCATCCTTGCGAGGCGAACTGCCGCCGCCGCGACGTCGATGAAGCCCTGGCGATCCGCGAGTTGAAGCGGTTTGTGGTGGAGTTGCAGGGCGCCGAAGGCGCAACGGTCCACAAGGCCGCTTCCCAGGACAAGGCCCGGGTTGCCGTCGTCGGCGCCGGCCCGGCGGGGATGTCGGCGGCGCTGGACCTGGCGAAGATGGGGTACCGGCCCACGGTCTTCGAGAAGTTCCCGGTCGCGGGCGGCATTCCCGCCACGGCCGTGCCGAAGTACCGCCTGCCGCGCGAGGCGCTTCAGATCGATATCGATTGGATCTGTGCCCACGGCGTCGAACTGGCGACCGGCCTGGAAATCGGCAAGGACAAGACGATCGACGACCTTCTCGCCGAAGGCTTTGAGGCCGTGGTGGTGGCCGCGGGGCTGGCGAAGAGCCGGTTGCTCCCGATGCCGGGCGCGGATCACCAGCGTGTGTATCCTGCCCTGGAGTTCCTGACGGACGTTTCCTTTGACCATCCGGTGGACCTCGGCCAGGACGTGCTCGTCGTCGGCGGCGGCAACGTGGCCGTGGACGCCGCGCGGTCGGCCGTCCGCCTGGGCGCCGGCCGCGTGCGGATGATGTGCCTGGAGACGCCGGAGGAGATGCCGGCCTACGAGTGGGAACAGCAGGAGGCCCAGGAAGAGGGCATCGAGTTCATCCACCGCCGCGGGCCCATTGAAATCCTCCTCCGCCAGGGGCAGATTGTCGGCGTCAAGGCCCGCGCCGTGACACGCGTCTTTGACGAGAACGAGCGGTTCGACCCGCAGTACGACGACTCCGACGTGATCGAACTCGCGTGCGATACCGTCATCATGGCGATCGGCCAGGCGGCCGACATGGGTTTCGTCGAGGGAAGTTCCCTCAAGCAGGACGATCGCGGCCGGCTGGTGTACGACGCGGCTACCCAGCAAGCGAGCCTGCCCGGAGTGTTCGCCTGTGGCGAGATCGTCACGCCGCCCGGGTCGGCCGTGGAAGCGTGCGCCAGCGGGCAGCGGGCAGCCGTGGCCGTTGACCTGTTTCTGCGCGGCCAGGAGATCCGCATCGACGACTCGCTGCCGCCTGAGATCGACTGCATTGCCGAGGGCACCGCGGAAAAGGTGATCAACGTTTCGCGAGAACCCGTCGAGGCCGTGCCGCCGCAAACCCGCTTGAAAACCTTCGGGCCGATCGACAAGACGCTGGCCCAGGAGGCGGCGCTGCGCGAGTCGCGCCGCTGCATGAATTGCGGCGCGGGGGCCGAAGTGCTCGTGGACAAATGCGCGGCGTGTCTGACGTGTCTGCGGGTCTGCCCGTTCGACATCCCCAAGGTCACCGATGTTGCGCGGATTGACTCGTCCCTGTGCCAGGCGTGCGGGATGTGTATCGCCGAGTGCCCGGCGGGCGCGATCATCGCCCGCGGGTGGGATGCGCGGGGACTTCCCGCGCGCATCGGCGCCGCCCTGGCGTCGGCGGCAAGCGACGGCCATGCCAAGATCGTCGCCTTCATCTGCGGGCACCATGCCTCGGCGGCCGACTGGCGGGGCGAGCGTGAGCCCGTTGCCGGTGTGGCGGAGGTGTATCTGCCCAGCGTCGCCCGGCTGAGCGTGAGCGACCTCTTGGCTGCCTTCGAGAAGGGCGCCGACCGGGTGCTTGTCGTCGCCTGCCACGAGGGCGCCGACCGCTATCCGCAGGCCACACGCCGCATCAGCCGACGGGTGGACCAGGCCCGGCAACTGCTGGCCGAGGTCGGTCTGGACCCCGATTGCCTCAGAATGCTGGAACTCGCCGACGAAAACCGGGAAGCCGTTCATCCTGCGCTCGTTGCGGCAGCGGGAACCCTCCCGGCAGGTTAGGAGATTGCTTCGATGATCGTTGCGGAACGAAAACCGTTTGACGAGATCCTGGAAATGCTCGCGCCGTACAAGCGTGTGCTGGTCCTGGCCTGCGGCGGGTGCGTGACGGTGTGTCTGACGGGCGGCGAGAAGCAGGCCGACGAACTCGCCTCCCAACTTCGCCTGGCCGCACGCCAAAAGGGCATGGACCTCACCGTGGAATCCGACTCCATTACCCGCCAGTGCGACCGCGAGTTCATCGAGGACCTCAAGACCGATCCCGGCCAGTACGATGCCGTCCTCAGCATGGCGTGCGGCGTGGGCGTGGGCTTCATGAGTGAACTGTACCCCGAGACGCCCTTCCTCCCCGCCCTCAACACCACGTTCTATGGCGCCAACACCGCCCCCGGCGCCTGGGCTGAGTATTGCCGCGGCTGCGGGGACTGCGTCCTGGCGTGGACCGGCGGCATCTGCCCCGTCGCGCGGTGCAGCAAGAGCCTGATCAACGGCACGTGCGGCGGCACCAACGACGGAAAGTGCGAGGTGGACTCGGAGATGGACTGCGCCTGGCTCCTGATCTACAAACGGCTGAAGGAACTCGGGCGGCTCGATGAGTATCGCAAGATCCGTCCCCCTCGCGACCACCGGACGGACCGGGGGCGCGGCGTGCGGCGGCTGGTCCATGAGGAAATGGTCGAACTCGAAGAAGAGGAGTCGAAGGCATGACCCTGCCTGTCAGCAGGTTCCAGGAGGCGCTCGAAGCGGGCGAATTCGTCGTCACCGGCGAGATCGGACCCCCCAAGGGCACAAACCTCGAGCCCGTCATCCACGAGGCCGAGACGTATCTCAAGGGCCGCGTCGTCGCCGTCAACGTCACCGACATCCAGACGGCCGTCATGCGGACCGGGTCGATGGTCGGCTCCAAGTTGCTCCTGGACCGCGGCATCGAACCGGTCTTCCAGATGGTCTGCCGCGACCGCAACCGCCTGGCCCTCCAGAGCGATTTGCTGTCCGCCCACATCCTCGGAATCCGCAACGTCCTCGCCCTGACCGGCGACCACGTGGCCATGGGCGACCACCCACAGGCCAAGCCGGTGTACGACCTCGATTCCGTCACCCTGCTCCAGGCGATCGCCGGCCTCGAGGCCGGCACCGACATGGGCGCCGACATGAAGGGCAATCCGAACGAACTCGACGGCGTGCCGACGTTCTTCAAGGGCTGTTGCGTCACGCCCTGCACCGAGGTGGTCGAGCCGCAGATCATCAAACTCGAAAAGAAGGTCGAGGCCGGCGCCCAGTTCGTCCAGACGCAGGCCGTGTACGACCCCGCCACGTTCGAGACGTTTATGAAAAGCATCGACCACGTGAAGGTCCCCGTGCTGGTGGGCATCGTGGTCCTGAAGTCCGCCGGCATGGCCAAGTACATGAACCGCGGCGTGCCGGGCGTCCAGGTGCCGGAGGGGATCATCCAGCGGATGGCCGACGCCCCGAAAGAGGACCGCAAGAAGGTGTCGGCCGAGATCGCCGGCGAACTCGTCCGCGAGATGAAGCCCATGTGCCAGGGCGCCCACCTCATGACACTCGGCTGGGACGACGTCGTGCCGGACATCCTTGCCAATGCCGGCCTGAAGAACTAGCGGGCCGCTGCAAAAGGAGGGTGGCATGGCCACGCCCGCCACGGCGGGTAAACTTGCGTGGCCATGTGTCGGCCCTTTTGCACGTTGATGTTCATGGCCACGCGAGCGTGGCCATGTCACCCGGCCGATACATGTGACAGCACGCGAAGGAGAGAAGCATGCCTGCGAAACTGATTGACGGCGAAGCCCTTGCGGCGCAAATCAGGGCCGACCTTGCGAAGGGCATTGAGGCAATCAAGGCCAAGACCGGCTCACCGCCCAAACTCGCCAGCCTCCTGGTCACCTCGAACCCCGGCGCACGCATCTACAGCCGCAGCCAGGCCAAATCGTGCCAGGAGGCCGGCATCGCGTACGACCTGGTGGAACTTCCCGACGACACGACCGCCGACGCCTTGGCCGCCAGGATCGATGAACTGGGCGCCGACCCGTCCACGAGCGGCATCCTCCTCCAGATGCCGCTCCCCGAAGGCGTCAACGCCCGCGACATGGCCGAGCGCATCCCGCCCGAAAAGGACGTCGAAGGCATCACCGCCGCCAACCTCGGCAAACTGCTGTTCTACGAGGGGGCCGAACTCATCCCGTGCACCGCCGCCGCCGCCTACGAACTCATCAAGTTCGCCGGATGCGAAATCAAGGGCGCAGAGTGCGTCGTCGTCGGACATTCGCCCATCGTCGGCAAACCCGTCGTCTGTCTCATCGTCAACGACCTCGGCACGTGCACCTGCTGCCACATCGGCACGCGCGACACGAAGGCCCATACCTCGAAGGCCGAAATCCTGGTGGTCGCCGCCGGCGTGCCGGGCCTCATTACCGGCCAGCACGTCATGCCGGGCGCCACGGTCATCGACGTTGGCATCAACCGCGTGCCCGTCCTCGATGAAAACGGCGAGCCCGTCCTGAATGAGAAGGGCCGCAAGAAGATGAAGACCGTCGGCGACGTCGACTTCGATTCGGCCGTCGAGGTCGCCGGCGCCATCACGCCCGTGCCGGGCGGCGTCGGCCCCGTCACGGTCGCCATCCTCCTTCGCAACACCGTCCGCGCCGCCCTCGTCCAGATGGGGTGAGTCTAACGCCTGACAGAACCCTCGCGCGGCGGGTCTCCCGACCCGCCGCGCAATATGCAGGTCGGCCCAACCTGGTGCGAACGCGCCGCGCGAGCGCGGCGGCTAACCTCGCCCCCCGCCCTCTCGGCACCTCCGGCGCCTGCCGGTAAGCCGCGGCCGACCCACCGGCGGAAGTGGTTGACATGGCCGCCGCCCTGACCCACAATCGCACCCGTCCTACGCTGCCCAGGCCGGGCCGGCCGCGCCACGAAAGGGGGTCGAACCATGCAAGAGCACGTCAACCGCCGCGCGTTTCTGAAAACTGCCGCAGGCGCTGCGGGCCTGGTCATCCTCGCCGATTCCCGCTCGGCCACGAGCGCGCGGGCCAACGAGAGGTTAAACGTCGCTCTGGTGGGCGTGGGTGGGCGCGGCACGTGGTTCGTCGACACGATCCCGAAGATGGAAAACGTGGTCGCTTTTTGCGACATCAACGAGAGCAAGTTGGCCGCAGCCTTCAAACGCTGGGAGGACCTGGCCGCCCGTTTCGCAACCTCGCAACATGACTGGGAGCGGCGGGCCGCCGTCCGGTACAAGCGCCTGCTGGAGGCCAAACCGAAGACCTTCGCCGACTTCCGCAAGATGCTCGACGCGATGGGCGGCGGGCTCGACGCCGTCGTCTGCGCCACGCCCGATCACACCCACGCCGTCATCTCGGCCG
>CAYVAM010000005.1:0-51773 GCA_964449275.1 uncultured Anaerolineales bacterium
CCTGCCCGACATGTGGGGTGACAACGTCGTTCGTTCTGGCGACCCATGGAAGGTTCTACGACGCGCTCGTGAACCAGCCGTTCGGACTCATCTGTTTTCTGCTGATGGTCGGGGGGATGTTGATGACGGTGGCGACGCTCGTGACGGGGCGGAGTTGGGTCCCCATGCTGACGGTTTACGGTGTCGCCGTCCCGGCCACGGTTTTGCTGGCGCTCGCCATCCTCTCGTGGGCGTATAAGTGGATGACGCTGTGAGCCGGTTTGCGCGGCCGGCGCGAGAGAGAAGGTGGGGAACTCAGGGGAAGGGAAGACCGGGAGACAATGACGAGAGCAAAGGCCGTGCAGCGCGGAAGGACGGTCGCCACAGCGACTCGCCTGCGTAGAGCGGCGGTGCTCGTGGCGCTCGCGCTGGTGCTGGCGGTGAGCGGCTGCGAGATTCCTGCGCGGTTCATCGCGTGGGTTATTGCGCCGCGGCATCCGAAGAAGACGGTTGAGGCCGAATACGAACTGACGGCCGAGCGGCTGGTGATCGTGCCGTACGCCAGTACCGACATCCTGTTCACTTATCCGGTGGTGCCACTGGAAGTCAGCCACGATATCCTCAGGGAGATCTATATCAACCTGAAGCCGCGCGTCAAGGTGGTCGTTCGGCCTGTCGACCTGATTCGCTGGCAGGAAGCCAATCTCGAATGGCCGAACATGGCGCTCGAAGACATCGCCAAGGCCTTTCAGGCCGACACGCTCCTCTATGTCGAACTCGAACGCTACACGATGATTGAAGACCGATCGGCAAACCTGCAGCGCGGCCGCGTGAAGGCTCGCATCCAGGTTGTCAAAGTCGACCCCAAAGAGGCCCAGGCTTCGAAGGCGGGGCGCAACCCCGTTTACGAGACGACCGTCGAGACGCTGTTCCCCGAGGACCGGCCGCTCGTTGCCGTGAGCGAACGCAAACTTCGAGCGGCGGCGACCCGGATCTTCGCCCAGGACGTCATCCGGAAGTTCTACGATCACGAGGTCCAAGACCAAGGGGGAAGGCTGTGAACCAACCTGTTCTCCACGCGTCGCAGACTCCTATGAAGAGTCTGCGACAATGCCTGGCAATGTTGACCCTACTGACATTGGCTGCCGTCTCCTGCGCCGGATGCAACATACTTGCCTACATCCTTGTGAAGACGGTGGGGCCGTTTGTGCCCGAAGACGAGCACAAGGCGGAGTACGATCTCACCGGCCGCAGCGCCGTGGTCCTGGTGGACCTGAAAGACCCGTTGGTTGCGTCGGAGTTTCCGCGTGTGGCCGTGTCATTGGCGGACGAAATCGGCAACTTCCTCGCCGAGGAGAAAGCCTGCGGTCCGGTTGTCTCGCAGCACAGCGTCGAGGCCGCGCGGCGGACGGAGCGCGGCTTCCAGCAATGGTCGGTGGCACAGGTCGGCAAGTACTTCAACACCGACCTGGTGATCCACCTGGAGTTGTTCGAGTTCCGTCTCAAAGACAGCCCCAACTCCAACGTGTACCGCGCCTATGCCGAAGCGGCGGTCCGGATCGTCAGCCCGGAGACGGGCGAGCAGGTGTGGCCGATTCTGGCGGCGGCGCGCTTGATCACCGCCGAGGGCCTGCCCGATGCCAGGGTCGACGAGCCCGGCCGCCAGGAAAAAATCCTCGTCGAGGGCTTTGCCGAGAAGATCGCCCGCCACTTCTGCACGTACAAGATGTCGGAACTGCCCCTGCGGCCGAAGGTGAAATAGCCGGACGCGCGCCGGCAGCGCTCGTCGGTCTGCCTGAAGGTTTCCTTGGTCGCACTTCGCCTCATCACGGTTCATCTCGTCTGTTGCCGCCTGTTGCTCGATTAGACGCGTGCCGACGCTGCGATATTCAGGCAGCGGCGACCCTTGGACGTATGATGCGCGGTGGGCGAGAACACCCACCGCGCGAACCGAGAATCCTTTCGCTTTTTCATGAATCCTCATGCGTCTTGGGGAGTCTAATAGCGTGGATGTAAAGGCGGTCCGGCGAGACGGGACGCCGGACGCGCCGCGCGAAAGGAACGGTGCGACAATGGCTGCCACGGTCTCAACCAGGCAACGGATGCGGATCACCCTGGCGGTGCTGCGGGCGTTGCTCGCATGGAGGGACCTGGACTACGTTTCTCTATGGTGGATCGCGCGGTGCGCGTCGACGCTCTCGCGGACCGAGATGCGGTCGGCCTTCGGAGAGGCGCTCGATCTGGTGGCGGCCATCCGGCTGGCCGAAGCGAACGCGTGCGAGGGCTGCATCCGTTCCGGAGAGGCCGCCGCCGGCGCCTGTCTCTCGGCGCCGGAGCGCAGTCCGCACGCCAACTGATTGCAGGAGACCGTGTTGAAACGGACGCCTTTGGCGACTTCGGAGGCTCACTCGTCCTGTTCGCCAACCGTCACTTCCAACGCCACCAGTGTCACGTCGTCTGCGAGGCGATGGCCACCGGTGGCGCCGCGGACGGCGTCGAGAATGGAATCCAGAAGCGTCTCGAGCGGAAGCAACGACGCCGTCCGAACGATCTCGAACAGGCGTTCGGGGCTGGCGGGGCGGCCGGGCTCGACGCGTTCGGCCCCGTCGGTGTAAAGGAGGAGCCGCTGTCCGGGCTCCAGACGCCGGCGGCAGGCGGCGAACGTCGCGTCAGGAAAGATGCCCAGGAGCGGTCCCTCGCCTTCGAGTTGCTGGAGACCGCCTTGGGGACCCAGCAGCAGCGGCTTAGGGTGACCGGCCCGCGCGTAGGTGCACTCGCGCGTCGCCTCGTTGTAGATGCCGTACACCATCGTGACGAACGGGGTTTCCTGGAGTTCGGCCGACAGGAGGTCCGCGTTCAGCAGGCGCAGGGCCCGGTCGGGCGGGATCAAGTCGTACGCGTTCCCGTGGATGCGCTTCGTCTGGAGCGACTTCTTGACGAACACCGTCAGCAGGGCCGCCGGAATGCCGTGGCCTACCGCGTCGGCCACATAGAACCCGACGTGCTGCTCGTCCAGCCGGAAGACGTCGTAGAAATCGCCTGCGACCCAGGCGGCGGGCTCGAGTCGGGCCGCGAACCGAACGGACTCGAGAACCGGCATCCGCCGCGGCAGGAAATCCATCTGCAACCGCTGGGCCAGACGCAACTGCTCGTCCAGGTGCCGCGAGTGATCCCGCAGCCGTTGCAGCGCCACCGGCACGGGCCCAGACGGGTCCGCACCGGATCCGTCTGGACGCATGCCCCTCCGTTTTGTGACGAGCAGACTCGCGATCCGTGCCGCGAGTTCTTCGCCGTCATCGCCGACGTCCACGAACCCCACGGCGCCCGCCCGATAGAGGGCGATGCGCTCCTCGCGCGTCCGCTCCCTAACGGTCGCGGCTAGTTCGCGTGCATGACTAGCCGCGACCGTGAGGGAGCGGAGGCGCCCGTTCACCACAAGCACGGGGACCGCGCTGTCGCGCAGGCGCGCCGCCGTCTCAATGGCCCGTTCCATTGATCCCGGATCGCCGGGCGCGATATCGACGAGGACGGCGTCGAAGTCCTCAATCTGAAATCTCAAATCTGAAATCTCAAATCCAAAGCCCTTGTCCTTCTGAGACCGGACGCCTTCGGCGGAGCCTGCGACGGGCACGGCGCCCTCGTCGGCGATCTCCACCGTGAGCCAGGCGGGATCGAAGGCGGCCGCCAGGTCGGCGGCGATCTCGGTGCGGTCGGTAACGAGGAGAAGCCGCAACGGAGGGGACGGAGGCGCCTCAGTCAAACGAACGGACCCACAGGACGCGGTCGTTGAAGAAACACACGCTTCGCTCATAACTGCTCCCGCCGACCTTCTGGGTCCGGATTCCGTATTCCCAGATGACGCGTGCGTGCCCTGCGGCCCGTTCGGCCGGGAGTGTTTCGTCCCGGTGTTCTTCGGGGATTCCCCAGGCCATCCGGACCTGGAGCGGCGTCATGCCCTCCAGCACCTCGCGGCGCAGAATGGCTTCCTGGACTGTTTTCGGCTGTTCGGCCCACTTTTGATAAACTCCAATTCCCTGAAGGTAGGCCAGTCTAAGGCTCACGGGCCGCTGCGTGGCTTCCATGTAGGCGTACTTGGTCTGTTGGACCGGCGTCATGAGGTTCACGTAAACGTCGCGTCGAGTCTGCCTGCCGCCCCAGCGCCAGCCCCTGGTGCACCCGGCGCAGAGTCCCGCCGCAAGCACAAGGACGACTAGGCCGATTCTGCGTGCGCCGTTCACCCCCGAGCACTCCTCCCCAAAGCCTTGACCCACAAAGACTTACGCCTGATTCAGCGGGGGCCGGTTGCCGTGCTTTCGTTCGCCGGCGCGCGCGCCCGGGTGCTACTGGCGGCTTGTCCGCCAGTGTCCTGCCCGCTCCCTTACGGTCGCGGCTACTCATGCACGCGAACTAGCCGCGCACGTCAGTAAGCGGCAGCGGCCTTACGGTCGTGGCTCGCAGCGCACCAGCCGGTCCAGGTCCTCGAAGAACTCCGGGTACGTCTTGGCGACGCACTCCGGGTCCGCGATGCGGACACCGTGTGCTGCCAACCCGACAATCGCCATCCCCATCGCCATGCGGTGGTCATTATAGGTGGCGATCTCGGCGGGCCGAATCATTTTCGGCGGCACGATCGACAGACCGTCCGGGTGCTCCTCGACCCTGGCCCCCAGCCTCCCCAGTTCCGTCGCCAGGGCTGCCAGGCGGTCGGATTCCTTCACCCGCAGATTCGCCACGTTCTCGATGACCGTCCGTTCCCGGGCCAGAAGCGCCAGCGGCGCCAACGTCAACACCATGTCGGGCATCGCGTTCATGTCGATCCGGACGCCCGACAGACGGTCGGGGCCGGTCACGGTCACACCCGCGTCCGTCCACTCGACCTCGCACCCCATCTCGCGCAGGACGTCGGGAAAGCGCGCCGCGCCCTGGACGCTCGCGAGCGTCAGACCGTCGATGGTCACCCGTCCGCCGGTGGCTGCTGCGGCGGCGAGAAAGTAACTGGCGCTCGCAGCATCGGGCTCCACAGTATATGTGCGGGCGCGATAGGCGGCGGGCGCGGGCACGTCGAACCGCGCGTAGCCTTCGCGGGAAACGTCCACGCCGAACGCCTCCATCACGGCCACCGTCATGTCGATGAACGGTTTCGAGACGAGCGGGCCCGTCACCTCGATGGTCACCGGCCCCGCCGCCGTAGGCGCCGCCATCAGCATCGCCGACAGGTACTGGCTCGAGACGGCCCCGCTCAGGCTCACCGTGCCGGCTGCAAGGCCTTTGGTTTCAATGACGACGGGCGGACAGCCGGTGCCCGTCTCGCTGTCGGCCCGGACGCCGAGCGCCGCCAGACCGTCCAGAAGGTCCTGGATCGGTCGCTCGCGCATCCGCGGCGCCCCGTCGATGCGGTACAATCCGCGTCCCGCCGCCACCAGGGCTGTGATGAACCGCGTGGCGGTGCCCGACTCGCCGGTGTCGATCTCGGCCGGGCCGGCCGCAACGCGGCCGCCGCACCCCGAGACGCGCATGCGCTGACCGGCCTCATCGACCTGGACGGCGATGCCGATCGTCCGCAGGGCCCCGGCGCAGACGCGCGTGTCGTCCGAGAGGCCGACAGCCTCCAGGACGGACTCGCCATCGGCCAGCGCCGCCACCACGAGGGCACGGTTGGTGATGCTCCGCGACCCCGGCGGCCGAATCGTGCCACACACCGGCCCGGAGGCTGGCGTCATCTCTCGCGCAGACATGCCGGAAACTTTAGCGGCCGATGCTGCCCGTTGCAAGCGCCATGGGTGGCACGGCAGCGGCGCAGCCGCGGCCGTGGGCGCCGAACGTCCACCACGGCCGCCCTGCGGGCTGCCGTGCCACCCCGCTGTCGCGGAACTTCAGGGTCGCCTCATCTTGCCTCGGCTTCAAGGCCGCCATCCATGGCGCGAAGCAGACGGACGGAGACAATCTCGCGCCGCGCGGCGACGTCGAGCAAGGGCCCGCGGACGTGGACGCGAACGTACCGTTCCGAGAGGCCGTCGGCCGAGCCGTCCGGATGGAGCGTTTCGAGGACGACCTGCGCCGTGCGCCCGACGAGCGATTCACGGTACGCGGCGGCGCTGGCGTCGCCGAGGGCCGAGACCGCGCGGCGCCGCGCGCGGATCGTCTCGCGCGGCACCTGGTCGGGCATCTCGGCCGCGCGCGTCCCGGGACGCGGCGAGAACGGGAAGGCGTGGATCCGCGAGAAGCCCGCCTCGCGGCAAAGGCGGAGCGTGTTCGCAAACGCCTCCTCCGTCTCGCCTGGAAAGCCGACGAGCACGTCCGTCGTGACGGCCGGTAGCGGCGCCGCCTCGCGGATGCGCCGGACCACGTCCAGGAACTCGCCCGTCGTGTACGGCCGGCCCATCCGCGCCAGGACCTCATCGTCGCCCGACTGGAGCGAGACATGAAGGTGCGGGCACATGCGCTCCGGCTCGGCCTGCATGAGCGCGACCAGCCGGTCGCTGACCGTCTGCGGCGCGATGCTCGACAGGCGCAGCCGCCCGAGGTCCGGCACGGTCAGCATCCGCTCCAGCAGGTCCACGAGACGGGTGCGCGGCGTGAGGTCGGCGCCGTAGAGCCCCAGGCGGATGCCGCAGATCACGACCTCGCGGTACCCCTCCGCCACCAGGGCCGCCAGTTGCCGCACGGTCTCCTCGGGTGGCGTCGAACGGACGGCCGGGCGGACCAGCGGCACGATACAGTACGCGCACGCGTCCGGGCACCCGTCCTGGACCTTGAGCATGGCGCGGCTGCGGGCCGTGGTTAGCCGCGGGGCTTGCCCCGCGCGTGCTCGGGCCGATGCGCGCCGCGCTGTCGTGGTTAGCCGCGGGGCTTGCCCCGCGCGTGCTCGGGCCGATGCGCGCCGCGCTGTCGTGGTTAGCCGCGGGGCTTGCCCCGCGCGTGCTCGGGACGATGCGCCCTCGCCTGTCACGGCTTCGACGAGGCGGTCCTTGTCGGCCTCGACGAGCCGTACGCCGCCGATGTTGTGCAGCGCCTCGTCGCGTGCCGCCGGATGGGCGGCGCAGCCGGTCACGATCGTCTCGGCCCCGTCGCGGACGGCCCGGCGGACGCATTGGCGTCCCTGGCGTGCGGCCTCGGCCGTCACGGCGCACGTGTTGATGATGGCAACATCCGCCTCGGCGTCGGCTTCCCGGAGTCCGAGTTCGCGAAGTCGTGCGGCCAGGGCCCGGCCCTCGACCTGGTTGACCTTACAGCCGAACGAGACGACCCGGAACGTCGTGGGGCGTGTAGCCATGGGTAGCCTACCGGCGAGGCGGTTCGTCCGGCGCGGCGCCGTCCGTCTTGGTGGGCCGCCGGCGCGGCCAGAGGAGCGACAGCAGCATCGCCACGGCCGCGCCGATGATCAGGTACTGCGTTATCGGCGGCCTTTCGTCCTCCGGCTCCGGCGGCGGGGCGTGCTGCTGCGGCTTGCCGGCCTGGACCCAGGCGGTGTAGAAGAGGTCGGCCAGGTGGGCGGCGGCGTCGCGCATGGCGTCGGCGTCGGGCGACCCGCGTCGCTTCAGTTCCTTCCGCAACGACTCGTAGTACGGCCGGGCGCGTTCCGAGGTCACGTCGCCGAGGTCTTCGGGATGCTGGGCCGGGTTGTACCGGGTCCGGTGGCGTGCGACGGAGTCGGCTTCGAGGATGGGCTTCAGCCGCCCGTGCGCGGCGATGAGCCAATCGAACAGGCGCGCAGTCGGGTCGTCGAGGAACATCTCCTGGCGGCGTTCGCGTCGCAGTTCGCCCGCGTAGAAGTCCTCGAACCTGGCCACCAAGCCGACCTCCAGCGCTTTGTGTATCCCGTGGTTGCCGGTCTCCTGGCCGTCGTAGTTGGCCGTCGTGTGGAGCGGCATGTGGAGGTCGGCGGCGTAGTGGGCCAATCGGCCGGCCTCGCGGAAGATTTCACCGGTACGGCCGGCGGTCATCGCGTCGGTCAGGCGAGAGAGGGCGTCGGCGGCAGCCCACGGCACGGAACCGTGTGTCGCGAGGGCCTCGCGGCCGAACTGTTCCTCGGCCTTGGCGCGGTCTCGCGGGAAGTTCTTGAAGGGGTGCGGCTCGCCCGTCAGGGCGTCGATGTGGAGGAAGTGCCGCGGTTGCTCGTCCATACGGACCCGTACTTGGTCGGGGAGATCCGGCGCTTTTTTGCCCCCGTCGTCGGGCGCCGCCAAGGCATGTTTCAGTCGCTCGAGCGCCGAGGAGCCTGCAAACCACCCGCGCAGCGGCTCTGGTAGACGCTCGACCGCCTCCTCGGTGATCAGGAAATGGCCTGTGCGACTCCAGCCGAAGGACGGGGCGGCCAGCACGGTCAGAAGCAGGACGGCGGCAAGCACCCCAACCAGGTGGTGGCGGGTCGGCTCGATAAGGGAGTCAGGAGTCTGACGCCCGGCGGCGCCTGACCCCGTTGTCCGTACGGTTCTCATTCGATCTGCTGCTTAGGCGGGGGCAACTGGTCGCCCGGCGGGGCCAGTTCGGTGACCTGGGCGGAGACCTGCGGCTGAATCGGTTGAAGTTCGAGGCTTTTCCTGAGGTGTTCGATCCCTTTCTCGCGGTCGCCGGTCCGGATCAGGATCTGTGCGTACTCGCGGTGGCTGGCGGGGTTTTCGGGGTCGGCGGCCACGGCTTTCGCCAGAGAGAGTTTGGCGTTGAACATGTCGCCGCGGCTCTCGTGGAACTTGCCCAGGTTGATGAACGCCATCCCGTTGTACGGGTTGGCGCGGGTGCCCTCTTCGAGGACCGCCAGGGCCTTTTCAGGCTTACCCATCTGGATATAACACGTAGCCGCATTCTGGTAGGCTTGGACGGTCTTGGGGTCGAGTTTGGCGGCCATGTCGTAGTTGAAGACGGCCTCCGAGAGGTTGCCGATGGCCTGCTCGCACATGCCGCGGTTAAAGTAGTAGATGCCGACGTCGGGGTTGTGGTGGATGGCCTCCTCGAAGCCGGCCCGTGCCCGGGTGTAGTCGCCCTGGCGGTAGGCGTCGAGGCCCGCCCGGTTGAACTTCAGGCTCGGGTCCTCGCAGCCGGTTGCCACCAGGACCGCCGCAGTCACCAGCAGTGCGGCGGCCACCCGAGGACGGGCGGATTTTCCGGATCTCGCATCGCGTGCGTGCATCATGATTCCCTGCATTGTGCGACCCTCCTGTCGAACGGGACCGACCGGCATCTCCCGGTGCGCACCGCTGCCAGCGACGACGCCCCGATTATGCTACCGGCGCCCGGCGGGTTTCAAGCAAAAAGCCGGCTTCACCCGGCCCGTTTCAGGCGGCGGGCAAACAGCGTCAGCCAGATCGCCGCAAACAGCAGGCCGAACAACGCCAACTTGAACGCCCCGAAGAACCACAGCGACAGCGTCTGGATCTGGCTCCGCTCCAGCGCCCCCCCGCCCCACATGTCGCGCACCAGTGGGGTGCAGTAATGCAGCATCCCCAGCCACACAAAGTACGCCACCGTCAGCCAGATAAAGCCGATGAGGACGACCCACCAGGTGGCGCCCGCCGCCGCCCGAACCTTTTTGACGAGGTCTTCGTTCATGAGAATGCCTCCGCTAACGTTTCCAGCCGGTTCGCGTGTAAGAGTGCGACTATTGTACCACCACCACCGTGCCGAAGCCACGCTTTCCCTTGCAGGTGGAGCGGGCGGGGACGTATAATCCGCCGCTCGGAGACGTGTGGAGAGAGTGCGCCGATGCTGGCGAAACGGATCATTCCATGCCTCGACGTTGACAGCGGCCGCGTGGTCAAGGGGACACGGTTCCTCGACCTGCGGGACGCCGGAGACCCGGTCGAGGTGGCCGCCAGGTACGACGCCGAGGGGGCCGACGAACTGGTGTTTCTCGACATCACCGCGAGTCACGAGGGGCGCGACATCCTCCTCGACGTGGTCCGCCGCACGGCCGAACAGGTGTTCATGCCGCTAACCGTCGGCGGAGGGGTCCGGACGCCGGAGGATATCCGGGCGCTCCTCGTGGCCGGGGCTGACAAGGTCTCGATCAACTCGGCTGCGGCGTGCGACCCGGACTTCGTCCGCCGGGCGGCCAACCGGTTCGGGAGCCAGTGCATCGTGGTGGCCATCGACCCGAAACGCGTCGAGGAAAACGCACGGGAGGTCTGGAAGGTCCATATCAACGGCGGACGCGTTCCGACCAACCTGGAGGCCGTCTCGTGGGCGCGGCGGGTCGAGGAACTGGGCGCCGGCGAGATCCTCCTGACGAGCATGGACACCGACGGCATCCAGGAGGGGTACGACATCCCCATGACGCTGGCGGTGGCCGAGGCCGTGACGATTCCGGTCATCGCAAGCGGCGGGTGCGGGGCGCCCGAGCACGTCGTCGAGGTCCTGACCACCGGCAGGGCCGACGCCGCGCTGGCAGCGAGCATTTTTCATTACCGCAAGTTCTCCATCGCCGAGACGAAAGCGGCGCTTGAGCGGGCCGGCGTGCCGGTCCGGACGCCGGTCGATACGAACGTCTGACGCGCGCCCGACCGGCCGGGTGGCACTGACAGCTTGTCTGCCCGTGTTCCGGACGAGCGGGCTGGGCAGGGCACTGGCGGATCCCGATGAATCGGGACCAGTGGCGGAGCGTTAATCGTCAGGCGCAGGCAGGACGGACATGAGCGATAAGTCGCCGTCGTGGCACATGAGCATGAAGGCGCTGCTTGAGTTGGCGCTGGAGCGCGAGGCGTCGGACCTTCACCTGAAGGCCGGCCAGCCGCCTATCCTGCGCATCGAGGGCGAGGTACAGATGACGGACCTCGCGACGCTCGGCCCGGCCGACGTCCTGGAACTGGCGCGGCAGATCATGGACGAGCGTGTGCACCGCCAGTACCTGGAGGTGGGCAGCGTTGATTTCTCGCACGCGATGGCCTCCGGGGACCGTTTCCGCGTCAACGTGTATCGCCAGCGTGGGGCCACGAGCGTGGCCGCCCGGCGTGTCAGCCGCGACATCCGGACGTTTACGCAGTTACATCTGCCCAAGGAGACGCTCGAGCGGATCTGCCGGGTCCGCGAGGGGTTGGTCATCTTCAGCGGCGTCACGGGTACGGGCAAATCGACGAGCATCGCCTCGTGCCTGGACCACATCAACTCGCACCGCCGGTGCCACATCGTGACGCTCGAAGACCCGATCGAGTACCTGTTCGAGGACAAGAAGGCGTTCGTCAATCAGCGTGAGATCGGTACCGACGTCGAGTCATACGAGGTGGCGCTGAAGTTCCTCTTGCGTGAGGATCCGGACGTCGTCCTGGTGGGCGAGATGCGGACAAGAGACGACGTGGAAGGCGCCCTGCGTGCGGCCGAGACGACCCGCCTCGTGTTTACGACGGTCCACGCATCGAGCGCTCCGGGCGTGGTCACGCGGATCCTCGACCTGTTCGAGGCGCACGAGCATCACGTGCTGCGCGAGTCGCTCGCGCACAGCCTGGTCGCGGTAATCTGCCAGAAACTCGTGACGGCCGCCGACCCGAACGTGGCCCGCGTGCCCATTACCGAGGTTATGCTGGCCACGCCGACGGTCCGGAAGGCCATCCGCGACCGCGACGAGAGGCATCTGCCGAGCGTCATCGCGGCCGGCGGCGATATCGGCATGCACGACTTCACGCAGGACCTCGTGCGCCTGGTGCGCGAGGAGTGGATCGACCCGAAAGAAGCGTACGAGTCGGCGCCCAGCCCCGAGGCGCTGAAGATGGCCATCCGGGGCATCGACGTCAAACGGGGATCCCTGCGATGAGGCACGTCCGAGAGAGCGGTTCAGCCTTCGCAGACACGCGGCTGCGGAGAACGGACCGCCACGGCCTCCATCTGTTTCGGGGCGGGCTGGTTCTGTTGCTGACAGCGGCTGTGCTGCTGTCGGCGGGTGTCGCCCGCGCCGCACCCGCACCGGGCGCGACGGCCAGCCGGGCGCCGGCGGCCGAGACGATCGATCCGGCCGATTTGCCCGGCACGTACTACCCCACGGGCGTCGAGGCGCCGAACGTTCCGGAGCCGACGTTTTGCGTCCTGGGCGTCGTCAAGTTCATCGCGCTGCTCGCGTTTGCGGTGGCCGTCTTCTACGTGACGAACTGGACCTTTCTCGACACGCGGTTCGTGGCCACCAGTCAGGGCGTCTGGGGCGGCCTGGTCTTGGCTGGTGGTGTGGCAGGATTGGCGGCGGCCGTGCTGGTTCCTCTATTCTACGTCGGCCTGCCGCTGGGGCTGATCCTGTTCGTCGGGGTGTCGATGGCGTATGCGCAGCACCGCAACGCCAGAGTGACCCCGCCGCTACGGGTTCTGACACAAGCCCACCTCGGGCGCATTCGGCGCCGCCTTTCCGGGCACAGGCCATTCGAGGACGAGACCGGCCCCGTCTCGGGCGCCGGCCGCAACATCATCTTTGTCGGGTACGACGACCTGCCCAGGCACCCGGTCACCGGGACGGAAGAGCAGCGCCGGGCGAACGAGGCGGTGGAGCAGATTCTTCATCAGGCGATCCTCCGCCGCGCGTCGGCCGTCGGGCTCGTGTGTCGGCCGCAGAAGACGGAGGTGCGGCTGCGGATCGGCGGCGACATGGTCTCTGGCGGTAGCGTCGGCCAACCGATTGCCGACCACTTGGCGAAGACCGTCAAGCAGCTGGTGGGCCTCGATTCGGACGAGACGCGAAAGCCCCAGGAAGGTCGGCTCCGCGCGATCGTGGCCGGTCAGACGTTCGATCTGCGCGTCAAGACCGCCGGCACGGTCCGCGGCGAGCAGATTGCCATCCGCATCACCGACATGGCCGCCCGCCGGCAACGGCTTGAGGACCTCGGCCTCTCGGACGAGCACCTGATGGCCCTGACCGAGGCCCTGGGCCGGCGCCCGGGCCTCGTCCTGCTGTCGGCGCCCAGGGACTCGGGCCTGACGGCAACCATCCACGCCTGCGTGCGCCACTTCGACCGATACACGAACAACGTGCTCGTTTTCGAGCCGAGGGTAGACCTGGAGATCGAGAACGTCACGCACATCCCGCTCAACCAAGAGGACGGTCCGGTGGCGGCAGCCGAGGTGCGGAGCCGCGTCCGGATGGAGCCCGACGTCGTGGCCTTCGATTCTCTTTATCAGGGCGAAGTCGGACAGGTTCTGGCCGATGCCACGCGTGAGCACACGGTCATCGTCGGCATCCGGGCCGCCGACACGCGGCAGGCCTTGAGGCGTCTCGGCACGCTGTTCGGGGCGCCCGAGCCTCTGGCCGAGAGGCTCCAGATCATCGTGAACCAGCGGCTGGTGCGACTGCTGTGTCCGGAGTGCAAGGAAGCCTATCGGCCCAATCCCGATTTTCTCCGGAAGGCAAACCTCGGCAGCCGGCGGGTGGACCTGCTCTACCGCCCCCCTACGCGGACCCAAGGGAAGGACGGCAAGACGATCATCTGCCCGAGGTGCGCAGGCCATCGGTACGTCGGGCGGACGGGCCTGTTTGAGGTGATGCCCATCGACGACGAAGCCCGCGCGATGATCGCCAAGGGCGCGACCCTCAGCGATCTCTTCACATACGCCCGAAAACTGGGTATGCGAAACCTACAGGAAGAGGGACTCGCCATGGTCATCGATGGGCGGACCAGTATCGAAGAGGCCCTCCGCGCCATCAAGCAGGAAAGTTGACGGAGGCTCACGGTGCTCCTGAATGTTCTGGCGCTGGTCGTCATAGCGGCGGTGGCGTGCATGTGCGCGGCCCAGGGGGTCTATCGGGCCGCCCAGAACCTGGTGGCCCTCGTTCTGGCTGCGGCCCTGGCCTTTGGCCTGTTTGCCCCTGTGACCGGAGCGCTCTTCGGTTCCTCGGACGATCCCGCCAGCATCTGGTACTACGCCGGCGACGCCCTGTGTCTGTGGGCAGTGCTATGCTTGGTGTTCCTGGGTCTTCGGACCGCCGGCGAGAAGTTCCTGCCGAACCAGCCGACCTTTCTCCTGTGGGCCGACCATGCCGGAGGGGGCGCCATCGGCCTGGTTGTCGGATACATGGCGGTCGGCGTCTGCCTCGTCCTGGTCCAGATGCTCCCCGTGGCCCCCGCCTTTCTGGGCCACGAGCCGTTCAGGTACGTTGAGGGCACCGGCGAGGCCGACTCCGAGCGTATCGAGCCCGGCGAGAGGCTGTGCTGGGGGCTCGCGCCCGATCGCGGCGTTCTGGCCCTTTTCGGGTACCTGGTGGCCGGTCCTCTGGGGTCGGCGGGTTCCGACGCCTCGGGACTGCTGAATCGGTACGCCGACGTGTACCCGCCGGACGAGATGCGCGGCGAGGGCTACGCGGCCGTCACGGATATCGATGATATCCTTTACTATCATTGGTACCGCCGGTGGCAGTACATCCGCTTCCGTACGGGCAGCCGACTCGGGCCCATTCCGGAGGTTCCGGGTGGGACGGCCGTCGAACACGCCCTCTCCCTCGACCGAACGAGGAGCACGACACTCTACGGGACGAGCCTGCGGGTCAGCCGCGCGGTGCGGTCGGACAAGATCGAGGAGTTCCCGGACGAGCGTCCGCCCCAGGGCGAGGAGTTCCTGGCGGTGACCGTCCGGTTCAAGCCGGTGCTTCGCTGGCCGCGCACGATTGACTCCGCCCAGTTCCATCTCCTCGACGGCCGTGGCGTCCGGCTGGGTGGTCCACCCAAGATCCATGGTACGGCCAAACGTCCGCGGCCCGTTCCCGGGACCGACGTTAAGCCGGAAGTCGATGGCCGGAGCACGTCCCCTGCGAGTTTCCCGCGGGCCTTGCGGTTCGCTTTCCCCGAGCGCAGCACCAAGGGACATTACCTGATGGATGGCGCGAGGTTCCACTTCGTCCAGAAACGCGAGTATGAGTCTCGGACCCTCGTGTTCACGGTCCCGTCTCGGATGCGGACCGATGAGTTGAGGCTGTTTCTGGATCCGAAAGTGCCTCCGGCCGCTTACTGACGTGCGCGGCTAGTTCGCCTGCATGACTAGCCGAAACCATGAGTGCGTGGCTAGTTCGCGTGCATGACTAGCCGCGACCATGAGGGACTAGCCGCGACCGTGAGGGAGCGGATGCTCCGGGCGAGAATCCTATGGAAGATCTGGCAAGACACCTCTGTGACCTGGCGAAACGGCGAGGGGCCGAGTTCGCCGACGTCCGCGTCGTCCGACGCTCGGGCGAGAGCGTCCTCGTTCAGGACGGCCGGGCCGACAAACTCGCCGCCTCAACCGACCGCGGCGTCGGCGTGCGGGTCCTCGTGGGCCAGTGCTGGGGCTTCGCCTCGGCCGACAGTCTCGAGCGCCGGCGCGGTGAGCGGTGCGTCGAGGATGCCCTCGCCCTGGCGAAGGCGTCGAAGGCGTTCGTCAGCGACCCCGCGATGATCGCCGAGCCGACGACCGTCGAGGCCGAGGACCGGAGCGACCCCGACATCCCGCCCGGCGCGATGCCCGTCGCCGAGAAGATCGCACGCCTCCTGGAGTACGAGCGGTGCGGGCGGACCGCAGCCGACGGCGACGGACGCATCGTCAACTCCGTCGTCAGTTACGGCGAAGCCTGGCAAGAGGGCGTCCTGGCGAACACGGCCGGCACAATCGTCCGGACCGCCCGAAGCCGCGCCGTCGCCACCACCCTTTTCGTGGCTTCGGACGGCAAGATTCTTCAGCGCGGCACGGAACACCGCGGCATCGTGGGCGGGGCGGAACTGCTGAGGCAGACCGAGCCCGAAGCGTTCAGCGGCAGGGCCGCCCGGAAGGCCCTGGCGGCGCTTGCGGCCAAGCCCGCCCCCGCGGGACGGTTCACCGTCATCTTTCACCCGTCGATTACCGGCCTGCTCGTGCACGAAGCGCTCGGGCACAACGCCGAAGCCGACGCCGTCTGGGCCGGCCAAAGCATCCTCGAAGGCCGTCTCGGCGAAGACCTGGCGGCGCCCGGCGTTTCCATCTACGACGACTCGACCCTTCCTCGCATGTTCGGCTCCTTCGCGTACGACTCCGAAGGCACGGCGGCGCGGCGGCGGCCGATTATCGAGAACGGCCGGCTCGTGGCGTTCCTGCACAGCCTGGAGACGGCGGCCAAGTTCGAGACGGAGCCGACCGGCAGCGCCCGCGCCCAATCCTACGATTGCCGCCCCATCGTCCGCATGTCGAATACCTTCATGGCCAGCGGAGGTGTGCCGCTGGAGGAGATGCTGCGGGGCGTGCATCGCGGCGTGTACCTTGAGGACGGGCACTGGGGGTACGTCTTCGTCCAGAAGGGCCAGTTCATCTGTCACGCGGGCCAGGCCCACATGATCGAGAACGGTGCTCTCGGCGAACCGCTCCGCGACGTGTCCATTTCGAGCCTGACACTCGACGTGCTGAAGAACATCGACGCCGTGGGCGACGATTTTGAGATGAAGATGCCGGGGATGTGCGGCAAGGGCGGGCAGTCGGCGCCGACGGACTGCGGCGGGCCGCACGTCCGTGTCGCGGACGTCGTCGTTGGCGGTCAACACGGCGCATAAGCCGATTTTCGGCCGCGACCCGAACATGAACCCAGTAACCTTTTAGCCGCGACCCACAGGGGAGCGCGTCACAAACATGAACCGACCCGACCAGCAGTCATACCTGGACTTGGCGACGGAGTGCGTCGAGAAGGCCGTCCGCCTGGGCGCCGAGTGGTGCGACGTCGCCGCCGGAACCGGCCGCGACATCTCCATCGAGATCGAGAAGTCCGGCATCAAGACCGCCGACGCCGGACAGGGCGAAGACTTGGCCATCCGCGTCTACGCCAAGGGCGGCATGGGATACGCCACGGTCAGCGGCCGCGACCGGCGCGACATCGACGACGCCGTCCAGCGGGCCGTGGCCCTGGCGAAGGAGGCCACGCCTGATCCGGATTTCAAGTGCCTGCCCGAGCCGCAGCCCCGGCCCGAAGTCGAGGGCCTCTTCGACGAGGCCGTCGCGGGGCTGGGCGTCGAGGAGATCGTCCGCATTGCGGTCGCCAATATCGAGGCCGGCAAGGCCATGGAGCCCGACGCGAACCTCTCGGGGCACGTGGCCCTGTCGGTCGGCGCCGGCGCGCTGGCATCATCGACGGGGGTTGCGCTGGCGTCGCAAGCCACAGACATCTCGGCCCACGTCTCGGCCCTCTTGAAGCGCGACGACGACACCGGCTACTTCTACGAGTTCGACTTCGGCCGCCATCTGGCCGATTGCCGGCTGGAGCGGGTGGCCGAAAGCGCGGTCCAAGGCGCACGCCGGTTCCTCGGCGCGAAGCGAATCAAGAGCCGCCGCATGACGCTCGTGCTCGGCCCGCTCGCGTCGTACGGCTTCCTCTCGCAACTGGTCGCGGCGGCCAGCGCCGAGAGCATCCAGCGCGGCCGCAGTTACCTGTGCGACCGGCTCGGCAAGCCGGTCGCCGCCCCGTGCCTGACGATTGTCGATGACGCTCTCGTGCCGCGCGGCATCCGATCCGGCGCTCACGACGGCGAAGGCACGCGGCGCCACCCGCTGACGGTTATCGAGGAAGGACGCCTCGCGAGCCTTCTGCACAACTCGTACACAGCCGGCAAGGCCGGCGTCGAGAGCACCGGCCACGGCACGCACGCCTGCGGCATCAGCCCGACGAACCTGCGGCCGGCGCTCGGCCGGAAGACGGCGGCCGAGATCCTGCGGGAGGTCAAGGACGGCATCTATCTGGAGAGCGGCGAGATTCGGCCTGACCCCGCCAGCGGCGACATCTCGGCCTCCATCGATTTCGGCTTCCTCGTGAAGGACGGCCACATCGTGCACCCGGTCGAAAACGCCATGCTGGGCGGCAGCATCTTCGACCTGCTGGAGCACATCGACGCCGTCTCAAGCGACGCCCGCGAAGAGCCCGGCATCCTTATGCCCACCCTCCGCATCCAGGATGTCCAGATCGCCGGGGCGGAGTAGTGGAGTAGAAGGTCGGAGCCGTCCCGGGCCGTTGCCCTCGCCGCAGCGAGCGCAGGCCGTTCAGGGATTGAAAAGACCCCGCCTCGCCCGTACACTCTTAGTGCTACTTTGTCAACTGCGCCTCGGCGCTAATGCGGATAGCGCGGTGGGCATTCTTGCCCGCCGTGTCCAGCACTGGACACCGCGCTACGACTTGCCTATGTGACGTCGAAGTTGACAAAGTAGCGTTACGCCTGCAAACGGGGCACCGGAGCAGAAACGTGCCGACTATCGCCATCCTGGGGTCCACCGGGTCGATCGGGCAAATGACGCTGGAGGTCTGCGCGTCGCTCGGCCCGGAGTACCGCGTGGTGGCGCTGGCCGCCGGGCGGCAGGCGGACCTTCTCGCGCGCCAGGCCGCCGAGACGGGCGCATCGGCCGTGGCGGTCTGCGACGACGAGGCGGCCGGCGGCCTTCGCCGCGCGCTGTCCGGCGGCGCCACCCCTGAGGTCCTCGTGGGGTCCGACGGCCTCGTAGCCCTCGCATCCCGCGACGACGTGGGCATCGTGGTGTCGGCCGTTGCCGGCGGCGCGGGCCTTCCTGCGGCCCTGGCGACCGTCCGGGCAGGAAAGCGGTTGGCGCTGGCCAACAAGGAAGCACTGGTTATGGCGGGCGGCCTCGTCATGGCCGAAGCGAAGCGCGGCGGCGCCGAAATAATCCCGGTCGATAGCGAGCACTCGGCCATCTTCCAGGCGATGAGTTGCGGCCGGGCGGAGGAAGTCTCGCGGGTCGTCCTGACGGCAAGCGGCGGGCCGTTCTATCGCCTGCCCGATGAAGCCCGGGAGCACGTGACGGCCGCAGAGGCCCTCGACCATCCGACCTGGTCCATGGGCCGCAAGATCACCATCGACTCGGCCACCCTCGTGAACAAGTCGCTCGAGGTCATCGAGGCCCATCACCTGTTTGGCCTTGCGGCCGAGAAGATTGCTGTGCTGATTCACCCCGAGTCCACCGTACACTCTTTGGTGGAGTTTGTGGACGGGTCTTGTCTGGCCCAGTTGGGCCCGCCCGACATGCGGATGCCGATCCAGTACGCCCTGACGTGGCCCGAGCGCCGTCCTGCGCCGTGGCCGCGGTTGGACCTGGCGACACTGGGGAGCCTGCATTTTGAGGCGCCCGACACGGAGCGGTTCCCGGCGCTTCGGCTGGGGTTCGAGGTGATTCGTCAAGGGGGGACGTTGGGGGCGGCGCTTTCCGGCGCCGATGAGGTGGCCGTCGAGGCGTTTCTCGACGGTCGCTTGCGGTTTGTCGATATCGTGCCGCTGGTCCAGCGTATCCTCGAGGCCCACCAGAACGTGGTGGACCCGAGCCTGGACGACATCCTGGCGGCCGATGCCTGGGCCAGAGAGGAAACATCGCGGTGTCTAACGTCTTATACGGTGTCGAGATAGCCATTGCCCTGGGGCTGATTATCTTCGTGCACGAACTGGGGCACCTTGCGGCCGCCAAGGCGTTCGGCGTCTGGGTCCGGCGGTTCGCCATCGGGTTCGGGCCGGCGCTGGTGAAGTGGAAGCGCGGCGAGACGGAGTATTCCTTGCGTGCCATCCCGCTGGGCGGGTTCGTGGAACCGATGGGCGAACATCCGGACACCGAGGGCGGAGACGACCCGCGTGCCCTGTGGCGGCGACCGGCGTGGCAGCGGGCCATCGTCTTCGCGGCCGGCGTCGCCATGAACGGCGTCTTGGCGATCCTCTTCTTCACGGTGGCATCGCTGGTCGGCTTGAACGCCCCCTCGCCGGTCGTCGGCGCCGCCACACCGCTGCTTCCCGCGGAGAGGGCCGGCATCAAGGCCGGCGACCGCATCGTGGCAATCGGCGTCGTGGACGTTGTGCCACTCCCGTCGGACGAGACGGACGACGTCGCGCCCGGCAAGCGCACCGTGGCCGTCGATGAGCATCCATCCGAGAAGGTCGAGCCCGTCAAATCGTTCGAGGACATCCTGACCATCATCTCGTCCCAGGACGCGGGGACTGCGTTCAACGTGACGGTCCAGCGCCCCCGCGCCGAGGGCGCCGATCCCGAGCGGATCACGTTCGAGGGGCTTAAGAGCGTGCGTCGCGAGGGGGATCCCGCGCCGCGGATCGGCATCGAACCTGCGCTCGAACCGATAATCTATTCCATGGTTCCCGGCGTCCCCGAAGAGCAGGCCGGCCTGAACGTCGGGGACCGGATTCTGGAAGTGGGCGGTAAGCCCGTCCGCCGATTCCGTCAGATCAACGAGATGCTCAGCGACATGCCGGAAGGCCCCGTTACACTGGCCATCGAGCGCCAAGGCAACAGGCAGGAGATGACGGTCGATCCGGCGAAACTCAAGGTCATCGACCTCGGCATGGCGCCGCCTGTCGCCATCGCGGGGGTGGATGCCGCCGGTCCCGCTGCCAAGGCCGGCATCCAGCCCGGAGACCGGGTTCAGAAAATCGAGGACGTGGTGTGGCCGACGACGGGGAAACTGTCCGAGACCGTCAAGGCGGCCGGCGACGGCGGCAACGTCCGCCTCGTCCTGCGCCGCGGCGACCGGACCATCGAAGTGACCTCAGGCGTGACCGTTTACGGCAACCACGAGTACCCGCGTCTCGGCGTCATGATGGGCCCTTCGCTTACGCCGCCGCTCGAGGTCGGGGAGGTGGCCCAGGACGGCCCAGCCGCAAAGGCCGGCATACGGCCCGGCGACCGGGTCCTGACCGTTGGCCGGGACAGCACCGAACCACGCACGTGGGATGACATTTACGCCGTCTTCGGCAAGGCCCAGGGCAACCCCGTGCCGCTCCGCGTGAAGCGAGGCGGCAGCGAGTTGAGCACGACCTACGTCGCCGCGTTGCAGCCGATCGAGACGTTCAAACTCTTTGGAAGCAAGCCAGGTCCTGTTCTCTACGAGCCCTTGCCGCGAATCTACAATCCCCTGAAGGCGATCAAGAGGGGGTTCAAACGCACGTGGCTGTGGCTCGGCCGCGTGTATAGGAACCTGCTGCAACTCATCAAACGCGAAGTGAGCACCGAAGCGGTCGGCGGGCCGGTCATGATCGTGACGGCCTCGCTGGGGATTGCGGCGCGCGGCATCGGGACGTTCATCGACTTCTGGGGAATCCTGTCGGTCTGCATAGCGGTGTTCAATTTCCTGCCGGTGCCCCCGTTCGACGGCGGGCACGTCTTGTTCGTCATTATAGAGAAGATCAAGGGCAGCCCCGTTGGCCTGAAGGTCCGGACATGGATCTGGGGGGCCGGATGGGCCGCCGTCGGCGCGCTGTTTATCCTAATCACCTGGCAGGACATCGCCCGGCTGATGTAGGCGGAAGGTGGGTGCAAAGCACCCATCCTACGCGGCTGGTGTGGGCACGCGAACTAGCCGCGCACGTTAGTAAGCGGCGCCAGCGCCCGCCGCGCATCGTCCAGCCGTCCGTCCCCGACGAATTGCCGCCCACGCGCGAGCACTTCGGCCTGCTCGCACGTGAAGGGCACGGCCTCGCCGGGTTCCGGTGAACGGTACTCCAGGCGGGCGAGGATCGCCTCGCTCAGGCCCTCGATTCCCGCTCCCGTAAGCGCTGAGATGGCCGCAACGCCGGGCGCGACGAGCGGCCCCGTTGCGGCGTCGGCCTTGTTCCACACCACGAGCGAACGCTCATCGAAGCGGGCGAGTGCGGTGTCGTCCTCGGCTGTGACGCCCACCGTGGCGTCCAGCAGGTACAGAAGCAGCGCCGCGCGAGTGGCTTGCTCGCGGGCCCGCTCGACGCCGAGTCGCTCGATCACGCCCCGCGCCTCCCGCAGGCCGGCCGTATCGACGAGGACCACCGGCAGGCCGGCGACCGCCGCATCGGCTTCCACGTAGTCGCGTGTCGTGCCGGGCTCGCGCGACGTGATGGCCCGCTCGGCGCCGACCAGGCGATTCAGCAGCGTACTTTTGCCCACGTTGGGACGGCCTGCGATAACGATGCGCGGCGGGTCGGCAAGAAAACGACCGCAATAACGCCACCGATCCAGCAGCCGGGCGATCCGGCCAGCGGCCTCGTCCGTCTGTCCCGCGGCCAGAGGACCGCAGACCCGTTCGATCGCAGCGCCCAAGGCGCCGCCGAGTTGGTCGAGCAGGATGCGTGCGGCCAGCGGCGTTGTCGCGCGGCTAAGCAGCCGCCGGGCATCGCGCTCGATGGGGCCGGCGCCCTCGATTTCCAGCAGCGCGTCGGCATCGACTTGCTCGAGGCCAAGAGCCGCCAGGGCGGAGCATACGGCAGCCACCGCCGCCGGACCACCGTGGCAGTTGACTTCGTACGCAGCCCGTGCCGCGCGGCAGAGAATGACCTCGTCGAGCGGCCGACCATCGGCACCGGCGATGTGACCGTAGGCGAGCCCGGCCACGGGCGGCAAACCCGCCCCATCGGTCGTGGGGCGGAAGCACGCGCGAAGCGCACGCTGGGCGCCGGAACCGGTGCACCGGATCACCGCAATCCCGCCGCGACCAGGAGGCGTCAGCACGGCAAAGGCCGACCGCTCGATGCCTGTCATCGCTCTTGCCACTCGCTGTACGCCATCACCAGCCCTGCCAGGACGAGGTCCGGCCGGACCTTATAGCCGGGTCGGAGCACGGGGCTACCCAAAGTCGGGGCGTCGCCGCCGGTCAGGATGACCGTTGCTTTGTGTCCGGCGGCCGCCTGTGCACCGGCAATCAGGGCAGCCAGCGCCCCGTCGGAGCCGTGCACGATGCCGGCCCGGATAGCCTCTTCTGTGTTTTTGCCGATGACCGACTCGGCCGGCCCGATGGCGACCTGCGGCAACTGGGCGGCTCCCTCGGCCAGGGCACGGGCCATCGTGTCGCGGCCCGGGAAGATCGCACCGCCGAGGAACGTGCCGCCGGCATCCACGGCGTCCACGGTGACGGCCGTGCCGCAATCCACGACGACGCACGCACTGCCCGTGAGGCGATAGGCCGCCAGAGCGGCGAGCAGCCGATCCACGCCGACCTTCTCCGGCTCGTCCACATCGGTTGCCATCGGAATCGGGAAGTCGTCGCGCGCAACCAGAGGTGCGGCCGGGCCGGCGGCCGGCGCCACGGCGCGCAGACGCGCGAGCGCCGGCGGGTTGACCGACGCGACGATGATCGGCGCCTGCCGCTCGTCCGGCGCCGGGACGAACTCGGCGAAGAGGTCCTGGAGGCGTGCGAGCGGTTCGCGCCGCACGTCGTGCAGGGCGCCGTCGTCTGTCATCGTTGCTATCACGACGGAGGAGTTGCCGAGCGTGATGGCCAGCAGATCGTTCATGGGCCTTTGCCTTGCTTGTCGCCACGGTTAGAGCGTGCGGGAGAAGCCCCGCGGCCAACTTCGGGCGCATCGTCGGCACTGGCGGCATCGAGCAGTTTCAGGATGGCGCCGACGAGTTGGTTGAGGCCGGTGCCGGCGGCGCTGGAGATCGCCAGAACGGGCCGGCCGATGGCCTGCTCGAGGTCGCGGCGCGCGCAAGCGTCGCCGGGCGAGAGGTCGGCTTTTGTCAGGACGATGAGTTCGGGCTTCTCGGCGAGGGTGCGGCTGTAGGCGGCCAGTTCGTTGCGGATGGCGCGGTACGCCTCGGCCGGCGCTGGCGCGGTGTGCGGGTCGATCTCCACCAGGTGCACCAGCACCCGCGTCCGCTCGATGTGCCGCAGGAACTCGTCGCCCAGGCCGACGCCGCTGTGGGCCCCCTCGATAAGGCCCGGCAGGTCGGCCATGACGAAACGGCGGTCGGGACCGGCCTCGACGATGCCGAGGTTCGGCTCCAGCGTCGTGAACGGGTAATCGGCGATCTTGGGCCGGGCCGCAGAGAGGCGCGCAAGCAGCGTGCTCTTGCCGGCGTTCGGCAGGCCCACCAGGCCGACGTCGGCGATGAGCCGGAGTTCCAGGCGCAAGAGCCGCTCCTGGCCCGGCGTGCCGGGTTCGGCGTGGCGTGGCGTCTGATTCGTGGGTGTGGCAAAGCGTGCGTTGCCGCGCCCCCCCTTGCCGCCGCGCGCGATCTCGACACGCATGCCGGGCCGATTCAGGTCCTTCAGCAGCAGCCCCGTGTCGGTATCGTAGATGAGCGTGCCGGGCGGGACGGCGATGACGAGGTCGTCGCCGGCGGCGCCGGCCATATCTTTGCTGCGTCCGGGCCGGCCGGCGGCGGCCCGCCAGTGATGGCGTCCGCGGACGTCCAGGAGCGTGTCGAGACCCGGCCTGGCGTGCATGATGACGCTGCCCCCGTCGCCGCCGTCACCGCCGTTCGGCCCGCCTCGCGGCACGCCGGCCTCGCGGCGAAACGTGACGACCCCGTCGCCTCCGTCGCCCGCCTTGACATAGATTTCGGCTTCGTCGATGAACATCGGTTGCATCCCGAAGCGTAGGACTCGGTGCATCAGCGTAGCAGAGGCGGGGGCGAACGACAAGAGGGCAGCGACGCAGCCGTTCGAGCCGGGCGCGGCCGTTCGAGCCCGACGCGGCTGTTCGATCCCGACGCAGCCGTTCGAGCCTGACGCGGCCGTTCGAGCCCGACGCGGAAGCGTCGGGGCACGCTCCCCACCGTGGCACGTCCCTTGCCGTGGCATGTCCCTTGCCGTGGCCCGTCCCTTGCCGCAGCACGTCCCCCACCGTGGCCCGTCCCTTGCCGTGGCCCGTCCCTTGCCGCAGCACGTTCCTTGCCGGCGACCGTGCGCACAGAAACGGCCCGGCACCCACGCCGTGGAACCGAGCCGCACGGTGGCCTCAGACGCCGATTACAGAACGTGGACCTTGCGGCCGCGGAAGGTCACCACACCCCCGGCGAGGGCAAAGAGTGTATCGTCGCGTCCGCGTGCGACGTTGCGGCCGGGATGGAACTTCGTCCCGCGCTGCCGCACGATGATGCTGCCGGTCGTCACCGTCTGGCCGCCGTACGTCTTCACACCGAGGTACTGGGGGTTGGAATCGCGACCGTTTCGCGTTGATCCCTGTCCCTTTTTGTGAGCCATGCCCGCACTCCTTGCCGTTTGAGACCGTCGTAAGACGCAGAAGTATATCGGCTTTTCGCGGCGCCCGCAAGTCCTATTTTCCCCACGTCGCAGCAAAGCGATGTGGTCCGGTTGGCTAGGGCGAGATCGGGAGGGGTGAGGCGCATCGTCGGGGCCGCCGGCCCCTACTTCCCCTCTGGCCGCAGCAGGCGGGCCTCGCCCGAGAGCATCTTGAGGCGCACACTGCGGAAAACGACAGTGCTTTCATGGGTGCCTAGGCCCAGGCATCCGGACTTGGGTAACGCCCACCACGATGACAGGGAAAGCGCCGACTGCGGTCCGCGCCAATTAATATACGGCTTTCCATCGAGACGCACGGCAATCTGGGCCTGGTCACCCTTGGCGACGACCGTGATGTGAAGTGCGTACTCGCGGCCATTGACAAGCGTACCGGGCCTTACGCCTGTTTCATTCTTGTGTGCCTCTTTCCTGTTGATTAGAGCCAGTCCGCTGCCCAGGCCATGCCATACGTTCAGGCCCAGTTTAATCCTGGCGGACCCTACAGGGAAAATGACTACGACCTCGCCATCGCCCGACGTGCGTACGAACTTGACCTGCAATTCATAACTGCCCTGAGGAGCGATCGGGATCGTGATACGGCCACATTCCACTGGCTTAACGATCGCGACAATCCCTCCCTGACGCTTCCAATCGCCCTTGACCGCATCCTTCGCCGGGTCGATCAGGGGCAGGAGGTCGATCCAGCGGCCTTTTGCGGACTTCGCCGGCGGCGGGCCGCCCGACTTCTCGAAGGCCGCCTGGATCTCCTTCAGCGCCAGCGTCGCCTGGGTCCGCTGGAGGTCATCGCGCGTGTGAAGCGAGAGGAACCGCTCGTAGTACGCCTTGGCCCTGGCGTACATGGCCGCCTGAGCACCGGGCGCGGCCTTTTCGCCAAGCCCGCGGTACCACTCACCCAGTTCCATGCATGCGAGTTCCGGCGCCGCCTCGACGCCCTTGGCGACCGCCGGGACGTACTTGCGGAGGGACTTGTCTTTGACGCCTTCGAGATGCCTGGCGGCCTCGGCCGGGTCGTCGCGGTCCACCAGGTACAGCCGGACCAGTTTCTCGCGGGCCGCGGTGTTCCCGGGATTCCGCTGGATGAGAGTCTTGACGCCGGCGATCTCACGGAGGGTTCTCAGTGTCTGCGCCAACTGTTTCTGCCGCGCTTCAATCTCCTCGCTTCTGTCGCTCTTGACGGCACGGGCCACGGTCTGGGCCCTTCGGCAAACGGCCGCCGCCTCAAGGTACTCGCCTGCCGCCTCCTTGGCATCGACAAGAGGCAGGAGCGCGTCGAGGAGCGCTTCGCCCGCCCCAAACCGCTCATCGCCCCGGCTCTTCTCGAATTGGTTCTGCCGAATCTGGACCACTCGCTCGGCGCACGCGGCGGCTTTCTCGGAAACCTGAGACGCCAGGAAATCCATCGCCTCGACCGCCGTCGCGTACCCGTCGGGATGGCCGCCCGCCAGGTCGGCGGCCTTCTCGCACAGAACCGCCAGGAATCCCGGCTGCTTCGTCGCCTCTTTGGCGGCGGCCAGGAGGCGGGCGGCCAGTTCAACATCATCCCCCGCGTCGCGCGTGGCCTTGACGGCCTTTACCTTCGCGCCGTACAGCGACTCGAAGACCTCGGCGGCCTTATCGGCCCCGGCCGCGCGCAGCGACGCCGCGAACACCACGAGGATGGCACAGAAAACGTGAATGAGACGAGCCTTGCGACGCATGGCGCATCCTCCCGCTCGCCCGCAGGCGAGAACGGCTCCTAATCGTGATGAATCGGCACAACAGTGTGGCACGAAGGAGGGGAGGTGTCAAAACGCTTTCGGGGGCAGGTGTCGCGCCGTCAGGCAAAAAGGAGGCAAAAAGGTACCAGGAACCTTTTCTGCGTAGCACCCTCCGGGCCCTTCAGGGAAAAGGTTCCTGGTACCTTTTTGCCCGCCGCGCAAACCAGATTGGACGGCCACCGCCAAAACATCGATGCACCGTGGGGGCTGAACCTCATTGACCGCCTCGGCCGGGGTCTGTATCATCGCCGTCGGTCATCGGGTCCGATTCCCCATACGGGCCCGTAGCGGGGAGGCGGCCGTGAGCACACCGGACGACGTGCAGGGGCGGCTCGATTCGTTCGCTTCGGCCTACGGGCGGATCACCGGCCAGGTCCGCCGCGTCATCGTCGGCCACACCGAGGTCCTCGAGGGCGTCATGCTGTGCCTCTTGACGGAGGGTCACGCCATTCTGGAGGGCGTGCCCGGCATCGGCAAGACGCTGCTCGTCCGGACGCTGGCCGAGGCGCTGGACCTCGTGTTTCGGCGCATCCAGTTTACGCCGGACCTGATGCCGGCCGACATCGTGGGCACCAACGTCATCGTCCAGCGGGAAGACGGCCGCCGCGACTGGGAGTTCCGGCCCGGGCCCCTCTTCGGCAACCTCATCCTGGCCGACGAGATCAACCGGGCCACGCCCAAGACGCAGTCGGCGATGCTGGAGGCCATGCAGGAACGTTCCGTCACGGTGGCCGGGACGACGCGGACTCTCACCGAGCCGTTCTTCGTCCTCGCGACGCAAAACCCGATCGAGATGGAAGGAACGTACCCGCTGCCCGAGGCGCAACTCGACCGCTTTGCACTGAAACTGCTGATGAAGATGCCCGGACGGGGCCAGATCTCCGAAATCGTGGAGCGCACCACCGGCCGCGACATGCCTCGGGCCGAGCGTGCGGCCGACGGGCCGACGCTCCTTGCGATGCGCGACTTGGTGCGCGAGGTGCCCGTGGCGTCGCACGTGCGGGATTACGCCAGCACCGTCGTCCTGGCGACGCATCCCGGCAGCGAGGACGCCTCGCCGATGGTTGCCAAGTACGTCCGTTACGGGGCCAGCCCGCGTGGGGCACAGGCCATGATCCTGGGCGGCAAGGTGCTGGCGCTCGTCGATGGGCGGTACAACGTTGCGTTCGAGGACGTTCGCCGCATGGCCCGGCCGGCGCTGCGGCACCGTCTGATCCTGAACTTCGAAGGCGAGGCCGAAGCCATCGACCCCGATGCGGTGATCGACGACGTTCTGAAACACGTGGCGGAGCCGTAGGGGAGCGCCCCCCTGCGGGTCGCGGCTAACACTACAGCGCTACAAAGGCATTTCGCGCGGTGGGTCTCCGCACCCACCGCGCGGGAATCGCCGTTTTTGCAGATGCGCGGCGGGTGCGGAGACCCGCCGCGCAGCAAGTAGCGTCGTAGTACTAAAAGCGCCCTTGCAGGGCGAGGCGAGGCCGCGAAAGAGCCATGCCCCAGCAGGATGACCTGTTCGATTCGGCGTTTCTGGAGCGCCTGGAGTATCTGCGGATCGTGGCGCGGCGGACCTTCTCGGGGTCGGCCCAGGGCGGGCGGACGGGCCGGCGGACCGGGCCGGGTCTGGAGTTCGCCGAACACCGGGCGTACGTGGCCGGCGACGATTTCCGGCACATTGATTGGGCGGCGTTCGGGCGGCTGGAGCGCCTCCTGCTTCGCCTGTGTCAGCAGGAAGAGGACCTGGCGATCCATTTCCTGATGGACGCGTCGGCGTCGATGGCCACGGGCCGCCCGGTGAAGTTCGACCACGCCCGCCGGCTGGCGGCGGCCCTGGCGTACGTTGGCCTTGCGAGTCTCGATCGCGTCCGCCTTGTCGCCATCGACGGCGGGGTGCGCGGTCACCTGGAGGCGGGGCGCGGCAAGTCGCACATCCTGGCGGTGCTGGAGTTTCTTCGCGGGCTGACGGCGGCGGGGCGGACGGACCTGGCCCGCTCGGTCGAGGCCTTCCTGCCGCACGCCCCGCAGAGCGGGTTGGCCGTCCTGGTCTCCGACTTTCTGGACGAGGCTGGCTATGAGAAGCCGCTCACGACGCTCCAGGGACGCGGGTTCGACGTGTGGTGCCTTCACGTGACCGACGAGGCGGACCTTGCGCCGCCGGGCGGCGGCGACCTTGCCGCCAGAGACGCCGAGACGGGCGAGACGCTCGGGGTTCACCTGACGGACGATGTGCGCCGGCGGATCGCACAAGAGGCCGAGCGGTTCGCGGACGACCTGCGCGGGTGGTGCCTGGCGCGCGGCATCGGTCACGCCGAGGCGCCGACGTCGGTGCCGGCCGACGTGCTGGTGCTGGAGGTGCTGCGGCGAGGGGGGTTCCTGCGTTAGCCCTGATGCGACGGGCGGTGGTCTGCACAAGCCCTTTCACGGCAAGTGGTTACAGGCGGCGGGCGTGCTGTTGAGGCGGGCCCGGCGGTTTTTCGCCCGGAGGCCGCGCCCCGTGGCGACGAGGTAAGTGCCTGTCGCACAAGAGGTTACATCAATTGCCCGGCCTAAAGCCGGGGCCGGCACGGTTTTTCCGCTTGAATCTGCCTCCCGGAATCGTATCATATTCGGACCTCTTGAGGTTGTCCTACCCACCTCGGGGCCGGTCCTCGCCAAGGCGAGTGCTCAGTCGCCCGGCCCTGAGGTTCTTTCTTGCCGTGTGCGCCGCCCTGGAGTTCCGCCGCGCCCCAAGTCTTGCGCGGTGGGTCTGGAGTACCCACCGCGTGGGAATCGCCGGTTGTGCATCTGCGCGGCGGGTGCGGAGACCCGCCGCGCACGAAGTAGCATAGCAGCATCGGAGTCCCGGAGCGCACCGCGCCTTGATTGCACCGCGGATTCTGCTACACTCGTTGGCCACCCGGAGGCCGCACGCAAGAGAAGAACGGTTCCGAAATCGGGCGAGATTATGTTCGAGAACCTGACCGAGAGACTCGGCGGCGTCTTTCGCAGTCTGGCCGGCCGCGGACGCCTGACCGAACGCAACATCCAGGACGCACTCGGCGAGGTCCGCACCGCGCTGCTGGAGGCCGACGTCAACCTTCAGGTCGCCCGCGCATTCGTCGAGGAAGTCGGGCGGAAGGCCATCGGCCAACAGGTTCTCAAGACACTGCGCCCCGACCAGGTCTTCGTCAAGGTCATCCACGACGAGATGGTTAACCTGATGGGCCCGGCGGACGCGAAGATCCCGTACGCCTCGCCCGGCCCGACGGTCCTGATGATGGCGGGCCTTCAGGGTTCGGGCAAGACGACGAGCGCGGGGAAACTCGCGCGCCTGATCCGGAACCAGGGCCACCGCCCGATGCTGGTGGCGTGCGATTGCCACCGGCCGGCCGCCATCGAGCAGTTGATGATCGTCGGCTCGCAGGTCGATACGCCGGTTTACAGCGAAGGTATCGGCGACCCCGTCCGCATCGCCAAGAAGGGCGTGGCGGCCGCTCGCAACGAGAACTGCGACGTCGCCATCATCGACACGGCGGGTCGCCTGCACATCGACGAAGCGATGATGCAGGAGGCCAAAGACATCGCGCGGGCCGTCTCGCCGCACCAGATTTACCTGGTCTGCGACGCCATGACCGGCCAGGACGCCGTCGCCAGCGCCAAGGAGTTCAACGAGGCGCTGGAACTGAGCGCGGTGATCCTGACGAAACTCGACGGCGACGCCCGCGGCGGCGCGGCACTGAGCGTCAAGGCGGTCACGGGCAAACCGATCAAGTTCGTCGGCGTGGGCGAGAAACTGGACCGGCTCGAGGAGTTCCACGCCGACCGCATGGCGAACCGGATCCTCGGGATGGGCGACGTCGTGAGCCTGGTGGAGAAGGCCCAGGCCACCGTCGATGCCGACGAAGCCGCCCGCTTGCAGGAGAAACTCCTGAAGGCCGAGTTCGGCCTCGACGATTTCCTCAAACAGATCCGCCAGATGCGCCGCATGGGGCCGCTCAAGGACATCATGTCGATGATCCCGGGGATGGGCTCGGCGCTGAAGGACCTGCCTATCGAGGAGAAGGAACTCGACCAGACCGAGGCGATCATCCACTCAATGACACCCGGAGAACGGTCGAAACCGGACCTCATCGACGCGTCGCGGCGGCGGCGAATCGCGCGCGGATGCGGGATGGACACCCAGGACGTCTCGAGCCTCGTCAAGTCGTTCGGCCAGGTCAAGGAACTCGTGCGCCAGATGCAGGGGGCCGGCGTCTTCGGCGGCGGACGCGCCGCCGTGGCCCAACAGATGGCACAGGTTGACCTGTTCGGACAACAACGCAAGAAACGCGGACGCTCCAAACGCAAACGCAAAAGCCGCAAGAAGCGGTCGCGGTAGATGAGCGGCCGCGGTCCTAACCCTCCGTATCCAAGAGGGTTACATCACAATCTTTGGGCCGGGCTCAAACTGCCGGGCGGTGAAAACGCGGACCGGCGCGGCTTTGTCGCGCGCCAGATGGGCCTGGGCCTCGAGGGCAAGGGCGGGCGTGTTGCAGTCGCGCGAAAGGTGGGCGAGGACGACGTCCTTGATGCGTCCGCGACGGGAGCGGCCGACGATCTCGGCCAGCGCCTCGGCCGCCGCCTCGTTCGAGAGGTGCCCGTGCGGGCCGGCGATGCGCTCAATGAGGTCGGCGGGCCGGTTGCTGGCCCAGAGCATCTCCGAATCATGGTTCGACTCAATCACCACGGCGGTCGCGTCGACGAAGCAGGCCAGCACATCGTCCGGCACGTGACCCAGGTCGGTGGCCACCGACACGGAGCGCCGGCGCCTGGAAGGGCCGAGACTTAACCGGAAGCCTTGGCACCAGCCCGGGGAATCGTGCGGCACGTCGAACGCCTCGACCGCAACGTTGCCGATCTCGACGGCGTCGCCGTCCATCGGTCGGGCCAGCCCTCCCCGGACGAGTTTCCTGAACGCCGGCATCGTGTCCGACAGGTGGGCAAGGTTCTCCCGGGACGCGTAGACCGGTATGGTGTGCCTGAGGCAAAAGCCTGCGGCCGACGTCGAGAAATGGTCGCGGTGCGTGTGGGTTACAAAGACGGCGTCGATGTCGCCCGGTTCGACGCCTACCGCCGCCAGCGCCTCTTTCAGACGCCGCTGCGTCAGGCCGATGTCCACGAGCACCCGCGCCCGGCCCGAGGCCACCAACAGGGCGTTGCCCAGACTGCCGCTCGCCAATGGACACAAGAATGCAGGCATAAATACGTCGGCTTTCTTGCTCTCGGCACAGGACCAACACCGGGACCGCCACGCACCCTCTAGCAGGAGCGATGAAGTCAATCCGGATTCGGCGGCTGATCCCGGCGCGCCGGGACACCCAAGTGCGTAGCGCCGGGCTTTATGCCCGGCGGCCGCCCGTCAAGCCGACGGCGGTTCCGCGCCGGGGATAAACCCCGGCGCTACGGCTGTTCGGAAACACTTTCTCGCTCCTGCTTAGCGGAGTCCGATGCTGTCCTGCTCACTCTCGCTCATCCGGACCTCGACGTCCAGTGCCCCGGCCAGGCGCGGCAGCCACATCTCCAGGGCGACGCGCTCCGTCCGGTAATGGCCGGCGAGGATGACGCCGATCCCTCGGGCCGCCAGGTCCTGGACCTCGTGGTACTTGAGTTCCCCGGTCACGAAGGCCTGGCACCCGGCCTCCGCTACGGCGTCGGCCAGTCCGCCGCCGCTCCCGGTGCAAACCCCAACCGTCTCGACGACCGTCTCCGGATCGCCGGCCACGTGAATCGCTCTCGCGTCGAGTGCCTCTTTCACGTTATCGGCCAGTTGGGCCAAGGTTCTACAGTCCGATAACCTGCCGACGCGCCCCATCCCTGCCCCGGCGGGCGGTGTGTGGAGCGGATACACGTCGATGGCAGGCTCCTCATACGGATGCGCCCGGGCGACCGCCGCCAGCACGGCCCCCAGACGGCGGCCCTCGACGAGCGTCTCGAAGCGGTGTTCCGCAACGCGATTGCGCTGCCCCCTCTCGCCGACGGCCGGCTCGGCTCCCTCGCCCGGGAGGAACGTGCCGGCGCCTTCGGCGGAGAACCCGCACTGGGCGTAGTTGCCGATCCGCCCCGCCCCGGCGGCAAATGCGGCCGCCTGAACGGCCTCCAGCACCTGCCCTGCGTCCCGGCGCGCCGGGATCGAAGGGTCCGACTCGGGCACAAAAACCACCACCTTGTAACGCGGGGCCGCCCGCGCCGCCTGGAGCGGTTCGGTTTGATCCAGGCCAATCATGCCCGCGAGAATGTCGCACAGGCCGCCCTCGGCCGCATCGAGGTTCGTGTGGGCCGCAATGACGGCCCGTCCGGCGGCAGCAAGGCGAAGGGCAAGGCGGCCGGTGGGCGTTTCGGGCGTCAGACGCTCGATGCCCTTGAAGATAAGTGGATGGTGCGCAAGAAGCGCCTCCGCCCCGCCACGCTCCGCCTCATCGCACACGGCCTCCGTCACGTCGAGACTGACGAGCAGGCGGCGGACCTCCCGCTCCGGATCGCCCAGCAAGAGCCCCACGTTGTCCCACGTCTCGGCCAGGCGAAACGGGGCCAAGCGGTCCACGGCGGTCACCACATCCGCAACAGTGGTCATGGAGAGTCCTTTACTTCTCCGGCTCGTCCTTCTTGCTGCGGCCGCCGTGGCGGCGGAGCAGGTCGATGACGGCCGGTTTGTCGTCGGCTAGGTCGATCGGGTAGGACCCGCCGGATGTGACAGCGTTCGGATCGGCCCCGCGGTCCAGCAGCCAGCGGACGGCCTCGTAGTGGCCGCGGTCGGCGGCGCGATGCAGCGGCGTGGCGCCGCCGTTGTCGGGGACATCCACATCTTGGCGGTGGGCGAACAGGACGTCCAGGCACGGCACGTGGCCGCACATGGCCGCCGCGTGCCAGAGCGTCTGGCCGCCCTTGTAGGCGACGCCGATACGCCGGCCCAGGACGTCCGGATCGGCCTGCAGGCAGGCGTCGAGCCGCTTGGCGTCGCCCAGGAAGATGGCGGCGACGGCGTCGACGCGAGCCCCAAAGCCCTGGAGGATGCCGACGGCACGCTCGGCATCCTCCGGCCGGTTCAGGCCGGGCTTCAGCGCAAGGTGGAGCGGTGTCCGGCCGCCGTCGTCGACGGCGTTCGGGTCCGCCCCGCGGGCGAGCAGCAGATGCACGATCTGGGGGTCGGTCCGTCCGGCGCACCCCATATGGAGCGGCGTCCGGGCGCTGCTGGTCCGGGCCTGGAGGTCCGCACCGGCGTCCAGCAGGCGGCGCACGACCGCGACGCCGGCACAGTATCCGGCGGCGACGTGCAAGGCGGTATATTCCCGGATCGTCTCCTGAGCATTGGGGTCCGCGCCGGCGTCCAGCAGCGCGTTGACAATGCGGAGGTACCGGCCCTCGGGGTCGCGACAGGCGTTCTGGGCGGCCGTGTGGAGCGGCGTCTCGCCTCGCTTGTCGCCTGCCGTGGGGTCGGCCCCGTGTGCGAGCAGGAGGTTGAGGATCTCGGCCCGGCCGCGATCCGCCACCCAGTGCAGGAGAGTCGTGCCTTTGGTGTTCGTCGCGTAATTCGGGTTGGCGCCAGCCTCCAGGAGGGCGCGTGCGGCCTCCGGTTGGCTGTTGAAGATGGTTTCCAGGAAGGGCGCGCGGGTGCCCTCGGAGCCGTTGACGGCCGCCCCCGCCTCGAGCAAGAGCCGGATGATCTCGCACCGCCCATGGCCGGCGGCGACGTGCAGTGGCGTGGCGTTCGAGTTGTTCAGGCTGTCGATGCGGGCGCCACGGTCCAGCAGCAGGCGGACCACGTCGGCGTGCCCCTCGTAGGCCGCCGCGTGTAGCGGCGTGCCATAGGCCAGTTTCCCCTGACCGGCTTCCGGGTCGGCGCCGTGGTCGAGCAGGGAGCGGACCATACGGCAGTCGCCTTCCCACGCCGCCCGGTTCAACGCCGACCCCAAGTACTGCTCGTCCATGGCATTGACGTTGGCGCCGCGATCCAGAAGGACCTTGGCGGCCTCGACCTGGCCGCCTTCCACCGCCCACATCAGCGGCGTCTCGTCCAAGTAGGCGTGGGCATGGACCAGGTTGGGGTCCCGCTCCAGGAGCCGGCGAAGGCGGTCGGTTTCGCCGAACCTCGCGGCGGCGAAGACATTCGCCCGGGCGCCGTGGGTCAGGAGGAACTCGGCAATCTCGCGATGCCCGTTGCGGGCGGCGGCCAGCAGGGGCGAGAAATTCAACGCCGCCTCGTGGTTCACGTCGGCGCCGCCAGCCACCAAGGCCCGGACGCCCGTCATGCTGGCCCGGCCCGCCGCCTTGCACAGGGCGCTCCAGTCGTAGTCGCCGCCGGCGTCGGGGTCCGCCCCGTGAGCCAGGAGGCACGTGATGCAGGCCTCCTGGCCATAGATGGCCGCCAAGTCGAGGAGCGAGTCGTCATCGGCGTCGTAGTTCTCCCATCGCCGGGCAAGCAGACGCGGTTGGTCCGCGACCATCGCGTCCAGGCGATCCACGAGGCCGAGGGCGGCCGCTGCGGGCGCGCCGGGTTCGGCCCCGGCCGCCAGGAGCCGCTCAGCCACCTCGCGATGTCCGTTGAGGACGGCTATGCAGAGCCCCGAGTGGCGTGTGCCCCAACAGTGGGCGACGTTCGGCCGGGCCCCCGCCTCCAGCAGGCGGTCCACGATCTCCGTGTGCCCGTAGGCCGCCGCAAAGTAAAGCAGCGGCGTGCCGTCGCGGTCCACGGCGTTCGGGTCCAGGCCGGCGTCCAGGGCGCGGGTCACGGCCTCGGTGTCGCCGTCGATGAGGAGTCGCCGGAAGCCCAAGTCGTACGTCCATCGGTATGGCGTACCACGGTCTGCACTCGGCCCACACCCGACCACCGGCGTTAGAGCGAAGAGGGCGACGAGTAACCACGTGCGAGCGACTTGTCCTGGTTTGTCTCGTGCACGCGTCGTCACGGTATTCGACCCTTTACGAAAGCCTTACCGCCGGACCTCGCGGCCGGGATCGCCCAACAGGAGGCCCACGTTGTCCCATTCCTGGGCCAGGCGAAATGGGGCCAAGCGATCCACGGCCGCCACGATGTCCGCGACGGTTCTCATTGGGCTGTAAAGCCCAAACAGGACACGAGCGCGTCTACCTTGCGCGCTTTCAAACACGCTGCTCTGATTGTGCGTCGTCAATATCCGAAGCCCGCACGCAGGCGGGATTGAAATAGACGGCAAGGTATTGAACGTCCGGGTCCAAGCAGCGAAGCGCCACTTCGCCCGCCGCGCCGATGGATTGCTGGAGGGCACGCCTTAACTTCGTAGCGGCCTCGCCTTCGGTGCTAGCCAAGACTTGGCCGCAGAAACCGATAGGCCCCTGGGCAGAATTGCCAAGGCTGAAATGATAACTGTTCATTGTAGGCACCTTTCGCGAACGGGCGGAGAACGCGCCCCATTCTGGTCGCAGTCTAATCGGGACGGCCGCCTGCCGCAAGCCGCACTCGGTCTCTGCTACGGCAAAAACTGCCCCAGGTGCCTTTTTGCCAGGGTCAGGCCGGTCTTGATTTTATCGAGGGTGCCCTGCCACACGGGGTCCTCGTGGTCGATGACGACAGCACCGGTGTAGCGGAGTTCGTGGAGCCGGTCGATCATTTGCCGCCAGTCGATGGCCCCGAGTCCCGGCAGCCGGTATCGCCACCAGCCGCCGCTGGGGCGCAGGATGCCACAGTCCTGGCGCCTGAGGTCCATCGTCTCGGCGTCCTTGGCCCGGAAATGGAAGACCTTCTCGGCGTAGTCGGTCAGTGCCGAGAGCGGGTCGATGCCGGTCCAATAGAGGTGAGCGGGGTCCAGCGCCAGGCCGACGGCCGGGCTGCGGACGTGGGTGAACAGTTTTTCCCACAGTTCGGGGCAGAAGGCGGCGTTGCCGGGCATGTCCTCAACCTGCCAGCCGACCCGCGGCGCGTTTTCGATCGCCAGCCGCACCCCCGACGACTCCGCCTGCCGGACCACCGGTTCGATGAGGCGGGCGAACTGGGCGATGCACTCTCCCAGCCGCAGCGACGGGTCACGACCCACCAGCAGGCACACCACGTCCACGCCCAGCGCCGCCGCCGTCTCCACGAGACGCTGAAGGTGGCCGAGGATGACGTCGCGCCGGCCGGGGTCGGAATCCAGCGGATTGGCGTAGGATGCCAGGGCTGCGGCCGTCAGGCCGGCGTCGTCCAGGGCAGAGACAAATGCATCCCGTCCCGGGCCGTCCAGTCCGGCGATGTTCAGGCGGGCTTCGTGGTACCAAGTGGAGGGATCGCGAATCGGCGGGCAGGCGATTTCGACCGTCTGGAACCCGGCCTCACCGACCCAGCGCAGGACTTCCGGCAGGCTGACCTCGTGAAAACAGGAGGTGCACACGCCCAGCCGCACAGCCACCCCCTCGGCGGAGTGTTCAGGGCTGCCATGGGGCTCGGGATCGTCGCTGGCGTAGGCGCTCGCGTTTCGGCCGCCGTTGCCCCACGGCCGGCAGCCAGTGCGCACGTCACGTCACGGAGCCGGCGCCTCCGCTTCGGCGACCTTTTCGTCGGCGCCCTGCCCGGCCTCCTGTTTCCTGGCGGCGGCCAGAATCTGCCCCTCGGGCGTAGCCAGGTACAGGATCCCGGTGTTCGTTTCGTTGGTGCCGATCAGGGTTGCGCGTCTCAACGGCGCGCCCCACCGGACCTTGCCGTCCTTGCGGGCGACGGCCAAGAGGTCGTTGCCCCGGCTTAACACGTAAACCGTTTCGGCATCGGCAGTTACGACGTTGTCGCCATCGGCCAGGCGCCACTGGACCTTGCCGTTCTCGTCCAGCGCCGTCAGGCCCGCCTGCTCCGTGAAGACGAAGACCTGGTTGCCGAAGGCGTACGGCGCCCTGCGGATACGTTCGCCGGCGTTGTACCGCCAATCGAGTCGCCCGCTGGTACCCTGGAAGGCATAGAGGCTGTAATCGAGGCTGGCGGCCAGGACCAGCCCCGCCTCGGTCCGCTTGAGGTCAGCCACGATCGGTGCCTCGGTCTGATACTCCCACAGGATGCGCCGCACGTTCTGGGTCGAGGCATAGACGACGCCGTTGCGGCCGCCGAAATAGACGAGCGCGTCGTCCGCGACCGGCCCGGCCGTGACGGCGTCGTCGGTCCAGCGCCCCCAAGAGACGACCTTCGGCACGAGGCTGACGGCCTGGAGCCATCCTTTGCCGTCGGGAACGTAAACGTGGACGCCGTTGGTCACCGGTGGGCCGGCAGGGGCGAACTCCAACTCGACGCCCTCCCGGTCTACCGTCAGCGTCTCGAGCATCTCTTCTGTGGCCGCCTGCCGAGCGATCTCGGCCTCGGCCTTGGCCCGGGCGACCCTGTGCTCGGGCTGCTCACCGGGCTGCTCAACCCTCCGCTCCACCACGCTGGCTTCCCACTCGGCCCGCCGTGCCTGGCGTGCGGCCCGCTGCTCCGCACGCTTGCCCCGTTCGGCCTGAAGCACAATGTTCCTGCCATCGGTTCCGTGGAAGCCGATCAGTTTCGTCGTTGTGGCGAACCACAGATCTCCCTTGTAGACGGCGGGCGGCCAGACGTTCTCATGCGCCTCGGCCAGGTCCTTCGCCCACAACCGCACCCCCGTCTTGGCATCGATCACGTAGACGCGATGATCCGAGCCGTGGCACACGAGGAACCCATCGCTCACCCAGACATCCGTCACGTGGGTGTCCGGCGCCAGGAGGGCTCGTGTCTGCCACCGAATCTCCATGTCGTTGCCCGTCAACACCACCGGTGCGACCGGCAACGGGAGACCTTCTTCTTCGGCGCCGCGACCGAGCCTTCCGCAACCGGCCCCGGACACGGCCAACACGCCCATTGCCACAGCCAGCACCATCCAAAGCCTTTGCGTGACAGCCCTCATCATTCGCTCCGCGCCCTGTCCCGGCCCCTATATGTATTTCGCCAGGTCCACGTTGTACTGGCGTTCAAACCGATTCAACCGCTCAATGCGTTCGATATCGTCCTGGATGCGGTGGGCGAGTTTGAAGACGTACGGCTTTCCCTGAAGCCGGTCGTTCAGGTCGGCGAGCATAGCGTCCCACCGCCCGTCGTAGAGTTCGTCCCGGAGCCTCAGAAGCATAATCTCTTCTTCCGACAGGCCCGCGACAAACCCTCTACATCGCTCCTCGGCACCGGCCGCCGGAGCCGACTCTCTCCGCTGGGTCTCGCCCACGTCGCTGCCCCCTTGTCCCTGGGGCCGCAGGTCAACAGGACGCTAAGGTAACACGGCCCCCGGCCTCGTCAACCTTTTTTCTGCGCAGCCCGTGGGAAACCCGCCTCCAGGAGGCGCCACGTGCGCTGCGGTGGAACGTGACGCGCAGCACGTATTGTCGCTCAACAAGCCGCGACCGTCGGCGACAAGCCCGCCTCTCACGAAAGCGACCGCCGCCTGAACAACATCACCCCCGCCGTAATCGCCACGGTTGCATACGCCACCGCATACGCCGCCGCCCAGCCCACGTAGGCCCAAACGGCGGCCCATTCCGCCGCCCCGGGGCTCCCGGCGTCCAGCGGCGTCAGCATCACGTGGCTCAGTTTCTCGTTGATGTTGAAGATCTCAAGAAACGGCACCACCGTCAGCAACCCCTGCGCCAGATTCGCAACCAGCCCGCCGGCCATCCCGGCGGCGCCCTCCACAAAAACCGTCAGGTGCCCGACCACGAATGCCGCCAGGCTCAGGACCACGCTCGCCCCCACCGAGAACCGGGCCGACAGGGCCGTCGCCAACGCCGAGAGCACGCCCACCTGCAACAACACCAGAACCAGCCCCGGCGCCACTGTCAGGCTCTGATTGACCCGCCTGGCCCGAAACGCCTCCACCTGCCCCCCGACGCCTCCCCGCGCCAACGCCCGCTCCAGGACCCCCGCGTCCAGCCCCACCCGGTAATACACGCACGCCACAAAGACCACTCCGAGCACCGTTGCGGCCACCGTCACGGCCCCCATCGTGCCGAGGTACTTGCCCACAACGAACTGCCACCGGCCGAGCGGTTTGGCCAGGATGGTCTCGGCGGTTTTCGCCTCGACTTCGCGCGCCACTCCGGTTGCCGCCGCCAACAGCCCTCCCAAAAGGACGACGTGCAGGACAAACGACAGCCCAATCTCCTTATACATATCTGTATTCTTATAGAAAGTAAACAGCGGCAGCCACATCGTAATTACCAGGGCCGCCACGCCCGCCGCCAGCAGCAGGTAATAAAACGGCTGGCGGACCGACTCCCGGAACGTGTTCAGCGCGATCCCTATGAGCGAACGCACTCCCTGCCCTTCCCCTAGAACCGCACCCCAAACTCGCTGAATTCGCCGGTCGCAGGCTCCTCCAGCACGTGTGCCCCGTCAACGTAGCCTCGCATCCTGTCTGCAACGTCGGCGAGCAAACCGAGCACGTCGTTCGCCGGCCCCTCCGCTACCAACTCGACCCGTCCGTCCGCCAGGTTCCTGGCGAATCCTGTCACGGGCCTGACGCGGGCAAGTTTCGTCACCGTGTATCGGAACCCTACGCCCTGGACCCTCCCGCCATAGTAGACGTGCCGTCGCACAATCATCCGCATCCCTCGGAGACAAGCACCGCCTCCCAAGCGGGCATTATAGTTTCGCTGCCCGCCCGTGCAACGACTTTTCGGTTGCCTCCCGCCGCTCTGCCGCTACAATCGTCGCTAAGGGAGGATCTCGTGCTTCCCGTCCTGTCAGTAGCCAACCAAAAGGGCGGCGTCGGCAAGACAACGACCGCTACGTCGCTCGCTCACGCGCTCGCCCTGACCGGCCTCAACATCCTCGTCGTTGACCTCGATCCCCAGGGCAACGCCACCAGCGGCATGGGCGTCCAGATGCTCCCGACCAGCCCGGCCTTCGCCGCCGACTGTCTCACAGACGGTCCCGTTGCCACCTCCTGGACCGGCGTCTCGGCGATCCCTTCCGGTCGCGACCTTCAGGCCCTCGCCACTGACGGCCTCCCGTCGGCTAGCGTCCTGCGCGACCGGCTGGCCAACCTTGCGGGTACCGACGTCCATGCCGTGCTCATCGACTGCCCCCCGTCCTTGGGGCCGCTGACCCAGAACGCCCTCGCCGCAAGCACGGCCGTCATCATTCCCATTCAATGCGAATACTACCCGCTTGAGGGCCTTGTCCAACTCCTTGCCGCGGTTCGCCAGTCGGCCGCCCTGAATCCCGGTATTGCCGTCGGCGGCGTCCTTCTGACCATGTACGAGCCCGCCGCCCACCTGAGCCGCGAGGTCGAAGGCGAGGTCCGCGCCAACCTCGACGACCCGGTATTCGCCACGGTCATCCCGCGCGACCCGGCGGTCGCCGAGGCGCCCAGCCATTGCCGCTCCGTCATCGACTACGCCCCGCGCTCGCCCGGGGCTCGGGCCTACGTCCAACTTGCCCTGGAGGTTCTCGAACGCTCACTCATCAACGGAACCCGTTAGGAGTACGCTCATGGCCAATCGCAGCCTGGGTCGAGGCCTCGATGGACTTCTCAAAGCACAAGCCGCCGAGCCCATTCCCGACCTCACCGTCCCGAAGCGCCCCACCTCTGCGGTGCCCACGCGCCTGCTCGACCCGAACCCACACCAGCCGCGCCGCGCCATCGAGACGGCCGACCTTCAGCAACTGACGACCTCGATCCGCGAGCACGGGGTGCTTCAGCCCATCCTCGTCCGCAAGCGCGGCGAGCGGTACCAGATCGTGGCGGGCGAGCGGCGCTTCCGGGCGGCCCAGGCCTTGGGCCTGGCGGAGGTCCCTGTCGTCGTCCGGGACGTTCCAGACGACCAACTTCTGGAAATCGCCCTCGTGGAGAACCTTCAGCGTGAGGACCTGGATCCGATCGAGAAGGCCGAGAGTTTCAAGGCGTATCTCGACTCTACCGGCAGGACCCAGGCCGCCGCCGCCGTTCGGCTTGGCCTCGACCGGAGCACAATCGCCAACATGATCCGCTTGTTGGACCTGCCCGTGCCGGTTCAGGTCATGGTGCGCAGCGGCTTTCTGGCCATGGGGCATGCCCGGGCCATCTTGTCGATTGACGATCCCAGGAAACAGGTACAAGTTGCGGAGCGGGTAGCGCGGGAAGGTCTTTCGGTTCGGCAGGTGGAGCGGCTGGCGGCCCCGGCGGTTCCGCGGAAGCGCAAGCCTCGGCAGTCGTCCAAGACCCCCGAGGTCCGGGACCTTGAGATGAGGCTCCGCGAGGTGCTGGGCACGAAAGTGTCTATTGAGTTGGGCGCGAAGCCGGACAGCGGCAGGATTGTAGTCGAGTTCTACAGCCAGGACGACTTGGACCGGATCCTGGCCTGTCTCACATAGCACGGAGGCCGCTGTTCCACGTGGAACAGCGACGTGCGCCGCTTACGATGTTCCACGTGGAACACCCGGCCGCCAACCCCTGAGAGGTCCCACTATGGCAGTCCAAAACCCCACCATGGCCCAAACCTCTGCCTCACCGGCCCACCTCCCCCGTCTCGGCGTAGATACCGTTGGCGGCAATGTAGGCGGCCACGCTTGCCGGCACCAGCCCGCTGATGGAGATGCCGGCCCGAACGCGGCGGCGTATCTCGGTTGCGCTGATCGGAACCAGCGGCCCCGGCACGCGGCGGCGCAGGATCTCCGCCACCGCCTCCCGGCCGATGCACGCTTCAAGCGGCCCAAGATCCGGCGGTTCTCGAACGGGGCGCGGCAGCACGGCCACCGTGGCCAGGTCCAGGATCTCTTCCAGCCGCCGCCACGTGTGAAGCAGGTGCAGGTTGTCCTCGCCGAGAAGCAGGACCAGTTCCGCCGCCTCGCCAAACCGCTCGGCCAAGTACCGCAGCGTCAGGACGGTGTACGATGGCTCCGCCCGCGCCACTTCCACCTCCGAGGCCTCGAACGGCGGCAGCGCGGCGGCGGCCAAGCGACACATCGCCAGCCGATGCTCCACGGCGGCCGCCGAGTGCAACGGCCGGTGCACCGGCGAAGCCGACGGCACCAACAGCAGGCGATCCAGAGAAAGATGGTTGCAAGCGTACGCCCCAGGTATAAGATGACCCAGGTGAATCGGGTCGAACGTGCCGCCGAGGATGCCGATCCGTTGCATGCGGCATAGTATGGAACCGCCGGCCGACAATGTCAAGCCTTGCAGAGGCACTTGCCATGACGCAACACGTGCGATTGACGCTCGTCTCGATGGTTGGGTGGGTCCTTCTTGCCGGCTTGGCTATCACCACCGCCTCCCATCTTTCAGAGGCCGCCGGGGCAGCGCCGGCCGCCCCGCCGCCAGCCCAAGCGGGCGCGGAGCCGGACATCACCTTTCTCGGCGAGGAGGAGGACGCGGGCCAAGCGGGTGCCACCAATCCCTTTGGTTCCGGCAAGCAAGCCGTTCGTCGAAAGGACGCCGTCCCCGGCTGTATCGACCTCTCAGATGGCACGAAGTGCCCCGGCAGGATCTACACGACCCGGGCCAAGCGCCTCAAGATCTACAACCTCAAGCGCAAGATCTACGAGTTCGTGCCGGTTCCCGCGTGCAAGCGGATCGATGTCATCGTCGAGTGGGAGCGCATGGACAAGGAGTGGCGATTCAAAGAGGCCGGCAACCCAGAGAAGGTCTACACCGGCCGCGCCTACCCGCTGCGAATGCTCGCCTGGCGACTCACGCTCCGAAACGACCACGAGATCGTCGGGCACATCCTCGGCCAGCCGCTCTACGCCACGCGCGACGGCAAGGCCGAACGCTTTATCCTCCACAAACGCGACAAGGGAACCATGGGGGGCAAACTTGAGGACTTGGTCTACATCCGGCGTGTCGTCTTCGGCCTGGACGCCTACAATGAGGCCCTCCGGCAACTCAAAGCGCAGGACGGCAACGCGCCCGGACAGAACGCCAAATAGGCCCGTCGGCGGCCCGAAAACGGCGCCAAAGCGGTCCGGGCTGGAGCAGGGGATGCTTATGAGCCTGATTTACGTTGATGCCTTTTCCGGGGTGAGTGGCGACATGCTGCTTGGGGCCTTGCTCGACGCGGGCCTTCCAGAGTCAGACCTCCGTCGCTGTCTCGAGAGCCTGCCCGTGACCGGCTACGAACTCGGCGTGCGGCACGAGATCCGCAAGGGCCTCCAGGCAACGCGGGCCGAGGTCCGCCTGGCGGACGCCGGGCACCATCACCGCCGCCTTTCCGACATCGAGGCCGTCATCGACGCCGGCGACCTTCCCGGCCCGGCATCCTCATGGTCAAAGGCGGTCTTTTCCCGCCTTGCCGAGGCGGAGGCCAAGGTTCACGGAACGACTCCCGAGGAGGTCCAGTTCCATGAGGTGGGGGCGGTGGATTCGATTGTGGACATCGTGGGTACCTGCGCCGGCCTGGCATTGCTGGGTGTTGAGCGTGTGGCGGCATCGCCGATGCCGATGGGGTCCGGTCATGTAGATATCTCGCACGGGCGCATGCCGGTTCCGGCGCCGGCGGTGGTGGAACTCGCGCGAGGCGTGCCGACGGCCGAATGCGACGAGCCAGGGGAGTTGACGACGCCCACCGGGGCCGCCATCCTCGTCACCCTGGCGGAGGCGTTCGGCCCCATGCCGCCGATGGTCCCGGACGCCGTGGGATACGGGGCGGGGGCGCGCGAGGGCCGACGAACGCCAAACGTCCTGCGGGTGGTCATCGGCCAACCTCTCCAGAGCGGAGCGGCTGAGCCGGAAACCGACACCGTGTGGCTGCTGGAGGCGAACCTGGACGACGCGACCGGGGAAACGCTCGGGGCGGCGACACAGGCCCTCTTCGAGGCCGGCGCCCTGGACGTCTGGCTGACCCCCGCCACCATGAAGAAGGGGCGGCCCGGCGTGGTTGTGGCCTGTTTGGCGGACGAAAACCGCCGTGGCGCGGTTGAAAACGCCATTTTCCGCGAAACCACGACCTTCGGCGTGCGCGCCAGACGCGTCGATCGCGCCAAACTCGACCGGGAGCACGTCCAGACCGACACGCCCTTCGGCACGGTCCGCATCAAGGTCGGCCGACGGGCCGGCCAGGTCGTCAGCGCGCTGCCGGAATATGACGACTGTCTCCGGCTGGCCAAGGAGCGGGGCGTGGCGTTCCGCGAGGTCTACGAGGCCGCCCGGGCCGCATACGGCGGCACCGAATGAGACCCAAGCACAGGAGCAGGAGCGGGTGATCCTGGAGACGATCGGCATCGTCGTGCTCCTGGCCGTCACGGCCGTGTGGGTCTACCGGGCGGTCCTGGTCTACCTGCCGGGTTCGCGGGGGCCGGTGCTTTCGGCCGAGACCATCCCGGACGCCCCGGACCCTGGCCTCGTGTCGGTCATTGTCCCTGCGAAGGACGAGCAGGACAACATCCGCGACGCCCTCGAGACGCTCCTTGCCCAGGACTATCCGAACCTCGAAATCCTCGTCGTGGACGATCGCAGCACCGACCGTACGCCGGACATCGTGCGTGAGGTTGCGGCAACCGACCCTCGGGTCCGGCTGTTTCAGGTGGCGGAACTTCCGCCCGGGTGGTTCGGCAAGCCGCACGCCATGCACGTCGGGGCGGGCGAGGCGCGCGGCGACTGGCTCCTGTTTGTGGATGCCGACTGCCGCCAAGCCAGACACAGCGTGCGGGCGGGCGTCAACTTCCTCGCAGCCAACGACGGCGACATGTTCAGCCTCTGGCCGGTGCTGGAGATGCATGGCTTCTGGGAGAACGCGGTCCAACCCGTGGCGGGCTCGGTGCTGGTGGCGTGGTTCCGCCCAACGTGGGCAAATAACCCCAAGCGCCGCACGGCCTTCGCCAACGGGCAGTACATCCTCATCCGGCGCGCAACTTATGAATCCATAGGAGGTTACGGCGCCGTCAAGAACGAGATCGTCGAAGACATCGCCTTGGCCCGGTGCGTCAAGGGCGCGGGCCACCGTCTGTTCAACGCCGTGGGCGAGGACCTGTTTAGCACCCGCATGTATGATTCCCTCAGCGCGATGTACCGCGGGTGGACGCGGATCTACTACGGCGGGTTCAAGAGCGTCGTGTGGCTTCTCGCCGTGATGATGATGACGCTGCTGTTCACGCTCATGCCGTTCGCGGTGCTGGCCGTCTCCTCGGTGCTCATGGCTATGGGGCGCGCCGACCCGTGGACGCTGCTGACCTTCCTGCTGGCCGCCGTCATGCTGGTGGCGCTCGTGGTGACGATGCGGCGGCTCTTCATTCTGTGCCGGGGCAATCCGTGGTATCTGGTTTTCTACCCGTTGGCCGTCGTGCTGGTGCTGACGTTCCAGGCCGGGGCGATCGTCCGGGCGCTGGGGCTTCGCGGCGTGACTTGGCGCGGCACGACCTACAAAGGCGGCAAGGTCGCGTCTCCGGGCGACAAGCCATAAGGTCTTTCCGCACCAGCACTTACATCCACCACGGTTCTCGCTGGCTAGCGCGCCTGCGCCGGCGCCGAAAACGGGCAAAGCGCAGTGGCCGGTTGGTCGTATAATATGGGGGATCGGGCCACAGGGGAAAAGGAGGCCTGCCATGAAACGATGGACGATCGTGATGGCTGTCCTGCTCTTCGTTCCGATGGTCGGTTCGCGCGGCGTCCGGGCCAAGCCTACGGGCATCTCGTCCGGTCCTGCCGCCCTTTCGTCTTCCGAATCCGCCGCCGTCCCTAAACCCGCCGAGGCCAAGAAGGACGCCGCCACCGACGCCGCGCACAAGGCCCGACAGGAAGCGGCGCGCCGGGCCCGGGAACTCGCCCGCACCCGCCGCACCATGGCCGCGACCATGCGGTCTCGCCCCGGGATGGATTTCGAGCGCACCTCCGTCAAGAACGTCCTCATGTACCTGGGGGAGGTCGGCAACTTCGGCATCGTCTTCGACAAGGCCCTGGAGGAGGCGGGGATCGATCTGGAGGCTCGGACCGTCTCAATCAAGGTGTCGCGCATCAGTTACGAGAAGGCCATCGAACTCGTGGTTCCGCGGGAATGCGGCTACCGCATCGGCCCCGGATATGTCCTGATTACGACGCTCGAGAAATCGTGGCTGCCGCTGAAGACCGTGACGTACAGCATCCGGCTGGCGTTGGCCGAGATTCCGGACTTCACCGATGCGCCGCGTTTCGAGGTCGGGGACGTGACGCAGGCGGCGACCGCGGCCGCCGGAGGCGGTGGATTCGGCGACCTCTTCGGCGCAGGCGGCACGACGACCACGAGCGACGCGAACCTGGCCACGCCCGAGCGGATTATCGACCTGATCCAGAGATTCGTCCGCAACGAGAACGACCGCCGCATCGCCCCGTGGGCCGACGAAGGGGGCCCCGCCACGATCACCCACCTCGGCGGGCAACTCGTCATCACCCAGACCGACCACGGTCACCGGGCCGTCCGGCGGTTGCTGTCGATGATTGAGTGACTTGCTCGAAGGGGGGCTCGAACCGAGACAAGATGGGTGTGGAGCTGGCTTTGGTGGCGCTGAACGGGGCGACGCGCAGTGGTGGTCATGCCCTCTGGTGTTGTTTGCGCTTTCGCAAACATTGAGTTCCCTTCCGTGGGCCGCCGTATGCAGAGGCCACGCGCTGCGGGAGGTAAGTGCTTTGTGCGCAAGGACTTACCCGCCGGCGTTTGACTTCTCCCAGAAATGTGGTATAATCACAGGTGGTTGCTGCCCGCTGGGCCGCAGTTCTGGTCTTGCGGCCGGTTCGTTTTTTCTCAAGAAAAAACTAGGAAACGCCAAAAAAACAGTTGACGGGCAGCGTTTATAATGACAGCATGATGGCCTCTGAGGGAGAGCGCCGATGCGGTGCCACAAGCCGCATGCGAGAGATCGGTGTTCCATCGCACACATTGTGAGCACACCAAGCAGTGCCTTGCCGTGCGGAAGAGTAGTGAGCGGCGGTCGCTGTCGAGCGCGGGCTGTCCTGCCAGACAAGGTGGCGGCGATGGCGGGTGCGAGCAAACATCCACAGCATGGGGCGGCGCGGATGCAATCTGCGCCGTTTTCTCTCAGTTTGCCGCGGGTACTGTCGTGATGTCGCGGCTCGCTTACAGGGGGCTTGGCTATGAACGGTGTAACTGACAAAACGCGCGAAGGCTTCAAGAGGCTGCTCACGCGGTTCCGGGAGGGGCGCATTCCTATCCCCATCTCCAACCGTTATCCTTGGCAGAGCAAGTTGGCAACCCTGGAGTTGCTGGACCACGCGCGATCCCTGGGTGCGCCTGTGCGAATCCTAACAGGATCAGGCACCGACAGCTTCTATGGGACCGAGGTGGGCGCGGCCCTGCGCGTGTGCTTGGAGAAGGGCTGTTTGGTACGCGTGCTCGTGTGGAATGCTCTCGACCGCCCCTGCGGAAAGGCCTTGACGGTTCTCAGCAAGCGATTCAGCCAGCAGATGCAAATACGCAGCAAATCGGGTAGGGAAAAAGAGTCGCCCCACTTCCTCACCGTTGACGGGGAGGCATGTCGTCTGGAAGCGCCGCATGAGCCCTATGACGACGTCGAGTTCAGCGAGATATGGCCAGAGACGGTGGCACAGATATGGTTCAACGAGCCTCCTCTGACCAAAGCCCTGAACACTTACTTTGATCGGGAATGGGGGTCCTGCCCGGTCGGGCCTGAGCCAGTGTAGGCGCAACACAAGGTAACTGTGCTCGACACTTCGCCAAGTAGGGGGTGTGGCGACGCCTCACAGGAACCAAGAACAGACCGCAAGGGTGAACACTCGGCGCCTAGAGGTGCTGAGTGTGGTGTTTGCGGCGATCCCGGCACTGGGCATGTTGGTTAGTGCTGCGATGGTCGTCTGGCAGGCCGTTGAGGAAAGCCAGACGGAGCCTGTCGCCGGCTACACAACCAACATTTCAATGCCCGCGGTTAATGGCGGAGCCAAGCCGCAGACCGTGAGACAGTATCTGGTGCACAACCCCGGTCCTGGGACGCTTGACTCGCTTGAGCTCCGCATCCTCCTAACGCATGCGTATGCGGGCCCCGCTTCTCCCCCGGCGGGCATCTACGCAGAGGACGTGGGTACTGTCAGGATTAAGTATGTTCCAGCCAAGGGCGGAAGGTGGACACTCTGCAAAGTCACGCCGTGGCATGTGGACAAGGCCGACTGCCTCGCCCCACGCGAGTCCTTCGGCGTGACGTTTATAGCGCCATACGAGGATTGGCAGCCTAATCCAGAAGGAACGGTGGCGTGCTTGCCAGGGAACCGTCAGATTCCGGCAGCGGATCCGATGCCCAAGCCGAGACGCCCCGCCCCCGTAACGACCCAGATGCTGATCTTGGCCGCACTCCTGGTGGTCTGCGCGGTGGCGCTGATGGTGTACCTAGGCCATATCCGGAAGAGCATTCCAAGACTCGCCCAAGCGGCAGTCGAAGCCCGAGAGGCCGACATACGAGCAGATGCCATAACCCAAGTTGCCAAGGGGGACGCCGACATACACGACTTGCTTGCCGCTCGAGGGTTGCTGCCGGACAACTCAGCCGGTGCCCCCCGCCTCTTGCCACCAGCGCAAGGCCCCCCGTTGCGTGATGACGAGTAGGCCAAGCCTGCTGTCTGCAGTCTCGGGCCTTCAGCAGATCGTGCGTTGTCTCCGGCGCGTTACGATGGCCGCGCCTCGCGTTCGTCTCCCATTTTGTCTTGACACACCCACCCCCCATGCCGATACTCCCCATGCCATGAGATGGAAGCGTGAGAATCCGGCCCTGGTCCTTGCCCGGTAAATCCCGGGGCCGGTGCGCGCGCAGCAAGAGTGAAGCGGCCTCGGGGTGAACCCGAGGCCCTTTTCGTTCAAGAGTACCCGCGTTAGCCGGCGGGTTGGCCCGCCGCCTACGACACAAGAGGAACGGCCATGGACGACTACAACCCCAAACAGGTCGAGGAGAAGTGGCAGAAGTGGTGGCACAAGAACCACACCTTCGAGACCGACGGCAACGCCCCGGCCGACAGGAAGTTCTACTGCCTGACCATGTTCCCGTACCCCAGCGGCATGCTGCACGTCGGTCACGGCCGCAACTACATCATGGGTGACGTCGTGACCCGCTACAAGATGATGTGTGGCTACGAGGTGCTCTCGCCGATGGGGTTCGACGCCTTCGGTCTGCCGGCCGAGAACGCCGCCATCAACGCCGGCGTCCTGCCCGCCACCTGGGTCCGCGACAACATGGCGTACATGAAGGACCAGTTCCGCCGATGGGGCCTCGGGTACGACTGGCGGCGGGAGGTCAACACCTCCGCCCCCGACTACTACAAGTGGACCCAGTGGATCTTCCTGGTCCTCTACGAGCGCGGCCTGGCGTACCGCAAGAAGGCGCCGGTGAACTGGTGCCCGTCGTGCCAGACGGGCTTGGCGAACGAGGAGGTCGTGGACGGCTGCTGCGAGCGATGCGGGGCCGAGGTCGGCCTGAAGGACCTGGACCAGTGGTTCTTCAGGATTACCGAGTACGCCCAGCGGCTGCTCGATGACCTGTCGGAACTGGGCGACTGGCCCGAAAAGGTCCGCACGATGCAGGCCAACTGGATCGGCCGCAGCGAGGGCGCACGCGTCGATTTCACCCTCTCCGGCGGCACGCCCATGCCGTGTTTCACGACCCGGCCCGACACGCTCTGGGGCGTTACGTTCATGAGCCTGGCGCCGGAGCACCCCCTCATCGCCGACCTCGTTGCCGGCACCGAGCGGGAGCAGGAGGTCCTGGCGTTCTGCGACCGCGTGAAGCGCCAGGGGGCCGCCGTCCGCGGCGACGAGACCGTCGAGAAGGAGGGCGTCTTCACGGGGGCCTACGTCATCAACCCCGTAAACGGCGAGAAAGTGCCGCTCTGGGTCGCCAACTACGCCCTCATGGAGTACGGCACGGGGGCCGTCATGGCCGTACCGGCCCACGACCAGCGGGACTTCGAGTTCGCCAAGAAATACGGCATCGACATCCGGGTCGTCATCCAGCCCCAAGGCCGGCAGTTGACGGCCGACGCCCTCACGGAGGCCTACGTCGAGGCCGGCGAAATGGTGAACTCGGGACCCCTTTCCGGCACGCCCACGCCCGGCGGCATCCCGGACGTGGTCAAATATCTCGAAGAACATAACATGGGCGCCGGCACGATCAACTTTCGGCTGCGCGACTGGCTCATCAGCCGCCAGCGATACTGGGGGGCGCCGATTCCGGTGGTCCACTGCCCGGCGTGCGGCGTGGTGCCGGTGCCGCTGGAGGAACTGCCGGTCGAACTGCCGCCCGAGGGCCAAGTGGAGTTCCCACCGCGAGGCGAGAGCCCGCTTGCAAAGGTCGAATCCTGGGCGGGCACCACGTGCCCGAAGTGCGGGCAGGCGGCCAAACGCGACACCGACACCATCGCCCAGTGGCTATGCTCGTGCTGGTATTTTCTGCGGTTCACCGTGACCGACGCCGAGCGGCAGCCGAACTCCGAGCCGTTCGACCGCGATAAGGTCGATTACTGGATGCCCGTGGATCAATATATTGGGGGCGTGGAGCACGCTGTCCTCCACCTGTTGTATACACGCTTCATCTGCAAGGTCCTCCACGACGCCGGCCGCGTGGGGTTTAATGAGCCGTTCAAGGCCCTCTTCACGCAGGGCATGATCTGCAAACAGTCCGAGATAACCGGCAAACTGGAGAAGATGTCGAAGTCCAAGGGCAACGTCGTCACCCCCGACGCCGTCATCGACCAGTACGGCGCCGACACGCAGCGGCTGTACACGCTCTTCATCGGCCCGCCCCAGCGCGACGCCGAGTGGCAGGATGACGCCATCGTCGGGGCACGCCGGTTCCTGGAGCGTGTGTGGCGGCAGGTGGGCGAGGCAAAGCAGGCCATCGCGGACTTGCCGGGGGCTTACGCCGGCGACGGGTCGGACCTGAGGGATGCCGAGAAACGGCTGTGGCGCAAGACCCACCAGACCATCCGCAAGGTGACCGAGGACATCGAGGAGTCGTGGCAGTTCAACACGGCCATCGCGGCGGTTATGGAACTGGCCAATACGCTCTCGGGCGTACCGAAGACGGCCGAGGCCGCGCCGGCGCTGCGGCTGGCGCTTGAGTCCATCGTGCGGCTGCTTCAGCCGTTTGTGCCTCACGTCTCGGAAGAACTGTGGGAAGCGCTCGGGCACTCACCGTCGGTCCTCTCGGCCGGCTGGCCGGAGTATGACGAAGCGGCGTGCGCCGAGGAGGAAGTCGAGATCGCCATCCAGGTCAA